>DASYRN010000237.1:0-48279 GCA_036004365.1 Binatia bacterium
GCCGACAGCCTCCCGATCCAGCGGATTAATGCCGGCCTTACCGTCCAACAGAAACAGGATCACGTCGGCCTCTTCTATCGCCAAACGACTCTGTTCTTGAATCTGCTTCTTGAGCGCTGTCTCCGGGTTCGGCTCAAAGCCTCCGGTGTCGATAAGGATAAATTTCTTACCGTACCATTCCATCTCGGCATAATTGCGGTCGCGGGTGACCCCCGGAAGGTTATCGACGATCGCCTTCCTTGTTCTGGTGAGACGGTTGAACAACGTGGACTTGCCGACGTTGGGTCTCCCGACCAAAGCGAGAACCGGCAAGCGAGATGAGAAACTTTGAGAAACTGCATGCATGAACCCAACCTATAACCCGAATTCAGTCAACGCGTGCGGATCTTGACTCCATCCTTTGTCGATCTTGACAAAGAGCTCCAGAAAGAGACGACAACCCAACAGACTCTCCAGCTCCTCTCGGGCTTGCTTTCCGATCTCTTTCAGCATGCTCCCTTTTTTGCCGATGAGGATGGGTTTATGGGACTCACGATCTGCGTGAATGGTCGCCTTAATCACAATGAGATCCTTCTCCTCTTTTTCCGTGAACTCATCGATGGTGACCGCCGCGCCGTAAGGGATCTCCTCCCGCGTCAAAAGAAAAACCTTCTCCCGAATAATCTCCGCTGCGATGAAACGTTCGGTTTGGTCGGTGATCTCTCCTTCCGAGTAGTAGCGCGGGCCTTCGGGGAGCAGCCCCTGAACACGATCGAGGAGAAGGGCGATGTTGTCTCCCTGAAGTGCGCTGATGGGAAGGATCTCTCTCTCCGGCAGAAGAGAAGAACACTTTTCCATGAGCGGGAGAAGTCTTCCCTTGGAAATCACATCGATCTTGTTAAGCAAGATCAAAGCAGGCGCTTTGGACGGGCGCAGCATTTGTGCGATATCCGCGTCCTCCTTGCGCACCCCGTCCTGTGCGTCAATCAGCCAGAGTACGACATCTACGTCTTTCACCGTGTTGAGCGCGATTTCGACCATACGCCGATTCATCAGCGTGTGGGGCCGATGGATCCATGGGGTGTCGAGGAAAATCACTTGGAAATTGGGCGCAGTCTTGATGCCCATGATTCGATTTCGCGTGGTCTGTGGTTTTGGAGTGACGATGGCGATCTTCTCGCCCAGAAGCCGGTTTAGGAGCGTCGACTTTCCGACATTCGGCCGACCCACAATGGCGACATAGCCGGATCTATGAACAACAACTTCCCGTTTGGCACTGTTGGAAACTTCGGATGACATGTTCCCCCTGATTCTGAAGGAAGAAAGCCTGAGTCCGGTCCGCTCACTCGCACCGGCAGGCTCGGCATCGAGCTGTCGCGAACCTAGATTGCAAACATGAAAGAGACCGCGCCGCCCGGGTAGAGACGGCCCATCAGTAATCCAGTATGAGTTTTTAGCAGTTAGATTTCGCTTTGTCACGTGACAAGCTTGGTGTATAAACTAAGGCACCCTATCTCCGATTGCAATACAGACCTAAATAGGGGGCCGACTTATTCCGAATATCGTCATACTGCCCATGCCTTACGGCTGCCTCGATTCCACGACTCTTTCGGAGGCGTCGATAAAATCCATGCAAAAGGCTTTGGAAGAGTGGCAAAGGTCCATGCAGGTCTCAAGACCCCAAACAGTTCTCGTTCTGGCGACCTATGAGGAAAATTCGGCAGCCGAGTTGGATCTGAGAAAGGAATTAGCGAATCGCGTTCTCGGTGAAGAGGAATTGGCTACGCGCGTCGTCGAGATCACGGCGAAGAATGAAGAGGAGCTAGCGACAAGGATAGCGCGCAATAAGAGCTGCTACCCAATCCAGACGCTGATCTTATTCGCTGAGTCGCGACATGCCCTGAGTCTCCGCCCTATCTTTAAGCGAAAATTCGGCAAAGCCTTGGAGATAAAAAAATTCCGAGCCGATTTTGAGTTCAATCATCCGTGGATCAGCACCTCCACCTCGCTGGCGTGGTTTTTTCGCAACTTCAATCTGGGGATCTGGATTGGAATAAAGAATCGACTGAGCCGCCGGGTGCGCAAACGATTGCGATTTCTTTTCTGGTCGTAGTTTTGACTACGCGGAACTGCTGTCCGCTCGACGCAATACCTCGACTTTGAGTGCAAGCTTCTCCCCGAGCCAAAGGGAACTTCTCAAGTGGTCCTCTGCGCTGTCGCCAGTCTCAGGATGAACCAGGACATCTAGTCCTTCCCGGTTCAGCATGAGCCAGGGAACCACCTTGCCGAACTCATCCGGCGCGAAGGCGACCTGGTACATGGACTTAAGGTGAGGACCGACCAGCTCGTCGTGCCACCTGCCGAGCCGCGCGTTGAACTGCGCCAACCCCTCGCGCACACGCGCCGCCACTTCCTTTGTAGCCGGATCATAATAGACGTGGGCATGATAACCTTTAATCTCGGAGGCAGGCTTGGGCATGTTTAGCTCCTTTTGTTTTCGGTTCCAGCTAAGCCTCCTTAGAGAGCGAGGCAAGCTCATTGGCGTGGGCTTCCCAGTTCTTGCCATCGAATGGTCTGACGGTAATTTTGCCAATCGTCGCTGGATCGAGACAGTTACCATTGACGCTGTAGCCGTCTGGATTCGATCTCGGGACATAAAATGACTTGACTCCACACACTCTGCAGAAAAGATGTTTGGCAACGCCAGTGTTAAACGTATAAGTCGCCAGATGTTCTGTTCCTCGAATCAAAGAAAAGCGAGCCTTGGAGACAATGAGATGCAAGAAACCAGACTTGGCGCAGATCGAGCAATTGCACTCCAGTGCTTCAATGTCGGCAGGCGCTTCGACTTCAAACTTAATCCGGCCGCAATGACAGCCGCCGAAATGTTTCCGCATAAGGCCCCAAAGAGCTATTTGATCTCTGCGCGTCTAAAACAACCGACTAAGTGGTCATTGACCATCCCAACCGCCTGCATAAAGGCGTAGCAGATGGTCGAGCCGACGAACTTAAAGCCGCGCCGCGACAGATCCTTGCTCATCGCATCAGACTGAGGCGTTCGCGCGGGAATCTCCCTGAGCGTACGATAGCCTTTCTTTTTAGATTTTCCATCAACAAACTGCCAGATATAACGGTCGAAACTGCCGAATTCGCCCTGCACCACCAAAAAGGCCTCGGCGTTTTGTATTGCCGCGGCGATCTTTAACCGGTTGCGGATGATCCCAGGATCAGCAAGCAGCCGCTTGACTTTGGCCTGATTGTAATTGGCGATGGCTTGAGCATCAAAATGATCGAAAGCCCGGCGATAGTTCTCCCGTTTTTTAAGGATCGTCTCCCAGCTAAGCCCGGCCTGAGCCCCTTCGAGAATCAAAAATTCAAATAAGGCTCGATCATCGTGCAGTGGAACTCCCCACTCTCGGTCGTGATACGTAATGGAAAGTTCCGTCTTGGCCCACTCGCAACGCCGCACGGGCTGCTCCCGGGCCATCTTTCTATCTCGCCTCCGCAGCAGCCGCAACCGTGACGACAGCGGGAGTCCAGTTTTCCCGACGCCTTCTGATACGCTCTGCTTCACTCTCTCCCTCATAACTCACTCCGCGAGCCTGCGAAAATTCCTCCGCGCAGTCCAAAATGTTGACGTTGACAATTGCAAAGGGGGAATCAGCGGCTGTTAACACGGCAGTAACATAGATACCGCATCGTCCGCACACTAAAAAGTCGGCAGTCTTGAGTCCAAACCGATAGCGTATCAGTTGATCCGGATCGTGGACGGTAATCCGAACATGACCATTTGGATCAGAAGTGCTCCGGGCTCCATGAGCCCGGCAAAACGAACAGGAGCAGGCCCTTGTGGAAAGTTGATCTGCGGGCAAACTGCTTTGGAAGGTGAGGTCCAAGTTCCCACAATGGCATCGACCCAAAAATACGTTCTTAGACTCCATCCCCTGTGTTAGATTGCTCTAAAGTGGAATCGGCTACTACCGCAATTCCAGCACTCGCTAAACTGACCCTCGACTTCTCTGCCACACTTTCCACATTTCCAAGATTTTAATATGGGTCGGAGCGGAGCGAAAGCTCTGTCCAAAACCTCGCGAGCTTCAGCATACCTCGCATCCTGTACCACCCAAAGCTCGGGCCAGCACTCGATCGGCGGAATCTCACCCGCCGCGCTAGAGAGATACGTATTTTTGACTATGCAGGCAATCCCAGACGTCTCAAGGACATTCTTCAGATGACCGATCATAAGCGGATCTTGCGAGCTGTATAATTTTTTCACCTTTTTAAATTCCCACGCTCCTTGCGTTCTCTAACTCCCAGTGATTTTAAATCGCCGGACGGCTTTCTGACAAGTGTCGTCTTCCGAATCTTTCGAACACGGCCGGCAATCTTCTCGCCGCCAAACCCACTATAAACAAGCCGAGGCCCAAGCCAGAGAAAGTCCACCAAGTTTCTCG
Organism: Binatia bacterium; assembly: GCA_036004365.1. Taxonomy (GTDB): domain Bacteria; phylum Desulfobacterota; class Binatia; order UBA9968; family UBA9968; genus DP-36. The sequence continues at coordinate 4,434 of DASYRN010000237.1, forward strand.
GGCGGATTGAGCCTTGCCGGGATCGGGGGTAAAGAGGCGCTTGAGACCTTCGTCGAGCTTTTCTGGATCGAGCACTTCGCCCCCGGTTTGCTCCGCCAGGCGGCTGAGAAGGGAAGCGTTGGCCTTTAGCTCCCGGTATTCCCGAGGATAAGGAGCAACGAAGGACGCAGTGGCGGCTGGAACGGGAGCAGCGTCCTTTTTCTGCTCGAAGATCGTCAGCAGATAAACGCCTCGCTCTGATCTTGAAAAGCGGCTTTCGTATCGTCCAGGGGCGATTTGACGGAAGAGTGTTGTCTGTGCTTTCTGATCGGGCCCTACCAAGCTCCCTCGCAAATCGAGAGAATTGACAAAACGTCCCTCTTTTGACAGGACATCAGCCACAACTCTCACGCCGTCTTGCTCTGGATGGAATTCTACCAGCACTCTATCATCCGAAGCCTTGCGCATCACGCTTCGAGCCAGCTGACCGGCCCACTGTGGAAAATCGGTCCAATGGACCCACTCCTTTCCCCACCGGCCGCTTAAGTCCGAAGTAAAGGCGATAACCCGCCCGAGCCCGTGGCGCCAAGAGACTAACAGCGGATCTTTATCGACTCGCATCATCAATTCTGCATTCGTTTTGGGATAGGTTAAGACATAGCCTCGAACCGGAGGAATCCTCTTTTGCACAAAGCCTTTGAGCGGCCCAGAAGAATCCACAAGTGTCGGATAAATCGGTTTTTCAATCAAAAGGTCGCGCGAGATCAAAAGCGTCTCGGTGGTGAAGATCTGCGGAATGGTCTGGGGATCGATCGTGACATAGGCCCTGCCGTTGCCCACCTTCGCGATGGCAGCCATCAAGCCCCGGTCCGCGTCTTGGCCGATCGCTACGGTCGAGACGGTGATCTTGTCGCTGGCCATTTTTTCAACGAGGGAATTAAAATCCGCCTTGTCCGTCAGCCCATCCGAGAAAACAATGAGATGCTTGATCGCCGCGTCTTTGGTCGTCAAGGAGCGGTAGGCTTCCAGCATTGCTTTATACAGATCCGTGCCTCCATCGGACTGAACCGAAGAGAGGCGCTCGGAGATGACTTCTCCCTTTCCGACCTGTCGGAAGGGGAGGAGCCATTCCCAAGCCGCGTCGAAGGTGAGAATCCCGACTTGATCAGAAGGATTAAGTAGATCCGCGGCAGCAAACGCTGCGGCCTTCGCCAGATCGAGCTTGGTCGCCCCAGAAGGGCCTGCTGCCATGCTCCCTGATTTGTCCAGAACGAAGAGAAGCGCGAGATGAGGAAAATCGAGACGAGAAGGCGGCCGCGTCTCCACCGGAAGAACCCGCTCCAACGGTGTTCGAAAATAGCCGCCCGCTCCATAGCTCTGCGATCCGCCGATCACAAGTAGTCCGCCGCCAAGATCGCGGACATATTTTTCTATCGCCTCCATTTTCGACTGCGAGAGGCGATAGGCCGGAACATTGTCTAGTACCAACAGATCGAACGCAGACAGATCCGCCAGTGACAGAGACAGTCGGTCCGGTATCGACTCAATGACCGAATAACCCTGGGCCGAAAGCGCGTCGGCGAAAAAGCGCTGCGGTCGATCTTGGGCATGGAGGTACAAGACCCGCGGCGGCCCTTTCACCCCGACGATACCCTGAAGGAGATTGTTTTCTGCAAAGGTGTCATCGGCAGACTCCACGAGGAGCTCGTAGATATGATTTCCTCGCTCACTCAAATGCTGGAGGAAACTTGTCCAATGGGTCCCGGCCGTGAGTCTCAGTTGTCTTTCGCTCTGAACCACGCCGTCGCGCAAGAGTCTCACGCGAGCCGAGGCATCCTGCTGGCTCTCGACAGCCGCCCTGACTTCAAAACCTTCGCCGCTATCCACTCGCTGAGGAAGGATAAGATCACTGAGATAGACTTCGTTTCTTCCTTGAGAAGGATGGACCGGCAAGCTCCAAACCGGAACTCCGCGGGAACGAAGGAGCGGGACCATCCGGAAGGCATCACCGCGGTTTTCATTACCGTCTGATATAAGCAAAATCTTTCCCTGCCGTCCTTCGCTAACCTGGGCAAGGGCTGCCTGAAGGGCAGACTGAATATCGGTATCTTCTCTCTCTACGGAAGGAGCGAAATCGCCTGTTGGGAACTCGCTGCGTGGGAAGAACTCCCATGCAGGTTGGCGGCCAAAAAACAATAGCCCGGTGCGGCCATCAGGAATCTTGACTTGCCGAGCTTTCTCCAAAACCTGAAGTGTCTGATTCATTCCTTCCTGCCCCACGCTGCGCGAGAAATCGACGCTGACTACGACATCCAGAGCCTCCATCGGCTTAAGAATTCTCGGATTGATCAGGGCCAGCGCAAGCGCCGCCAAGGAGAATGCATGAAAAACCAGCGGGTAAATCGGCCCGCCTATCCCTCTGAAAACCAAAAGGCCCTCCACTCCGAGCAAGAGAAGAACGACGATGAGAAGCGAAGGCCAAAGAGCGAACCCGGTTTCTATGCCCCCATCCCTCGCCTTGGTCTGAGCCGTATTCACCAACGGGAGCGAGACGCGGGGGGCGATCTGCGATTCGCTTTCGCTGAAGAGGTTGACGGCGAACTGTCCGGCTCGGCTTCTGCTTTTGAAAGTATAAAAACCGGCGTTAGTGGTGTCGGCGAAAGGCAAGGGGTTGGAGATCGCTTTTAGCACCTCTCTTTTGCCCGCTGGAGTCTCGACCTCAACCTGCTCATCCGTCGGTTGAAGATACATGGGATAGGGCTTTCCTGCTTGAACGCTGGTTGCTGGAAACTCAATCCTCTTGGGATAGAACCAGTCCAAAGCATTGCTCAACAGAACGGGGAAAGCGATTTTGAGAGGCAGGTCAGAAGCGAGAAGATCAAACCCAAGGACTAATGTTTTCAACCTTCCTTTCTCAAGAGCAAAAACCAACGGCCCCTCTCGGGCGCTTCCCAAGACGACTCCTGGTGCCCTCGGAATTAGGTGCAACGCCTCTTTGATGTGGAGATTATCGAGACGGACGCCATCGATCAGAGGATGCCGCACCGCCGACGGGAGCAGCCTGGGTCGTGAAATTTTTCCTATGACGTCGAGCGGCAACCCTTCAGGAACGGTATTGATAAAGAGGAAATTTCCCTCGGTGACAGGCGGGAAGCGAACTCCGTCGACGACCACAACATCATATTGCCGAATTTCTGCCAACAGAGTGTCGGGAGTGAGCCGATCCACGTGGGTGACCCGGATGTTAGAAAGCGAACGAAAGAGATAGTCCAGAAAAGGATTGCCCTTTCCAACATAAAGAAGACGGATCGGAGGTGATTCGGAAAGACTCAAAAAGGCTCGGTTATCCGTCGACAAATCATCGTCGATCTCTAGCATGGCCTCGGCCCGTCCCTCCAACGACCCTTCGTAGGGAAAAATGAGAACTCGACCTTCCTGCGGGGCGAGCTCGATCTTTTCCTGAAACAACCTCCTCTCTCCCATTTTTAAGGCCAGAACCGCTCCGATCGGGTCTGAAGCGAAGTTTTTAATCCGGATCATGATTTCGCCGCGCCGCGAGCCGTTCGTAGAGCGGCGGATCTCGAAACCGGTTATGCCGACGTTCCGGCTCCCGCCATCGACACGGATCAAACGGAGTTGGCCGGAGTTCCACGGCAACTCTTCCGCCCCTTCAAAAGCGGTGTCGGAAAGAACGACTACTCGGTCATCGCTTCCACGCCGCAAAAACGAATGGCCGATCAGCACGGCCTCCTTCACGGGTGCCGGAGCGTCAGTCGGCTGCAAGGTCCTCACGAGCTCTCTGAGCCTTGATTTGTCTCCTGTAAAGGGCGCCAAAACCTCGGGAACAGGCCCGGCGCCGACTAGGGTCATCGCCTGGTCGGAGGCCATGCCATCAATGAGAGAGAGAAGCTCCCTGCGAGCCTCATCGAAGCGGCTGCCTAAGCGACCCTTCGCCTTCATGCTCGCGCTCAGGTCGATGACCGCTACGGTATTTCCCGCCGGCGCCCCGTAATAAAGGAGCGAGGGGTCGGCCAAAGCCGCCACTAGAAGCGCGGCGCCAAGCAGTTGCAGAATGAGCAGGAGATGATTGCGCAGCAGCCATCCGAGCTTCTTCCCCACAGGACGCTCCCTTAAGAGCTTTTCCCAGAGAAACAGAACCGCGGTTCGAACCTGAGCGCCTTTCGGTCTGAGGCTGTGGAGGAAAAGAATCAGAGGGATCACCCCCGCGAGCAGAAGAAGAGAAACCGGAAAACCCCAACGCATCTCTTGACCTCTAAGCTTTGAGTTCCCAGTTTTGAGTTTTGAATTCAAAACTCATCATTCAAACCTCGCCATTTAGAGCATCGACCTCACGCTTTTCATCTGGCGCAGCGTGAGAAGGACAAACTCTTCGAAGGGAAGAGCCGTGGTCGTGCGGATATAGTCGATCCCCCAATCGCGGCAAAAGAGCTCGATCTCGCCGCAATAGCCTCGAAACGCCTCGGAGAAACGGAGAGCCAAATCGCTGTCGAGAGAAATCTTTCTCTCGCGCCCGCTCTCCACTTCGTGAAGCGTAACATCTCCCCAAGTTTCCACCTGAGCCTCCCGCTCACCCAGGATGTGAATGATCAACAACTGATGTTTCCTTCGATAAAGCTCCTGCAGAGCTGCACGCCAACCGTCCGGATCGAAGAGATCGCTCAGTAGTACGACCAAGCCAGGATGCGTAAACAGGGAAGAAAAGGAATGAACCGAACTTTGCAGATTTGTCTCTCCTTGGCACGCAAGGGGCTCCAGAAAGCCGAAAAGAGCAAGGACTTGTTTTCTTCCTCTTCCCAACGCAAGCGGGGAGAAGACACCCGAGGAAAAGGCTGCGGCACCGACCTTATCGAGGTTTTTGAGTCCGATATATCCCAAGGCTGCCGCGATGCTCTTTGCATAATCGATTTTCTTTAGCTCTCCCTCGCCCATGGAGCGGCTGGCATCGAGCAACAGATAGACATTCATTTCTTCCTCGGCGGTAAAAAGCTTCAAATAGAGTTTGTCCATCCGGCGGTAGACGTTCCAATCGACATAGCGCAGATCGTCGCCGACCTGGTATTTTCTATAGTCGGAGAATTCGAGGCTGAACCCCTTTCGCATCGTCGGATGCTCGCCCTTAAGGCCAGCCGAAGAAAGTCTCTTAGCAACGAGCCGGAGCCGCTCTAGCTTCTTAAGAAAATCAGGGTCCAGGAACGAAGCTGAGCCTTCTCTTGCAAGACTCACACAACCTCCGGAATGCGCTCTAAGGCTTCAGTCAAAACCGTCTCTGTGCTCACTCCGCTTGCATCCGCCTCCAAGTTGAGAATAATCCGGTGTCTCAAGCTCGGCATCGTGACTGCGCGGATGTCATCAAAAGAAACGTTGGGCCGTCCCGAGAGCAGAGCACGGGCCTTGGCAGCCAGGATAAGGCTTTGAAGCCCGCGCGGACTCGAGCCGTATTGAATGTATTTCTGCGCCATGGGAGCACTGTTTTCACCTTGAGGATGGGTGGAGAGGACCAGCCGAACCGTGAAGTCCTTAACCACCTCAGCGATCGGGACCTCACGGATCCAATTTCGGATCCTCAAAACCGCCTCACCATCCAAGACCTCTCTCAGGGGAGAAGAGGGAGAGGCGGTTGTGAGATCGGCGATGCGCGCCAGCTCCGCCCGAGTGGGATAACGGAGCAACAACTTGAAAAAGAACCTATCGACTTGGGCTTCAGGCAAAGGATAAGTTCCTTCCATTTCAATCGGGTTCTGCGTGGCGAGAACCATGAAAGGACTCTCCAAACGATGCACTCTTCCTCCCACGGTCACGCTTTGCTCCTGCATCGCCTCAAGCAGGGCGGACTGGGTCTTTGGCGTCGCGCGGTTGATCTCGTCGGCCAGCACGACATGAGCAAAGATCGGCCCCCGCTGAAAATCGAAGACCTTTTTTCCCAACCCATCTTCTGTCAGGATGTTGGTCCCGGTGATGTCCGCGGGCATGAGATCCGGCGTAAACTGAATCCGTGAGAAGCTGAGATTCAAGATCTCGCCGAGGCTGCGAACCATAAGAGTCTTGCCCAACCCCGGCACCCCCTCCAAGAGGCAGTGACCGCCGCAGACCAGCGCAATGAAAACATGTTCGACAAGCTCTTCGTGCCCGACGATGGCCCGGCCCATCTCCGCTTTTAGCTGTTCAAACGCGCGCTGGCAGTTATCCATTCTCTCTCGAATTTCCTCCAAAGCTTCCATAGATACTCCGTCGATCAGCAAGGCGAAAAGCTGTTAGCTGAAAGCCGATCGCTGACTGCTGAAGGCTAATCGGTGATCGGTTATTTTTTCTCTCCCGCCTTTCCCAGCGACAGAAAATATTTTCTGATCGTCTCCTTAAGCCCTTCAGGAATCTTCTCCGACGCAAGATCCTCTTCTGCCTGGCGTCGGTAGTTCGCAAGCATTTCTTCTTGCGGAACTTTGCTCTTCCCGGGAGGCGGCTCTACGTTGAGCGAGAGACTTGTGCTCTTTCCTTCTCCCAGTTGCCCCTTGAGTTGTCTCGGGGCTTGGGCCTGTAGGGACGGACCGGCTGGGTTCGTCTCTTCCTTCGAACCTGCTTCTGTGCCAGGCATCCTTCCTTTCACATCGGCCTTTTCTCCTTCAACCGGCTTCCCTGGTGCCTCCCCGCGAGCCTGCTGCGTCGACTCTAAACTTTCGCCCTCGGTCTTTCCCAAGAGTTGCTCAAGATACTGCTGAATCTCTGCGAGAGTCAGACGATCCATCTGAGTCCTAAGATTGCGCTCAAGTTGCTCAACAAAATCGCTTAGGTCCCTCTGGCTCATCTTATCGGCCTGAGGAAAACGCCTTTCGAGTTCCCCGCTGAGATGGGGGAGAGAGGCGAGCTTTCCAAGGAGCTCAGGCGCGAGCCGAGCGTCCCAGTGACCGGGCCGCTGCAGAGCCAGCGAACCTTGAAATGCGTCAATCTCGGATCTCAAACCGTCAAGCGAGTCCCGGTCTGCCACCGTAGGGGATCCACCAGACTGAGTCAATTGAGACATGGTCTCGCCGATCCTCCCCGCCATTCCGGCAAGATTCTCGTTAAGCTCCTTCTCGCCCAGTTGGCCTTGGAGATTTTGTTCGGCAAGATCTTTCAAGGCCTGGGCCGTCTCCAAACTCTGGGTCAACCCTTGAGATTTGGATTTTTCCCGAACCTCACTGGAAAAGGCTTTGAGCCTGCGGGCAATAGACAGATGGGTCGATTGCTCCGGCCGGTGTCGAACTTGGGGTCCGACATCAAACCAAAATGAAAGAAGCCAAAAGATCAGAAGAAGCGGCGTGACAAGGAAATCCCAGGAGTATTTGCGCTTAAAGAGTCTTTCCGGATCTATCCCTGTGAGTTTTTCGCCGGCCTCCCGGAGAACCAGCAGCTCCGTTGTTTTTTTTCCTCCGCGATCCAGTATCTCGTTGGCCGTCAGGGTTCGCTCCGCAAGATCGAGCTTGCGATCCACGAGCCACAAGGTTCTCTGAGAGTCCTTTTGACTCCAAGGACGTCTCAGAAAAGAAAAGGTAGTGAAGAGAAGAAAAAAAATCAGGAGCAGCGAGAAGGGGCTGAGCCAGGGGAACCAGAACTGGGCCGGGAGAAGAAACGATGAAACTAACAGAGCATAGAAAAAGCTGGAGATCAGAGTCTTCTCCCTCCGCTTGGTCCGCTCCCATTTCAGAAAGCCGGCGATCTTTTCCCTAACGATCTGTTCCTGCTCTATCAAGGACGACCTACTCTCCAAAGACCAAACCTGTAAACCGCTAGCCCTAATGTCAAAATGAAAAAGTGAAACAACAAGTGGACCCCAGTTGCAGACCATCTCCATCCACCGATAACCAAAACAGCCATTTCCCTCCCACCCAAATAGGAGAGGAGATAGGCAATCGGGTTGAGCGGGAGGTAGAGGAGTGCGGAAAGAACAACAAAAATGGCATAGGCGGTCCGAATAAAGACCTGTCGGTTCTCCGGTTTACGCTCCCAAAGAGCGACGGCCGCGAGGCCCCAAATGCCGTAAGCGAGCGAGTACAAGAGAAGCAGGAAAAGCGTCGTCGAGACTACGGTCGCACTGGCGCGGGCCACTGCTCCCGCCCAAATCAACAGCGGAGCCGAGAGAAAGACAAAGAACAGCGCATGGCCGGCTAGAAGGATCACCTGAGCCTGCGCGCAACTCCAGCGGCTTACGCCCTCTTGGAGAACCCACCGTCTCAAAGTACGGAACTTCCAGGGAACAAATTCCTGATTGGCCAGCTTTAAGATAAAGAAAGAAATCAAAACCATTGCAGCGATCGTCGACGCTTTAAAGACATTGGCGGGACCCATCCATGCCTGTGGATCCATGGCCGGAAGAAAAAGGGTCAGAAATTCAATCGGGGCAAGAAGGGCCAAAACATAGGCATAGGGAAAGAAGGCATGGCCTTCGATCCAATAAATCTGCAGGCCCTCCTGCAAGACCGGATTGATCTTCACAGATCCTCCTCGTCACTGAGAGGAATAACCGCTCGGATGAGAGTATAATCGTGCTCCGATACCCGCGTCTGATCCACCCAAGCCCGGCGCGGGGCATCACGGACCCAACCGAAGATCAGGGCCGATCCGTCGCTCCAGCCAGCGGTAGTCGGGTCCTGAGAAAAAAAAGATGAGCGAAACAGAAATTCCTGAGTCTTATCGACAAAGGAGATATCGCGCAAGGCCGCTCGGTTTTGACTGTTGAAGACCGAAGACGGTGCTGCCGGCTCCGAAGCCACTGGAATCTCTCGTGACTGAGTCGACCCTCTCGGGATATCGCCGAGAAAGAACTTCTGTCCGGAGACAACGAGCCAACAGCCCGTGATGTCCTTATGAGTCTGATTGGCAAGTTTGACAGCCAATCGATTCTCCTCCTTCTGGATCTCGAGGCGAAAGGGAAAATAGCTCATCGACCGAATCCTAAAGAGCCGGTAATCCCACTCGCTTAACCTGAAGTGAAATCGAGTAGAACGGCCTTCCTCCGAGACCTTCAAAACTTTGTCCTGTTGGCGCCCCAGGCGAGGGATCGGCCGGAAATCGCTCCACCCACTTGCGACATGAAGGTTATAGTCTCTAACACCGGTCGAAAAAAGAGCCACGTTGGACTCCGTATCGACGTAGCCGTCTGAGCGCGCCTCCAACAGAGTGGAAGAGAGGAGAACGCCGTCGGGCATATATCCCCCTTGCTCAAAATGGAGACAACCTCCAAACGAAGAGATTGAGATGAGAATGACAAGCGCGAAGAGGACTCTTCGCCGAGGAAATCGTCGTTGAAACCACAGCCACCAAAGGACTCCCAAACCTCCCAAGTAAAAGAGCAGCCAGACGAAAAGAGAGCGGAGCGGCACATAGGTAACAAGAAAAGAAGGCTCAAGCAAAAGCTGCGAGAAGATGGACTCGTCCCAGCTCGTCTGCGGAGAGCTTGGGAGCTCTACGGAAGAACGCACTAGGTTCTTTAGAACCACCGGCAACCCCTCCCAGCGCGACAGCGGCGGGCGACCGACGTCGGCAGAGAGATAAAGAATCTGACCCCTGCCCCTCGTAGATGAGACGAGAATGGGCGTATCCTTCTCCTGGATAAGCACCGTGCCGTCGACTTTTCTTGAGTCTTGCACCAACAGATTCTTAAGTCCGGTACTCTTTATTTGGTAACTCTTTTCGAGTCCCGAAAGAGAATCGACCCTTTTCAGTCCCGTGATGCGAACCGGGAGGAAGCGATCCAGCGAGGGCTCCTGATAAAGCGCGTAGTGGAGGCTGCCCAGGATCAAAAGACGCCCGCCTGAAGAGAGCCACCGGTCCAGCGCCTCTATCTTGGGCTTTGAGAAGTCCCGCAACGATTGCTCGTAGAAAATGATCGTTGAGACGCCCTGGTAAGCTCGCGAATCGTCGGGCAGCTCTGATATCGAAAGGGAAACCAAAGGGCCTAAAGAACTGGAGAGGAGAGGGATCGTGGGTAGGATTTTATTTTCCGTGATCAACAGGACTAGGGGAGTGGGCGAGAAGAAGCGCCTGAGATCAACCTCCTTGGTCGACCGAACGGTCGGACTCAAAAAGCTCACGGTAACGGGGCGACTGATAGAGTCCGGTTCGATCGTAAACCGGACGCTCTTCTTGGATTGGGCGGAAAGCGAGACCTCCTTTTGATGTTGAAAGAGATAGGGCTCAATTCCTCTAGTCGCTCCTCCTTTCCAGACCCTAACTTCGAGCAGTCCATCTACTGGCCTACCCGAGTTAGTTAGCTCCACAGTCAGCGGGAAGGGATGGCCCAGGTGGAATAGATCCTGAAAGCCCACCCGGGTCTCAAGAGTCAGCTCCTGACCCCGAAGTGGGATAGGGAAAAGAAGACCAAGCAACGGGAGAAGAAAAGTAAGAGCAGCCTTCCTGGAAGAAAAGACCATGGTCTCAGAAGGCCCGGTCCGCGCAGAAAGAGTGGATCAATCTACAAAATCTAAATGCAGGATCTCAAACATGCGTATACCCGTGGGGGTGCGGACTTGGACCTCGTCTCCCTCTGATTTGCCGATAAGGGCGCGCGCTATGGGGGAACTTATCGATACCTTTCCATTTTTCGGCTCGGCTTCGTGATCCCCGACGATCTGATAAACTACTTTGTCCCCACTGTCACCATCAGCCAAGGTGACTGTAGCGCCGAAAACCACTTTGTCACCTGACAGCTTGGAAACCTCGATGACCTGAGCGCGCGCGAGCTTGTCCTCGATCTCTCGTATCTGGACATCGAGTAGGGATTGTCTGTCCTTGGCAGCGTGAAACTCCGCATTCTCGGAGATATCCCCATGGCCTCGGGCCTCTTCAATTTCTTGAACCAGCTTCGGGCGCTCCACGCTCTTGAGGCGTTTAAGTTCTTCCAACAGGCGCTGATATCCACGATACGTCATCGGAACGCGGCCTTCCTGAGTCGCCATGACTTCACTCCCCAATGAAAATAAAAACCCCTCGGGAATTTCCCGAGAGGCTCTGAAATATTCAGCCTTCGCTGCTACTTATCCAACAAGACTGACTTAAGGACAGAGTCTACCATGCTATCGCTATAAATCAACAGCCCGTAGTCCTTTGCCATTCATCAGACCCTTTTTCCGGGGCCGAAAACATGGCAGGAAACACCATGGTTATCCCCGCCGAACTCTAACCTCGGCTCGATCTTGTCACAGATATCCTCTCGATAGGGGCAGCGCGGATGAAAGCTACAGCCTGCCGGCGGATTGACCGGGCTCGGCACGTCTCCCTGAAGAACTATTCTTTCTTTTTTACCATCTGGATCCGCAACCGGCACCGCGGAAAGCAATGCCCGGGTGTACGGGTGTTTCGCCTCGCTATAAATGGTCTCGCTCGGAGCGATCTCCACGATTTTGCCGAGGTACATGATCGCGACGCGATGGCTGATATGCTCGACCACTCGAAGATCATGGGAGATGAAAAAATAGGTGAGATGCATCTTTTCCTGAAGCTCCTGGAGAAGGTTGATGATCTGGGCCTGAATGGAGACATCAAGAGAGGAGACCGGCTCGTCGGCGACAATGAAACTTGGATTCACGGCTAGAGCACGGGCGATGCCGATCCTTTGCCGCTGTCCGCCGCTGAATTCATGGGGATAACGGTCATAGTGGTCCTCCCTGAGGCCGACCTGGTTGAGAAGCTCCATGACTCGCTGCCGCTTCTTTTTTCCTGCGGCTAGTTTGTGGATCTCCAGCCCCTCACCTACGATCTCACCCACCCGCATGCGCGGGTTAAGAGAGGCGTAGGGATCTTGAAAGATAATCTGCATCTCCCTGCGCATGTTTCTCATTTCGCGCGGAGAGAGACCCAGGAGATTCTTCCCCCGAAAAAGGACTTCACCTTCCGTCGGCTCGATCAACCTAAGAAGCGTGCGGCCCAGAGTTGACTTCCCGCACCCAGACTCGCCGACCAGACCAAGCGTCTCACCTTCCTCGACCGTCAAATCCACACCGTCCACCGCCCTGACTTCGCCCTTGCGCCTGGAGAACAAGCCACCGCCCACGGGGAAGTACTTCTTCAGGTTTTTAACTTCCAGTAGACTCACAGTAGATACCGTAAGGCGTAAGGTGTTAGGGGTGAGGGGCTCCTTTTAACCCCTTACGCTTTACGCCTAACGCCTTACGCAAAGTAACACGCCGCCCAGTGATCTTTCTGCTTTTCCACGAGTTCCGGCTCGGCCTCGGCGCAGATCCCTGCGGCTTTGGGACAGCGATCGCGGAAGTGGCAACCGCTGGGCAGCTCCAACAGGCTCGGCACGACCCCAGGTATCGCCTCCAACCGCTTTTTCTTTTTTGCTCCGACTCCGGGCAGTGAATTCAAGAGCCCTACGGTATAAGGATGAAGTGGACGATTGAAGATCGCTTGGGTCGGTGCGCGCTCGACAATCTTCCCCGCGTACATGATCGCCACCTCATCGGCCCGCTCCGCCACCACCCCGAGATCATGGGTAATCAACAAAAGTGCCATCCCTAGCTTCTTCTCCTGCAACTCCTCTATGAGCTCTAAAATCTGCGCTTGGATCGTCACGTCCAACGCGGTCGTCGGCTCATCGGCGATCAACAGGCTCGGATTACACGATAAGGCCATCGCAATCATGACTCTCTGTCGCATGCCACCGCTCAGCTGATGCGGATAGTCGTCGACCCTGGACTCGGGGTCGGCCATTTTGACCAACCGCAGCATCTCGATCGTCTTTTCCCTGGTCTCTCTCTTCCCCAGCCCTTGATGCAGCCGGATCGCCTCGCCGATCTGATCGCCGATCGTAAAAACAGGATTGAGCGAGGTCATGGGCTCCTGGAAGATCATGGAGATCTCGTTTCCACGAATCTTGCGCATCGCCGTTCCGTTCAACTTCAGAAGATCTTGGCCCCGATAGACAATCTCCCCACCGACGATTTTTCCCGGAGGAGATGGAACCAGACGCATGATGGAAAGCGCCGTCACGCTCTTCCCGCAGCCCGACTCACCTACCAACCCGAGCGTCTTCCCTTCTCCAATACTAAAGCTCACTCCATCCACAGCGCGCACTTCTCCTTCGGGGGTGAAAAATGAAGTTCTCAGGTTCTTAACTTGAATCAGCTCGGCCATCAGCTTGGCCCTACGGAATTAGGCTAACTTGTTAATGGAATCCCGCTTAGAAAACAACCTCATCGCAAGCCCCTTCGGGTACCGGCTTGCTTCTCTTTTCTTCCCCTGAGAGCACTGGGGCGACAGGCGATCCTATCGTTACGGCACCGCCATCTGAGCTGCCGTGAACGCCCACCCGCCGGCAAGCTCTGCAATCCACTTGTCCGTCGGGCGATAGCCGTGTGATGCCTGCGTCTCGACGCGGATCAGGATCGGGCGCTGACAGGCCTGTGCCACCTGCAGTGTGGCGATGTACTTGAACGAATGACTCGGCACCACGCGGTCATCGTGGTCCGCGGTCGTGACCAGCGTCGCTGGGTAACAGGTGCCTGGTTTCAGGTTGTGGAGCGGCGAGTACTTGATGAGGTGCGCAAACATCGCGGGATCTGACGGCGATCCATACTCCATCACCCACGCCGGTCCGCCCGTAAACCTGTCGTACCGCAACATATCCATGACACCCACCGCGGGGAGGACGGCGGCGAATAGCTCCGGTCGCTGGTTCGTCACCGCGCCCACCAGAAGCCGCCGTTCGAGACACCTTGGATAGCAAGCTTCGCCGCCGATGTGTAGCCCCGCTTGATCAAGTCCTCTGCCACCGCGATGAAGTCATCGAACACGTTCTGCTTCTTGTCGAGCATCCCCGCACGGTGCCATTCCTCTCCATACTCGCGCCCACCGCGCATGTTCGCCGTGACGTAGACACCGCCCAACTCGAGCCAGGCGGGAACATCGGCGCGATAGAACGGCACCGCGCTGATCGAGAAGCCTCCATACCCGTAGAGTAACGTGGCATTGTTCCCGTTGAGGGGGATATTGCTGCGAGCCGTCACGAAATACGGGACCCGCGTGCCATCCTTCGATGCAACGAAGAATTGCTTGGTCTCATAGCCGCTCGGATCAAACTCCGGCTTCGCGCTCTCGAAGGGCGCGCTGCTATTGGAGCGTGGCTCGCATACGAAGACCGTCGACGGGTAAAGCTGGGACGTGAAGTTATAGAATAGCTCGGCCGAGTCGTACCGCCCGCTCAAACCTCCCACCGTGCCGATAGCCGGTAGCGTCACGGTTTTCAGTTCTTTTCCGTCCAGGGCGAACAGCTTGAGCTGGCTCTGAACGTCGACGAGGTAGTGGACTGCCGCACGCCCGTCCGTCAACGTGGTGTTTTGAATCGCATACGGCGCCTCCGGGATGATAACCTTCCAATTCGATCGATCGAGGTTTCGGAGGTCAACGGCGACGATCCGCCGCTTGGGCGCATTCAGATTGGTCACCATGTAGAAGGTTCTTCCTACGTTCCCCAAGACCCGGTAGGAGGCGTCGTCCGTTTCAACGATCGGCGTCACCGGCGCTTCCACGTTCGGCTGTTTCGGATCGCCGAGATCGACATAATAGAGGCGGTTCTTTCGATCACTGCCCTGCGAAAATCGGATGATGAGATAACGACCGTCCTCCGTCACGATGCCATCGACGAACCAGTTCGGCATATCCTTCCGCTCGAAGATGAGGCGGTCCGACGATTGCGGCATGCCGATGCGATGAAAATAGAGCGAGTGGATGCCGAGCGGCGCCTCGAGATGTTTCCCTTCCGGAGGCACTGGGAAGCGGCTGTAAAAGAAGCCCTTCCCGTCGTTGGTCCATGCAATCCTCGAAAAGCGCATCCAGTGGACGGTCTCGGGGATGTCGCGTCCGGTCGCGAGGTCGCGGATGTGGACCGTCTGCCAGTCCGCGCCGCCTTCAGATAGTGTGTAGGCAAGAAACTTCCCGTCCGGCGACGGAGCGATCTGTGCGAGCGAGATCGATCCATCGGGTGAAAGCACGTTCGGATCGATCACCATCGTCTCCGACGCTTTCACGGCGACCCGCGAGTACAGCACCGATTGGCGCTGGAGGCCGGAGTTTTTCCGATACCAAATCCGGCCGCCTTCCCGCCATGGGATGCTGACCTTCGGATAGTTCCATAACTGGGTGATGCGCTTGCGGAACACTTCGCGCATGGGCAGCGAATCGAGGTATCTAAAGGTGACTCCGTTCTGCGCCTTGACCCACGCTTTCGTCTCGGCCGAGTTCAGATCCTCGAGCCAGCGATACGGGTCGGGAACCTTGGTACCGTGGTAGTCATCGACGACGTCCACCTCCCTGCTCGGCGGATAGTCGAGCGACCATCCTTGTCGCACTTGAACGAGAGAGAAAATCAGCATCGCAATGACGACTTTAATCATGCTTTTCATAGTCGCTCTCTTAGCATCCACAAGGGAATTGCATAGTCAGCGCAAGCCGCGCAGGCGCGGGTCGAGCACCTCACGGAGACCTTCCCCGACGAGATAATAGGACAGGACCGTGAGAAAAATTGCCGCCCCGGGAAAAACAGCCAGCCACCAGGCAAACGTTGTACTGCTAGCTTCGTGCAAGATGGAACCCCACGTAACGAGTTCGGCTGGAACCCCGATGCCGAGAAAACTCAAACTCGATTCCACGAGAATGGCACCGGCAATTCCCAGAACAACCGAAACGATCACGGGAGCCAGCGCGTTCGGCAAGATGTGTTGAAACATTACCTTGCGATTCGAAACACCGAGCGCGATAGCGGAGGTGACATAGTCGAGGTTTCGGATCCTAAGAAACTCATTGCGAGTAAAGCGGGCAATCCCTACCCAACCTGTCAAGCCGATAATCGCCATGGTCAGAAAGATACTCGGCGGCAAGAGTGCCGCCACCGTGATCAAGAGAAAGAACGTTGGGATTGACAGCATGACTTCAAACAAGCGGGAAATCACAAGATCTATCCACGAACCGAAGTATCCTGCTAGGGCACCCAGGAACACACCGATGATCACCGCGATACCAACGGCCACGAATCCGATCGACAGCGATATCCGGGATCCGTGAATCATTCCAGCCATAACATCGCGTCCTAGTTTGTCCGTTCCCAGCCAGTGACTGGCGGAGGGGGGCTCAAGGGGAGCAAAAAGGTTAATGTTGCTCGGGCGAAACGGAATAGGCGGAAAGACTGATTTGGCACCTTCGAGCTTCTTGAAGTCCACATTCTGCAGGTCTGCCGGCCAATGAGCCAGCCTCACGCCCACGAGATAACTTCGAAAGATAGGGAAGTAGGTTTTTCCTTGATACGATAAATAGTACGGCTTATCGTTCGCCAGAAAATCAGCGAACAAAGCCATAAATAGGAAAAGGCACACCACGTAAAATCCCGAGAGAGCAATCGGATTTCGTTTAAACCGTTTCCGAACATCGGACCACAGCCCGCCAGATACGCCGCTTTCGAGGGGTGAAGCTCCTTCGACCAGTCGAATTGCCCGCTCGGTCCCAGACTGAGTAGGATTCATTGCCCTCTTCGACCAAACGCGATTCTTGGATCCACCACCGATAGGAGCAAATCGGAGATCAAGATGCCAATCAAAGTAAGCACCGCGCTTACGGTAAAAAGCCCCATGACTGTCGGGTAGTCCCGTGCTAGCACGGATTCATAACCCAATTGTCCCAATCCAGGGATAGAAAAAATTGTTTCGACAATGATGCTTCCACCTATGAGTCCTGGAAGTATGGAAGCTAGAATCGTCACCAAGGGAATCAAAGAATTACGCAGGACGTGCTTCAAAACGACCACGCCTTCCGTAAGCCCTTTGGCTCTCGCGACCATAACGTAATCTTGTCCGAGCACTTCCAACATGCTCGCCCTCATGTAGCGCGACAAACCGGCAAAGCCGTCATAAGAAAGCAACACGACAGGTAAAAAAAAGTGCCAGGCGTGATCTTTCATCTTCTTCCAAACAGACCAATTCTCGGAATAGTCGAGAGATTCCAGCCCTCCGGGCGGAAAAAGATAGTAAAAATCCCCGCCACAGATAAAGACAATCGCCATCGTTGCCGCCCAGACTAGTGGCACCGCAAAAAGAACGAAGGCGGCTAAAGTCGTCGCCCGATCACTCAATGAATTCGGATGGGTCGCGGAATAGATTCCCAAGGGGATGGCGACGAAGTACACAAGAAGAATGGACCACAGGTTAAGTTTGATCGTAACGGGAAGCCTTTCGAGGATCTTGTTCCAGACCGGCTGGTTGTCTTTGAACGACTCGCCAAAGTTGAGCGTAAAAAAATTCCTCACCCAGATTGCGTATTGGACGTGGAGTGGCCGATCGAGGCCGTATTGAGCACGCCATTGAGCCAAGGCTTCGTCAAGCACGCCGAGCTTATCTCTTGATATTGTCCCCTCCCTTGCACCCCCCAACCCTCCGGCGGCACGTAACTCCGCTGGATCTCCGGGAGCCAGACGCATCACTAGAAAACCAATCAACGTGACTCCGACAAAGGTCGGAACTAAGAGAATTACGCGCTGAATAAGGTATTGTCCCATGGTCCTAAAACTACGGAATCATCGCCTCTGTTACATATTTCTGTGCTGATTGAGGGACCCACCATTCCTGGGGCTTCAGACCTGCTGGGTAAACCTCTACCCCTTGAAAGCGTCGCTCCACGGCGCTGACATTCTTGCGTACAAACATAAATGTGTAAGGCTGCTCGTCGTTGAGAATCCGTTGAAATTCTTGGTAGAGTACAATTCGTTTCTTCGGATCAAACTCCCGCCGATAGTCCTCAAGAATTTTGTCCACACGAGTGTTTTTATAGCTGATGTGGTTCGATCCCTTGTTCGCGGCCTGCGATGAATGCCACACCTGGTAATCGTCCGGTTCGCGCGCAGGCATGGCCCACGCCATTATGACCGCGTCGAACTTATGGTTCTTCACATCATCCAGGAAAATGGTCCAGTCAAGCTCGCGTACGCTAGCTGCGATCCCGTACCTCTTGAGTTCCTCCTGTAATACCAGGATCACGCTCTTACCGGTGGAGCTTCCTGAGGGAACCTTAAACTCAAAGCGAAACGGCGTCGTCTTCCCATTGATGACCTTATCCAGAACTCCGTCCCCATCGCTATCTTTCCAACCTGCTTCTCTGAGAAGCTCCATCGCTTTTTTTGGATCGTACGGGTAGCTGTAGAGAGTCTTGTCATACTCGGGGCGAAAGAAATAAATCGGGCCGTCAACCACCTCCGCGAGGCCAAATAGAACTGTTTTGCCTATCTGCTTTCGATTGGTAAAATAGGTCATAGCTTGACGGACCCGCTTATCACCAAAGATAGGATGATCGTTGTTCCAGCCGATGTAAGAATAGCTAGGGACGTAGTATTCTAATTTCTGGAATTGTCGTTTGAACCTCTCGCTGCTTGTCCCCCGCACACTTTGCACCGGCGTCAGACGATCTATAAAATCAAGGCCGCCGCTCTTAAGAGTTACAAGCGCCGCGTCGGGATTGGTGATAATCCGATATTTGACGCGATCTACGTAAATCTGGTCAATCCCTGACTTGCCGTTTCCCCAGTAGTTTGGATCACGTATCAATTCGACTTCTCGTCCCGTCTTCCAGCTTTCAAATTTATAGGGGCCGGTTCCCATTGGGTTGCGGCTGTAGTTCTTATTGAAGTTATCACCAAATCGTTTCACTTCGTTGGGCAACTTTTTCGGATCTTGAGCCAAATCGCGCACCGTCACTTTAGCCAAGAGGTTTTCAGGATCGTAATAGTGGCGCGGCAAGACCGTAATCTCGCCAAATACACTCTCGTTCAAAAAATAAGGCTCTTTTGTGATTAGCCGAACTGTATACTGATCGACCAGCTCGGCATGAATAAGGGAGTTGAAATACACCCGGAGAAAAGGGGCGTTCACAACCGGACACTTAATCGCTTTGATGCTAAAAAGGACGTCTTCACCCGTAACGGGGCGGCCATCTTGGAAACGAACATCGCGCCGAATCTTAAACGTATAAGTCAGCTTGTCGTCTGAAATCGTTGGACGTTCTTCCGCTACGTATGGCTTGAGCTCGAGACTTCGCGGGTCTCGGGTAAGTAGACTTTCAAAAATAAAGCTGAGAACTTCGCTAGCGGTTGCATCATTGCTCGTAAGCGGATTGAGTTGCTCAGGGTCGCTGAGGCTGTGAATAACCAGCCAGTCACCTGTGGTCGGGTTTGCAGGTTCTTCCTTCCCAGCCACTTGCTGTGCAGCCGGGGCTTCTTCCGCACGCTGGCCTTTGCCGCAGCCTGCAAAAGACAGCGACAATGACAGCGATAGACAAAAAAGGCCAAGGTAAAAACTTCCCATCTTGAAGCCCCTCTGTCTCAAATCTCTGTCTCTCACCCCCCTCACCCACCCAGCGCCTCGATGGGCAATTCCGTCGCATGCTCTGGTTTTTTTTGCACGAAGAGATCTAACGGAAGGGAAGCGTTCAATTCCGGCTCTTGGTAGCGGATCTCGAGGCGCCTGCGCTGCATGGGAGCCTCAAAAACTATTTTGAAAGGGAACAGCCCCGCGGGCGTGGGTGAATAGTCCGAAAAGGTCGCGCTCAATTCTGTCTTTCCATTAGGAGCAGAGCGTTCCCACTTGATCGGAACGACCAACGTTGGGTCAAACGTCACCGTATCTTTGCGGCCTCCGCTGCCGGCTTTAGCAATAGAGTTCTGATCTCCTTCCCAAGAACCACCGCTCTCAACGGGAGGAAGACCTATAAGGAGCGAGGTCAATTCATTCAACTCCAAAGAGACCTGAGTATAACGCAAGAGGTTTTCCTTAGAGCTCTCACCGCGAAAAAAAAGCGCTTCTCTGGGATGGAAGCCGATGATCTCGCGCCCATTCACGGTGACGATCAGAATAGCTCCCAAGGGAGAAAGGGTTTCCAGGCGCAAATGATCCGGACGACGAACCACAACGGCTTCTTGGAATGCCTTTCTTCCTTCAGGCCCCGAATAGGAGACCAAAGCTAGCGCGCGGAGGGAGCGGAATAGGTCGAGTCTCTCAGCGAGACTCTTGACGAGTTCACGCGGGTCGCGGATTAGGGATGGAGTGGTCTCAGGTGAACTTTTCGGTGAAGGTGCGACGGTCGTGCAGCCAACAAGTCCTAACAACAGGGCACTAAGGAGGTGTATCCAGATATCTTGCAGATGGGCGCGTTCCTCCACGCGCGGTGATTTCAAATTCTTTTCTCCATTTTCTGGATCTTTTCTCGGATTCTTTTAATCTGCTCTTCCTCTTTGGATCGCTTGAGTGCGTCTCGGTAGCGTTGTAGGGCCTGGTCCATCTTTCCCACCTTTTCATATGCATCACCGAGATGTTCGGTGATCGTGGGATCATCGACGGTCAGCTCTACGGCGCGCTCCAATTTCTCCACCGCCATCTTGTAATCGCCTCTCTGATAATAAACCCATCCCAAGCTGTCGATATAAAATCCGTCGTTAGGCTCGATCTTGAGCGCCCTCGTGATCAAATCCTCAGCCTCGTCAAGACGCACACCCATCTCCGCCCAGGTGTAGCCTAAATAATTCAACGCTGCAGCGTTTTGCGGGTTCAGTTCGATAGCCTTTTTCATGTGCTCGATGCTCTTGTCCTTGTTTTTGGTTTCGTCGTACAGCGCCCCCAGCTGGAAATAGACCTGGTCATTCTTGGGATCTAAGACCGTGATATTTTGCAGGGTCTCAATCGCCTTGGGGTAATCTTTGGCCTTTCGGTACAGAGAAGCCAACAGACCCAAGATCTCCTTTTTGTCCTTTCTCTCTTGTAAAGCTGCCTGGACCGATTCTATGGCCTTGGCGAACTCGTCACGCTGATCATAGAGATAGGCAAGCTGAATACGAGAATCGGGATAGAACTCGCTTTTTTTCGGGATGCGGGAGAATTCCTCCAACGCTCTCTCATGCGCCTTCATCTCTGCGTAAGTTGTGCCGAGATAGTATCGAACGCGGTCGTTCTCGGGATCGGCAACCAAGACAAGATTAAACTCCGTGGCCGCTCGCTCAAAGTCGCCTTTTTCGTAATAGATGAGACCGATCTTTGTCCTTGTCTCTCTTGGGTCCGCCTCAATGGACTGGAGCTTTTGGAACTGGCTGAGCGCCTCATCCAACTTGTTCTGACCTACATAGAGTTCGCCCAGTCTCTTGGTTGCCCAGGGGCTTTTGGGATTGATCTGAAGAAGTTTTTGATAGGTTTTGATCGCATCATCAGTCTTTTCCTGAAACTCATAAACCAAAGCCAGATCCATGAGCACGGGCTCGGACTTCGGGCTCAGCTCAAGGGCCTTCTGGTAACTCTGCTCCGCCGGCAAATAGCGCTGGCTCCTGGCTTGGACTCGACCTAAGTAGTAATGAGCGAGAGCGGAGTTAGGATTCAAACTCAGAAGCTGCTCGAGATTCTTTGTCGCCTTTTCGTAGTCGCCAATCTTGAGGTAGAGCGCGCCTGAATAAAGGAGGGCTTCTTGATTTTTGGGATCAAGACGGAGCGCTTCGCTGTATTCTGCAACCCCCCGGGTCTCCTCGCCCATGGAAGAGTAAAGACCCGCTAGTAGCAGACGGGCAGGCACTCCGCTGGGATCCAAACGTACCGCCTCCTCGGTTTCCTTTACGGCCCTCGTGAGGTCCCCTTTTTGGAGGTAGAGGGTTGCCAAACGAAACTTCAGGTAAGAATTGGACGGGTCGGCTTGAGCGGCTGCCTCAAACTCTTGGAGAGCTTTGGAAAACTCGCCTTGTCCCAATAAGAGCTGCCCAACAGCAAAATGGCCCAGAGCTTTAGCCTCGGGCGGGACATCAACCTTCTTTTCCCTTAAAAAGGGAGGCTCCACCGGCCGAACCAGCTCATTGGGTGGTTCTTTGAGTTCGGGAAAGGCACAAGAGAATAGAAAGGCGAGAACAAAACCCAAAAGGGCAATAAGACCCATCAAAATCTAGTTAACATACTCCCTAGGGAGGGTCAATGAAAGGTGGGTTTCTCAGCCCAGCCATCGGCATTCAGCTTTCACCTTAATATCCTCGCCATGCCCCAGTAAAACCGCGAATCACAGACGGCTGAAATGCTTAGTCTCTCTTCTTCCTCAGTCGCATTTATGTTATTTTTTTTAGGCGGATCGCACTTAGAGTTTATCGTCCGAAGCTGATGGCTGACGGCTGATCGCTTATTGGGAAGTCATGAAACTATCTCAAGAAGAAACAAAAAAAGAGATTCTCCAACTTCGCCAGGAAATAGAAAAACACAATTATCGTTATTACGTCCTAGACGATCCACTCATCAGCGATGTGGAGTATGACGAACTCTTTCGGAGACTGGTTGAACTCGAGAAGAAACATCCTGAATTTACCTCACCGGATTCTCCCACACGGAAAGTCGGCGCCCCGCCTTTGGAGAAATTCGCCACAGTCCGGCATACCCTGCCGATGCTTTCTCTCAACAACGCCAACAATCGAGAGGAGATGGAGGAATTCGAGGAAAGAATCAAACGTTTTCTCAAGACCTCTGATCCTGTCGAATACGTCCTGGAGCCGAAGGTCGACGGAGTTGCTGTAGAGCTGGTCTATGATCGGGGGCGTCTGACTGCCGGCTCCACTCGGGGCGATGGCGTCACAGGCGAAGATATTACGATCAATCTAAGCACTATTCGCTCCATCCCGCTTGCGCTTCATGGGGTCAAAAAGCATATCCCGCAGCGCCTAGAGGTGCGCGGTGAGGTCTTTCTTCCTCGCCAGGCTTTTCAGAGACTCAACCGGGAAAGAGAGGAGCAGGGGCAGCCGATATTTGCCAATCCACGCAACGCTGCTGCGGGCTCGCTTAAGCAACTCGACTCGAGCATTACCGCCAAGCGTCCCCTCGACATCTTCTGCCACGGCACAGGGGCTGTCTCCGGAGTCACTTTCGCAACCCAAATGGATTTACTTAAAAGCTTGAAGGAATGGGGTCTTAAGCCAGTCCCTCTCGTCCGTGTTTGTCACAGCTTAAGTGAGATCTTTACCTGGCATGAGAAAATGGAGCAAAAGCGCGACGAGTTGCCGTACGAGATCGACGGCATTGTTGTCAAGGTCAACAACCTAGAGCTCCATAGACGGCTGGGAGAGATTGCCCGTTCTCCTCGCTGGGCGATCGCGTACAAGTTCAAAGCGCGCCAGGCCACTACGCGCATCCTCGACATCCAGCCTCAGGTAGGCCGCACGGGGACGCTTACGCCCGTGGCCGCTCTGGAGCCCGTGCCCGTTGGCGGAGTGATCGTGAAGAGCGCCTCGCTGCACAACATGGATGAAATAGAGCGCAAAGATATCCGCATTGGCGACACCGTAATCGTGGAGCGAGCGGGCGACGTCATCCCTTACGTCGTGAAGGTCATCACAGAAAAACGGAGCGGACAGGAGAAAAAATTCAAAATGCCCGACCGCTGCCCAGTCTGCGGCTCCGCGGTTTACCGGGAGGAAGGAGAGGCCGCATACCGCTGCGTGGGTCTTTCCTGTCGGGCAAAGCTGAAGGAGAGTCTTAAATTCTTCGGTTCCCGCGGAGCCATGGACATCGAGGGGTTGGGTGAAAAACTCATCGACCAGCTCGTCGATCGGGAGATGGTCAAGGATGTCGCCGATCTTTACAGCCTTGAAAAAAATGACCTGGCGGGCCTTGAAAGGATGGCGGAGAAATCGGCTCAGAACCTCCTCAACGCCCTGGAGAGAAGCAAAGATATCACTCTTCCAAGATTCCTCACAGCCCTGGGGATCCGCCACGTGGGTGAAGCCACTGCCAAGCTGCTTTCGGAACACCTCGGTGACTTGCATGCCATCATGGACGCGCCTGAAGAGAGATTGAGGGAAGTGCGGGAGATCGGCCCCGAGGTAGCCAAGAGCATCGCGCGCTTCTTCGCCCAAAATGAGAACCGCAAGGTGATCGAAAAGCTTCTCAGAGCCGGAATCCGTCTAAAGAAAGAACCCAAAAAAGAGGGAAAGCTTGCCGGCACCACCTTTGTGCTGACCGGCGGCCTAGAATCGATGTCGCGCAGTGAGGCCCAAAGTCGGATCGAAACGCTGGGAGGCCGTGTGGCTTCGAGCATAAGCCATGGCACCGACTACGTTGTCGTTGGCGCTGAGCCAGGCTCGAAACTGAAAAAGGCAAAGGAGCTAGGGATCCCTATCCTGGAGGAGAGGGAATTTCTAAAGCTAGTTGAACTTAATTAAAATCGATCGTGGCGGCGCGACATTCCACCGCGTCCGGTCCCTCTATCGGGACGAGGTTGTTGGGGGCGTGCCTCGCTCACGACGAGGGTCCTACCCTCGAATTCTGTCTTGTTAAGGGCAGCCGTGGCCCGCTCGGCCTCATCATCAGAAGCCATCTCCACAAAGCCGAAGCCTTTGGAGCGGCCACTAAACTTGTCCGTGACAATGCGGACGCTTACGACCGAACCGTGCCGAGCAAAAAGCTCCTGGAGCTTTGCCTCGGGTACGGAGTAGGGAAGGTTCCCTACATATAGCTTCGCTCCCATCTTACTCCTCCTTTTAGGGTATGGGACTGGCTCCGTTCTTGGATCAACTTACCGGAAGCGCAAGGCACAAAAGACCTGCAAGAGAAAGATCTCGGCACGCTTTTCCAGTAAAGGGATCCCCCCAAAAACGGCGTAAGCCTACCTAGCTTCAATCCTCTTGTCAAATGGCCAGAATGCCGTGATAATTTATCGAACTTATGGAGAAATCCGGGCAGAAAACTCGAGTTCGTTTGAGAATTCAGGGGCGGGTTCAAGGCGTCTATTTCCGCGCCTCTGCCCAGCAAGAGGCTATTGGATTAGGTATTAAAGGATGGGTAAGAAATTGCGCGGACGGATCGGTAGAAGTTCTCGCTGAAGGGGAGAAAAGAAAAGTCGAAGATCTCGTGAGCTGGTGTCATCACGGCCCTCCCGGAGCTCACGTATACCACGTCGAGGTTGAATGGCAGGAGTTCCAAAGCGAGTTCGAAAACTTCCGCGTCACGAGATAGCTCCTTTTTTCCCGCTCTCCAGGGCCAAACGATAGATCTCCCTTTTGGAATAGGCATACTTCTCTCCCAAAACCTGAGCGATCTCCTTGATCCTGATTCCTTTTGTCTTAAGTTTTTGGATCTCCGCGATGAGGCGATCCCTCGGCGGATGTTGCTGCTTTTCTGCGCCACTTACCATCAGCACAACTTCTCCGCGCACGTCTCTACGGTCGATTTCAGCCATGACTTGGCTCAAGCGGCCGCGGATAAATTCCTCATGGACCTTCGTCACTTCTCTTGCAAGGACAAGCTCGCGGTCACCTAGAATCTCGAATAGATCTTGCAGAGATTCTTTCAACCTGTGGGGTGCCTCGTAGAAGACTATAGTTCTGCTTTCACTTTCGAGTTCTCTCAGCCACGCTTTCCGCTCCTGTCTTTTAGGCGGCGGAAAGCCCTCAAAAACGAACGCATTGGCCGCAAGCCCGCTCGCGCTTAAAACTGCCGTCAGCGCCGAAGCGCCCGGGATGGGAATGATTTGAATGCCGGCTTTGATAGCCTCTCGCACGAGCAGGTACCCTGGATCCGAGACGGTCGGTGTGCCCGCATCCGAAACCAGAGCGATTTTGTTGCCCCGTTCGAGACGCTCGACTAAGGCGTGAGCTTTTGCCCTTTCGTTGTGCTCATGGCAGCTGGTTAGCGGCGTCGTGATGCCATAGTGGGACAAGAGTCCCTTCGTGTGGCGCGTGTCCTCCGCCGCGATCAAATCCACCTCCTTGAGGATCCGTAGCGCGCGAAGAGTGATGTCCTCAAGGTTGCCGATCGGAGTCGCAACGACGTAAAGTACCCCGGCCATATCCCAACCACGCCTTTAGGACTGAGTCACGAGTGATGAGGACTGAGTTTTTCCTTTGCTCATTACTCAGCACTCAGTCCTCATTACTGATTATTTTCCCCAATCCCGAGCGTAGCGGAAGTCTCGATCTATTGTCCGCTGCGAGATCTTCGCGATGACTGGAAGCCGCCTCTTGAACTGCGAGTTCATGATCCGAAGCATCACTTCATCCACAAACGACTCAGGAAAACCCGCGGCGATCAGTTCCCCACGCGAATAACGCTCGTCCACCATGAGATAGAGAAGGCGGTCTACCTCGCGATAGCTGAACCCCAGCTCTCCTTCGTCGGTCTGGTCCGCCCAGAGATCCGCGGACGGTTTTTTTTGCACGATGACGTCCGGTACACCCACTTCCTCAGCCAATGCCCAGACCTGGGTCTTGTAGAGGTCCCCTAAAGGATTGATAGCTGAAGCCATATCGCCGTAAAGAGTCCCGTAACCGAGGAGCAGCTCGGTCTTGTTGCTTGTTCCCAAGACGAGAGCATTCCAGCCCGCGGAGTGGTCATACAGAATCGTCATCCTCTCGCGCGCCATTTTGTTGCCGCGACGCTTCTGATCGGCATCGGGAAAGCGCTCAAAGTAGGCATCAATCTGAGGCGTGATGTCGACCGTGAGCGAGTCGATGGCGCTCTTTCGGACGACCAATTCCGCGTGGGCCAGGCTCTCGGGATTTGAACTCTTGTAGGGCATCAGGATCCCCAAGACATGGCGCGGTCCAAGAGCCTCTACCGCCAGCATCGCGCTCAGGCTTGAGTCTACGCCTCCTGACATCCCGACGACCACCCGTTCGAGGCCGACCTTCTCGACTTCATTCTTAATGAAGGCGACCAGAATCTGACGTAGAAGCTTCGGATTGGTGGGAATCTTCATCATAAACTAGGCACCCGGCAAAGCATTAGGCATGAATAATAACGACCCTTACGCGTTGCCTACTGTCTTCTGCCTGCTTTCTTCTTCCTGTTGCCTGTTGCCTTTTGCCTGCTACCTTCTTTCCCTTTAACCCTGGATCCCTCACCTTTAACCCTCTCCCTTCGAGGGAGAGGACAGGGTGAGGGTTGAATCTTTGTTAGGTGGGACGGCCGCTCCCGAATACGCATCAGTTCGTTGATCGTGAGATCCAGATCCTCGTCGCGCAGCAGCGGGGCCATGGTTCTCTTGCGGCGCACCGAATCGAGAGCTACGTCCCCGATGATGAAATCGTCCTCGTAATACTTAGCCTTGCTGATTCTTTGACCAAAAGGATCTAAAATTTCTGAGCCTCCCCAAAATCCAACTCCGTCCTCAAACCCTACCCGGTTTCCGTAGATCATGAAGAGACCGAAGGTCTGGGCGTAGGTCCGATTGATCAGCTCCCAATAAAGCGCATTATCGTCTTGGGTCTGGCCCTCGCTAAAACCGCGCAACGGGCTCGTCGAGGGACAGAGAATCGCCAAGGCCCCGTCCAGAGCGGCGAGATACACCGTGGACGGATGCCACAGATCTTCACAGACCAGGATAGCCATTCGGCCAAGCTTGGTATCGAAGGCGCGAATGCGATCACCACGCGCAAAATAACGCTGCTCGTCAAACATCCCGTAAGTGGGAAGATAGACCTTGCGATGGACATGCCGGATCTCGCCACCTTCGAAATAGACCGCCGAGTTATAGAATCGATAGTCCGTGCTTTCTTCGACTAACCCGGCGACAAAGTTAACTTCTCGACTGAGCTTTTGGAGCGTTTTTACCTCCTCAGAGGAAAGCCTTAGTGCAACGTTCGGGACCATGTCGCGCAAAAAATAGCCCGTCAAACTCAGCTCGGGGAATAACAAGAGATCTGCCCCTAACTTTTTGCCTACGACGATCTTCTCCTCGTAAAGCGAAAGGTTGGACTGCAGATCTCCCAATTTTGGATTGATTTGCGCGATTGCAACTTTGAATGTCAATGCTTCTCCTTCGTGAAGCGTGAGAAGATTCTATCCCCTGACGCCTACCGCCTCACGCTTTTCCTTGTTGCAAAACTAACACATGAAGATAGAGCCTTGCAATTTTTGATTTTTGGCTGATAGTGTAAGCATCTGAAAGGAGTTAATCGTTAGGCGTGAGACGTGTCCCTGACCCCTCACGACTTACGCCTCATGGTATTAGAATGGCTGATAAGGTTCTCATTTTTGGACAGGACCTCTGCCCTTACACGTCAAGGGCTCGGGAGGACTACTCCCAACGCAACATCCCTTTCGACTACATCAACGTCCTGAAAGACACGGATGGGCTTAAGCGGATGCTCGACTATTCAAAAAACCGGCGTGAGATCCCCGTTATCGTTGAAGGCGGCAAGGTTACCATTGGCTTTGGCGGGACTTGAGCAGTTTAGGGGCTGACGTTGTCAGCCTAAACAGATAGAGACAGGGCCAGAGACAGAGAAGGAGGAGGCGCGGGCTCTGTCTCTATCTCTGTCAGGCTTTTTTCAGTTTCAGATGAGCGATTTGCGGCCGGCAATTGATCCGTATGGGAACGCCCGTAATGCCAATCCCGCGGCTAACAAAAAGCACCGATCCTTTGGCTTGTGACCGACTCAAATTGCGGGGAAGGTGGAAAAGACCCTCGGCGTAGGGAGTAATAAAGCGCGCGATCGAAAGGCTCTCCGGATCAGACCCAAGCTTTACTTGGCCCCCATGGTAATGGCCCGATAGAATAACATCAATTCCGCTGCGAGCAGCGGTGGGAAACGCTTCCGGGCGATGGGAAAGCAGAATTTTCACTTCCCCGGGCTCCCGCTCGGAAGCTTTTAACGCTCGCGCCAAGTCTGGCCTTCCCCAACGCAGATCCTCGATGCCGAGGATATTGAGCTTTGATCGATTGATATCGAGGGATACCGCATCATTGCGCAGGACGTGAATCCCTTTCTGCGCAAAACCCCGACTCAACTCTTCATCGACCCTTGCGTAGACATCATGGTTCCCCATGCAGGCGAATACGCCGTAGCGCGCTTTCAATCCTGCCAGAGTATCCACGCAGGGAGCGACCTCGGCCGCCGTGGTCGAGATGAAATCGCCAGTGAGCACAATGAGATCCGGCCGCAGGCGATTGATAGACTCGACATAGGCCGCGAGTTCCTCCCCAGGCATGAAAGGTCCGACATGGATATCGGTGAGTTGCACGATAGAGAGCTGGGAGAGGTCGGACGAAAGGCCGTTGATCGGAAGCTCAAAATCTTCCACTTCAAAACGGCGCCGTCCGAGAACGACCCCATAGCCCGAAAGGAGGAAGGGTGCAGCGGCTGCTATGGCCGCGCTTTTTCTTAGAAAGTCCCGCCTCGGAAGATCCGGCGAAACCGCACGGCGACGAAAAATCCGACGCATGAAGCGAGAAAAGTCATAAGAGAAAAGCACCAAGGCGCTTCCTATCGACCCAACGCCCCAGAAGGCTAGTAGGCGAAAGAGCCAGGGAATCGGCGGGTGGCTCTGCCAGCCTGCGACGAAGCGCCAGATAACCGGAAGGACAGAAACTAGAAACAGGAGGACCACAAATCCCAGGATAAGGCTCTGACTTCTTCGCCCGAAACCTCGGCGGCGCAGATAGCTTGCGATGTGATAGAAAAGATAGGCCTGTGCCAGGAGATAGAGACCAAAAACAAGCAATAAAATGGAGAGAACTCTCGGAAAATCCATAATTGGGTAGTAATATACCGGAGAGTGAAGCAACCCACAACAGACAGAGAGAGGGATGGAAGAGTCTTTCGAAAAACGGGTGGCAGATAAAATCCGTAGCGCCTTTGGAAATAGCGCAGGCCTTCTGTCGCTAAAGACTCTCGCGGGCGACGCTTCCAGCAGACGATATTATCGCGCCCGGGTGGCCGGCCCGATTTCTCCCGGCACTATCATCATCATGGAGCTTGCCGGAAGCTCCTTGCCCCTGTCTTCCGAAGAACTGGCCATATTCGACAAGCCGCTCGAGGAACTTCCGTTCCTCAATCTCCACCGTTTTCTGGAGCAATTGAAAGTTAGGGTTCCAGCGCTTTACGGCCAATGGGTCGAGGAGGGAATCATTTTTTTGGAGGATCTGGGTGATCATTCTCTTTGGGACTGGGTGCGCGGGCTTCCGGTCGCGGAGATCCTAAAGTGGTATAAGAAAGCGATTGATCAGCTCCTGCTCATCCAAATTGAAGGGACCCGAGCGAGAGATGACTCCTGTATAGCATTCCGGCAGCGCTTTGATTTTCGTCTTTACATGTGGGAATTCGATCACTTCATTGAGTACGGACTGGAGAAACGTCCTGGCGGGAAAATAAGCAATGCTGACAAGAGTCTACTCAGAATGAGTTTTGAGGAAATCGCGTCCCGCTTGGAGAACGAGCCTCCCTGTCTCAATCATAGAGATTACCATAGTTGGAATCTCATGATTCACAAAGATGATGTAGCCGTTATCGATTTCCAAGACGCTCTTCTGGCGCCTCCCCAGTATGATCTCGCCTCCTTATTGAATGACCGGGAGACCGACCGAATCATACAACCCGATATGGAGAGTCTGCTGCTGAACTATTACTTGAAAAGGCGACAAGAGATGGGAGAAAAACCAGTCAAGCGGGACGAATTTATTGAGGGCTACATTCTCTCCGCCCTCCAGAGAGATTTCAAAGTCGTCGGACGTTTTCATTATCTCGATTTGGTTAAAGGTAAACCAGGCTATAAAAAATACTTCCCGCCCACTCTCAAGCGTTTGAGACGCAACCTCGACCGGGTCCCTAAGTTTAGGAAGCTGATCCCAATCTTAGCTTCCGAATTCGAGGAGATGCGATGAGGTGTATGGGTTTAAGCGTTCAATGCAAAATGCAAAGTGTAAATTGCAAAAGTCAAATTCTTTTTCCTCAAGTTGCATTTTTCAATTTGCATTTTTCAATTTGCACTGCATCAAGTGGGGCGATGCAATGAAAGCCATGGTCCTAGCCGCCGGCTACGGCACCCGCCTGCGGCCGACGACAGATAGAATTCCCAAAGCTCTCGTCCCCGTCGACGGGCGGCCCATGATCGAATACCCTCTGCTCTTGCTGAGGCACTATGGCATCGAAGAGATCATCATCAACCTGCACCATCTGGGAGAAAAGATCGAAGACTATCTACAAGACGGGAAAAAGCTGGGGCTCAAGATTACCTATTCCAAAGAGAAGGAGGTGCTCGAGACTGGCGGCGGTCTTTTGCAAGCCCAATCCTTCCTGGATGGCGGCACATTCGTCGTCATCAATAGCGATGTGCTCATTGATCTGCCATTGCAAAACGTCCTCGATCAGCATCGAAAGCGCGGCAACGCAGCAACTTTGGTCCTGAGATCCGATCCCAAAGCAGATCTCTACGGCTCTATCGAAATTTCCGCAGATCTAAGAATTCAGAGATTCCTCGACTCTAAGGCCTCTTCGAGCGAAGCCGCTGGCCCTCTTAGAAAATTCATGTTCACCGGAGTTCAAGTCTTGGAACCGAAGGTTTTCGATTATATGGCAGCGGAGCAATCGGCGAGATTCAGCACCACAAAAGCAACCTATCCAAGGATGTTGGCTCAGGGAGAGCCTCTCTATGGTTTCCCTTTTGACGGGTTTTGGCAGGATCTCGGGACTCCCGAGAGAACCCATGAAGCCGAAGAAAGGCTCAAGCTTGGCGATGTCAAACTCCACTACCTCTGATCAGATAGAGACAGTGACAGAGACCGCCACCGCTTCTTTCTGTCCCTATTTCTGTCTCTGTCTATTTCCGGTATATCAAGTACTTTTGGCGCAGCTTTTTGAAACCGCTCAGAGCCTTCTGCCAGGACATTTTGATTTCTTTGAGTGAGTGCCCCGCCTCTATTTGCTCCCGAACCAAGCTGTTGCCACAGAGGATATCAATGGGGAGCTTTTCCCGCTCATATTCGTACGGCGGCTTGCGCCATTCGAAGCGGTCCGGATAGAGCTGTGAAGCCGCCCGGATGATGGCGATATAGGTCAGAAACGGGTCAAAAAGCTCGCGCTCGGTCACGTGGACTTGGATACCGCCGCAAAGCTCTCCCGCCCATTTGTTAAAGACGGGCTGAAAGTAAAGTGGGCGGAAGCTGACGCCTCGCAGCCTTTCTTTCTCTAGCTTCTCTACGAAAGGTCGCGGTTTTACGTACGGAGCGCCGATGAATTCAAAAGGGCGGGTCGTACCCCTCCCCTCTGAGAGATTGGTCGCTTCTATAAGACAACCGCCTGGATAAACGGTCGCAGTCTCTAAGGTAGGCATATTGGGCGACGGGTTCACCCATGGAAGGCCCGTTCGATCAAACCACATGGAACGCCGCCAGCCCTGCATAGCAACGACCTCCAGTCGGCATTGGATGTGAAACTCCTTATTGATAAGTAGCGCGAGCTCCCCTGAGGTCATGCCATGCCGGACGGCTAGCGGATAGAGCCCGACAAAAGAGCTATAGCGAAGGTCTAGGATATTCCCTTGAACTGCAATCCCGCTAATCGGATTGGGCCGATCGAGGACGACCATCCGCTTTCCGTCCCGGGCGCACGCCTGCATAGCATAGGCCATCGTATAGATAAAAGTATAATAGCGGCTGCCGACATCCTGAAGATCAAAAACCAATGTATCGACATCGCGGATCATCTCGGCAGTGGGGATCAAGGATTTTCCGTAAAGACTATAGACTGGAAGCCCGGTTGCCTCGTCGCTGGAATCTTCCATCTCAATCTGGTCCTGAGCTTCCCCTCGCGCCCCGTGCTCGGGACCGAGGATCAGCATCAACCTAAGATCCTTCCGAGCATAAAAGAGGTCAACCGAATGATTGAGGCGGGAATCAACCGAAGCGGGATTGGCGATCAAAGCTATTCGAGCGCCCTTCAAGCGCGAGGGGCGTTCCTCTAGTAATGCTTCGAGACCGGTCTTGACCACTGGTTTCTTTCCCGATTTTCTTTAGATTTTGGATTTAGACTTCGTCGTGAGCTCAGTCGAACGATTGAATCCAAATCCGCCACAGGACTTTGGACGGACCCGCCGACGCCTTGTGGCGGGATCGGCGATCCCAAATCCAGAATTGGTTGTTCCCTTCAACCCTCTAACCTTGATTGCTACCTCGCCAATCCGGTGTTAGGTTCTCAGCTCCCCGGCACTACGAGACCAAGGAAAAGCACAAAGGCCATCCCCAGGATCACTGATGCAACGACTTTCCAATTAAATTGCCGATGCGCCTCAGGGAGCAAATCTCCAGCCCCAATGTAAATGAAGTCCCCGGCGATGAAGGCAAGCATCTTCTGCTGAAACTCCGGCGGAACAAGAGCCGCGAACAAAGCTCCAACCGGATAAAGCAATCCGGCCAGAATCAAAGCGAACATAATGCCGCCCGGGCTCCACTTCGCTGCGCGCATGATGAGCGCCGAGGTCATTCCCTGCGGGATTTCATGGAAAACCACGGCGAGAGTAATAGTCAAACCGAGGAACGGATCGATGAGATATCCGACCGCGAGTCCGGCACCGTCGACGACGTTGTCGAGCGCCATACCGAAGACCGCGATGGGGCCGATGTGATGGGTGTGGCACTCAGCTTCACCGCAGGCGTGGATCATCACGAGCTTTTCCAATACGTAGAAGGACACAAAACCTAAGGCCAAAAAGGGCGCGTCAGATTTTAGATTAGTCTCTGGAAGGATGTCGAAAAAAGTGACGGCCAGCAACACTCCAGCAGCGAAAGCGATGACATACCGAGGTTGGATGGTCTCTTCCCGGACTCTCAGGGCCAACCAACCGGCGATCAAGTCACAGGAACCGGCTATAACTGCATAGAAGTAGACCATCGCGTTTGATTAAAGTCTGGAGATGCTAGAGCCCGACTAACGCGCTGGGGCCGGGGAAACTGGAAAACTTGTCACAGACCGGTACGAGTCTGGAAGCCCCTAGTCAGAACAATTCAACATCTAATAGCCTAAAAGGGCCCACCGAGGCAAGAAACTCGAATTGCAAATCTGGGTCTGAGATTCGAGACTTCGTCGTGAGGAAAAATAGCCGCCCACCCTGGTTGCATTAAGATCTGCCCTCCCGCTCTGCTTTACCCACACATTGTTCCCCTCGCCTTAGGAGGGAGACGGTTAGAGTGAGGTAGGCAAGAAAGTCCTAACTTATCGTGAGGCGGGGCTTGATTTGAGAATGCGCACAGCCTGCTCTAAATGCTTGGCTGCCTCATCCCGCTTGCCCTGCAGGGCGAGCGCGCGGCCCAAGCTCTCATGAGCGTCTGCGGAGCCTGGCTCAATGAGGACGACCTGACGGAAGTGTTCGATCGCTTCTTCCAACTCGCCGCGCCTCGCCAGCGCAACGCCCAGGTTATACCGGGCCTTTCCATAACCAGGATCACTACGTACCGCCTCACGAAAGTGCTCGATGGCTTCCTCGAACTCGCCACGCTTGGCTAGGGCGACACCCAGGTTGTGGTGAGCCTTGGCGTACCCAGGCTCAATACCCACAGCCTGGCGGAAGTGCTCAACCGCCTCCCTTAATTCACCCCGAACGAACAATGCATTCCCCAGATTGTTGTGGGCCCTTGCATAAACAGGATTAATCTCGAGGGCCTCACGGTAGTGCTCAATCGCCTCTCCTACCTCACCCCGATCGAACAAGGCATTGCCCAGACTGTTGTGGGCATAACTCGATCTGCGCTCCACACTGAGGGCATGTCTCCATAGCCTTTCCGAATCGCGCCAAACCCGCGTCTGCTTCCAGGTGAGAACTCCAAACACCGATAGCATCGCGACCGCTAGACCGGAAACTAGAACAAATATTCGACTGCGGGTATAGCCGCTAACCCAAAGTTGGCAGCAGTAAAGTAGACCTGCCCCTGCTAGTATCGCCCACGCGAGGCATGATAGATACGTATAGCGATCCGCGACGATCTGCGGGCCGCTTTGAGCGAATCCTAGAACCGGCGACAGGATTACCACATAACAGACCCAGCTTGCTAAGCCAGCGGGCCAGCGATGCCTGGCTGCAAACAGTCCTATGCTGGTCCCTAGGACCACCACTCCACTTAATAGGAAGGACGAATCCCACGGGTGAGGTTGAGTCGATAACTGGTATAGTGGGGATAACCCCTGGGGAATGACCGTCTTCCATAGGTAGAAGGCGAGCCCAAATACGCCCTGAGCCAACCTGGGCAGCACACCTAGCTCTTCAAAAGAATAGATTGCCCTGTGTTTCGCAAGCAGTGCAATCGCTCCGGCACCTACGGCGAGGAGCACAAAGGGTACCTTCTCCCACCACACCCTGCGTGCGTCTGGTCCGAACCACTTTTCCGGGCCGCCTCCTAGCCGTTTAAGGGGATACACATCAAGCACCAGAAGGACAATCGGCAAGGTCATGCTGCTGGCTTTTGAGAGGAGGGACAGACCGTAAATAATCACGGCCGCGATCATCCACCCCAGCCGCGCGTGATCGCCTTGAGGGATTGCGCTGGCCCGTAGGTAGCAAAGGAAGGTCCCTAGGAAGAAAAGACCGGAAAGTACATCGTTACGGGCCGATGCCCAGGCCACTGGTTCCACACGCAAGGGGTGAAAAGCAAAGATAAAGGCAGAGAACCCGGCCGCCACTTGCAGAGCAAACTCTCTGGAGGCGCTGGCACGCTGAGCTGAAGCTAACAAACGGAATGACACAAAATAGAAGAGCACCGCGTTCGCTGCGTGAAGGAGGAGGCTCGTGAGGTGATATCCGAACGGGTTCATTCCCCATAAGACATAGTCAAACCCTAACGTTACCCACGTTAGCGGCCTGTAGAGCGTCATGTGAAATGTGGTGAACATCCACCGGAGCTGCGTCCAACCCAGTCCCCGATAGTTCGGATTTTCTATGAGATTCCTGTCATCGTCCCAATTCACAAAACCATTCTGCAGTACAGGGAAGAAAGCGACTACTGTGAGTAGAAAAATAACCAGTGGCAGCAACCAACTCAGCCATGTACTAGGACCTGGCTGTTTTTGGGTACCAACCTTCTTATCAACGCCTTCGAACTTTGAGCTTCTCACACGGGACATCGCTATTTCAATCGTTTCCTTGCCTCACACTCTATATTTACCCGTGGACAAGCCGCGCCGGGCCTTCACTGTATCTAACAGGACCTGCAGATACGACGACAATCGAACATGACTTCCAGGTTTGTTGACCCAATAGGCAGGTACAATACCAATTTTGTAATTCAGAGCTCGGGCCAGAGCCAGAACTTCGATGTCAAACCCCCAGCCATCAATAACACTCTGGGAGAAAATCTTCTCCGCCGCATAGTCGCGAAAAGCCTTGAAGCCGCACTGGGTATCCCAGATTCCTCGCACGGCTATAAGCTGAACGAACAGATTCCCCAAATCACCCAGGATGCGCTTCGGCCACGGCTGAGCCACGGCCTGCGTCGCTCCGAGAACATCTTTTGAGGCGCGCGAGCAAATGACAACATCGTAATCTCGGTTGAAGAATGGCTCCATCTTGTCGAAGTGTGCGATATCCGTGGAGTTGTCGGCGTCGCTAAAAAGCCTAATGCGACCCACAGCCTGCAGCATCCCTTCCCTGACTGTATATCCTTTGCCTCGATTCACTTTACGGTCCAAAATCTTCATGTGTTTGACCTCGCATGCCATATCGTCTAAAACCTTTCGCGTCGGGTCCGTGGGACCATCCAGGCACACGACAATCTCAAAGCTAAAGGGTTTTGCTGAAAGATATTCTTGAAACCTTCTCAAAGTTTCGGGTAATCTTGTGGCTTCATTATATGCCGGGATAATGACAGACATATCCACGCGGGACGGAGCCATAATTTCGCTCATCCGTATTTTCGCCTCTTTGTGATCACACTTTCTCCCAACTCATCTAAAATCTCAAGTTAAAGAGATGGCATCCAAAGCTTCCAGGAAAAGGGTAAAACCACGAAGCTTAGCCAAGCAGGGTCACTTCCCGGTTCATCGGTTGAATGAAAGGATCTCTATTGTTTGGGTGAGCGGTATCTTTCTGCTTCACTCCTGGGGTTTAGCTTTTCTCTTTGTTCCCATTACCGGTCTCTTCGACCATCATCCAGTCATTGAACAGGACTGGGGGCTACATTTTCACCACCTCAAATCCCTGGAAGCGTTCTGGCAGCAAGACAGACGTCTATGGGGTTATAACCCTTTTTTCATGGCAGGCTACCCGTCGAACACAATTCAGGATCTCAGTATCAAAATCTTTGAGGTTCTAGCGCTCGCCTTATCAGGCTTCGGGTTGGATCTCATACAGGGATTAAAGCTCGCTGCTTTCCTAGCCACGGCTGCTGTTCCATGGATGATGTTCTTTGCTGCCCGCAACATTTTCAATGAAGGCAATTTTGCGCGCATTGTTCCCCCAACAGCCGCGTTTATCGGCACCGCCTACTGGTGGAATTCTTTGCCCAGGGAGATGTTTTTCTATGGAATGATTGGCTTTCCGCTGTCTACGTATTTTTCTCTCCTGGTGCTCTCCCTGTTTTACCGGCTATTCAAGTCCGAAAGGACCTTTACTCCGGCACACTGGGGTTGGATAGCGGCCGCCATCCTCATTTTACCGCTCCATCTGCAAGCCATTCTCATCTTGGCTCCTCCGTCCGTTGCGCTGTTGGTACTAAACAGAGGAAATATTTCTCGAAAGCTACTGTTGTGGCTCGCAGCCGGCACCGCCCTTTCGCTCTTAACTAATTTGATTTGGTTGTTACCCGCTTTTACCCATCGAGGAGATGATGTTTCTTCGACCATCGTTGCTGAGCTTCCGCTTTTCGTAAGCTCCGACCCGCTCACATTCTTAAAAGATTACCTGCGACCCGGGGGCTACTGGACTTTTCGGGCTTCCTTCTGGGCTAATGGCTTGCGCTGGATGCTCCTTATCATGGGTCTTATGGGGGTTTTAAAACTCATCCGCTCCGAGCAAAGGGCCGTCGGAATCATGATGGCGTGCAGCCTGATAACTTTGTTCCTGCTCACCTATTTCGGATCTCTGATGCCTCCGTTGCGAGGTCTGCAGCCGTTACGATTCAAGATCGCCTTCGACCTCTTTCTGGCTTTAACTTCTTCCTACCTTGTAGGCCGTTGGAGTCTCTCGGCGTCCCGAGATCGGCAGTCTGTCTTGATACCACTTCTTCTGGCAGGCGGCCTGGTTGCCGCGACAACAAACATCGTCCGGACTGAGTCTGAGCATAAGATGAAGCTGAGAACGGAAGTCCCGCAAGAAGTGACGGCGCTCGTGGAATGGATTCGCAAAGAGACGCCGGAAAACGGAAGGATTCTATTCGAGGAATCGGGTGATGAGACGGGCTTCGTTTACCGCGGGATGTACCTCTCTTCCTTCATTCCGCACTGGACCGGTAGACAACTCATTGGCGGACCCATCAATCTATACAACGACCGGCACCATTTTGCGGAGTTCCATTCTGCGAGGTTCTTCAAACGCGACATCGCGAGTTTGACCGAAGGCGAGCTTGCTTCGTATTTTCGCACTTACAATATCGGAGCGGTCGTCGTATTTCACCCGCGCTCTATCCAACGTTTGCTCTCCTCGAGATTGGTTTCGGTCGAACGCCGCTTAGGTGACGTCCATCTCATGAGAGTGACTCAGCCACTTAATTGGTTTCTTGAAGGGCAAGGGCAGTTGGAGGCCGGCCTCAATCGAATTCACGCTTCGAAGATTCAGGGGAATGTGGTGATCTTGAAGTATCACTGGACTCAAGGTCTTGTTTCCAATCCGCCTGCCACGATCGTGCTGGTAAAAATCCTCGATGATCCGATCCCCTTTGTTAAGGTTATCAATCCTCCATCAGAGTTCATCCTGCGGGTCGGCCGTTAGCGTCAAGTCAGCCCGCACGCTAGCAAGTGTCGATTGCCCTACCTTTTTTGCTTGTCCTGCTCTGCCAGTAGCTGTCTCAAACCCTGGCGGGCCGGCGCAAAATCTGCTTGGACCCGCAATGCCTCGCGGAACTGATCAGCCGCTTGATGAAGACGACCCTGAGCAGCCAGGGCTTTTCCCAAACTGTAATGGAGCTGTGCGGAATCGGATCTGATGTTCAAAGCCTGCTGAAACTGTCCAATCGCCTCATCGAGCAGACCTTTTCGGGCTAGAGCATTGCCCAGGTTCAGATGAATTTCACTGCTATTGGGGCTGAGTTCCAAAGCCTTCCGAAACTGCTGAATTGCCCCCTCCAAATCGCCGCGTAGGCCAAGCACATTGCCAACATTGTTGTAGGCTTCGGCAAAGTCTGGATTAAGTCTAACAGCTTCTCGATAGTGTAAAATTGCGCTATCGAATCGCCCCAACTGCGCGAAGCTGTTTCCCAGGCTGTAGTGAGCGCTTGCATACGTGGGTAGAATCTTAAGTGCCTCCCGATAGTTCTCTATCGCTTGATCGACTTTTCCTTGCTTGAACAACGCGTTTCCCACGTTGTGGTATCCCGCAGCCGAAGGAGCTGGCCAGCCAAAAATAGGCCAATTGACTAGAACCGCAACCAACAACACAAGAAGGCCGACCGCAGCGCCTTCCCAGACGTTGCGCTTTTTATAGAGATCAAACGCTCTTTCTAGTCCTGCTCCGGCAAAAAGGACAAGCAGAGGAACTAAAGAAAATCGGTAACGACCTAATATGTAAAATGCGACGATGCTCATAGCGAGACTGGCAAGCAGCGCGTACAGCAACCAGAACCTTCGCCATTGCCTCCAAGAAAGTATCATCCCCAGCGCAGCGAGCGGCATCAAGACGCCGAAATGGTTCATGGAACCTAAAAGAGAAAGGAGCCAAGACCACCTTTGATAGAGATAAAAATCTTCAGCGTCCTCAAGCTCACGAACATTCCACACAAGCAGCCACTTCTTGCCCAAAAGCTGGAGCCAATCTATAGGCTGAGAGCTAATGTAGTCCCAGGAACGCCGCAGCCAGTAGCGGGACACCTCGCCGGGTGAAAGAGAGCGACCGAGTGCTTGTTCAGCTAAATCGGTCGCATCTCGCCGCTCAAACTGTGGATCTCCATGACCAGCCCGAAGAGGGGCGTAGGTACCGTCAGCCCCAGGGTTGTTGCCGATGAAAAAATTGGGTCCCAGTTGCGAAGTGGTTAATGTGAATTCGCCACCCGCCACCTGATTACGCAAGCCCACGGGAAAAAGTACAAGAACAAGGCCAAGCAGAAAAAGGAAACCCCACCGAAAACGGCTCCGAAGAGAGTCCGCGGAAAAACGGAGCCAGATCCAGACCGGCACCACGAAAGCCCAGATCAGAGCATTCTCGCGGGTCAGCGCTAACAGACCCAACACAGCTCCTATCACCCCCCACTGGCTCCAATGGGATCTCGATTGAGTTCGGCTCAGCAGGAACAAGAACAGGCTGATCAAGAAAAGATCAAGGACAGTCTTCTGAATAAGTCCATCGAAAAAAATCCCTGGAGC
Source organism: Binatia bacterium (assembly GCA_036004365.1). Lineage (GTDB taxonomy): Bacteria > Desulfobacterota > Binatia > UBA9968 > UBA9968 > DP-36. The sequence goes on from DASYRN010000237.1 coordinate 44,665, forward strand.
GTAAAGTGCAAGGATCAGACCGGCTACGATCCCTGTACCCCGGGAGAAGAACGATCTACCCGCCCAATACAAAAGGACACACGAACTCGCTCCCAGAGTAATTTGTACGATACGAATCCACCAGAGGTCGTGACCCAGGACGAATTGGAGGAGGCCGAGAAAGTAGGGGTAGAGGGGCGCCTGGTAGAAAACGCCCTGTCCCCACCAAGCACCCGCAGCTATTCTTTGGGCCCAATCATCGTAGGCGCGCGCGTCGCTAGTGAGATGATAAAATAGGGGAATGGGCTCAATCTGAAATAAGTACAGAAGACGAACGCTGAAAGCGAGAACAAAAATGGCGAGCGGAAAGAGAAACTCGAATGGCAACGCCGGGTGCGCTTCAAGCCGGCCGTTTGGGGCTACTCGTTTCCCTCTGGGCGATCTTTTGGCGCTTTTGCGACCAGACATCTAAACTCGTAACTCTGACTGTTTATCGTGTAGCTCCGATCTTCGGCTTGAATCTTAAAGAGGGTCATCGTTCGAGAGCAGGATATTCCAGCCTCTCCCGATAGGGTAGGTGTCTTTCTAAGCGATGGAGAGAGTAAACCGATCTTGAAAAGAACGCGACAGAGAGAAACACCGCGCAGTTTCTCAGTGGCCTACGCCGTGTATTTCTCTCCAGAAGTCTCTAGTCTTCTCGGTGCGCAGGTTAAACTCCTCCTCATCAATCGCGGCAAGAAGGTTCTCTACAGAACGGACCAGATTCTCCTTCTCCCCAAGTCCTTTACGGGCTGCGACGACCGCGCGGCGAGTCGCAATCTTGACGTGCCCGGCCCGATCCCAGTACTTATAGCCTCTATAGCCTTCTGTTGAGACCTTGCTGAAAAGGGTCAGTCCTCCCTGGGTTGCTTCCAATCCTCTTTCATTTTCTCCCAAACGCAGTTCGGCAAGGCCGATAGTTAACCAAGCGATTTCGTCTTCCTTATTCACGGCCAGGGCTCTCTGCAAGATGAGCTTCGCATCTCCATATCTCTCTCTCTTATAATACGCTCTCCCCAGAAGCGTTAGGCTGTCCCGGTACGTAGGGTCTTCGCGGACAACGGTCTCGAGACTGACGATGGCTTTATCGATATTACCACCCCCCTTGCGCGTAATTTCTTCTTTTGCCTCCAGATATTTCCCGCTCGTTCCTATGCCACCCAAGAATGCAGGTCGGGTGCAAGACGCAAGTGCGAGGCTGATGACGAACACCCAAAGAGAAACCACTGGCAAGATAAGACTGTTTCTCATTGTCGCCATTTTGGGACAAAACGTATCACAGGCTTCACGTCGGGTAAAGCGCCGCGCTGAGCCGGGCTCGTTTTTACTCCTTTGAGCGTATTGATTTTTTAGAAACCTGTGCTTAACCTTACGGTCAAGGAGGGTCGCCATATGGAGAAAGGCAAAATTTTAAAATTCGCACTCTGCAATTTGCAATTTGCACTTCTTCTCTCGGGTTGTGTCTCCTTCCAAGTAGCAGGAGATATCCAAAAAGGCCGCGGGGAACTCCTGTACGGGGATCCCAAGGTGGCGCTGGCATACTTTCAGCGCGCTGCGGAGCTGGACCCCAATTATCGCCTCCAAACCTCGATTTTCCCTGAGGGGATATGGACCTATGTGGGGAAGGCCAATTACGCCACTGGTAGAATGCCAGAGGCGCGTAAGGCTCTGGAGCGGGCGCGCACCCGCGAAGAGGACAATCTCGCCAAGCTCTACCTGGGTTTGGTTTTGGCCCAGGATGGAGATCGTGAGAGAGGTCTAAGAGAGATTGAGGCGGGACTCAAGGGAGTCTCTGGTTGGTATGATTATGTAGAGTCTTACCATACAGATGGCCCCTATTGGGACACAGGCAGACCCCTGAGGAGAGCGATTGAAAAACAGTTAGCCGCAATGGGAGGCAGGGAAGCCAACCAGAAGGAGCTGATCCAGAATGCCGCATTCCTCGGCCGTCAGATCGAAATCGAGATCGATCGAGCACAAGAGCATAAGCTGCGTGACTTGCAAAGGAAGTTCCATGGCGATGAGCGCCGGAACTAGTCCACGCCAGGCGCTTCTTAGGACTAGAGCAACGAGGCCTGAGGTTTTAAAGTTTAGATAGCTCGACAGCCGGGGCTCGAGTTCTGATGCAAAATAAAAAGGGCCTGCCATTTGGCAGGCCCTTTTTTGTCTCCTGAGATGCGATGCAATAGCAGGCTTAGAAGATCCAGTAAAACCTCAGAACCGCGTCAAGCCAGTCACAATCCTTGCTTGGATTCGCCGCAGTGTTCTTGCTGCACCCTGTAGCAATCTGCGCCGGCAATGGCGTGTTGTTGAGATCGTGCTGCTTCAGAGCCAAATGCAGAGAGAGAGAGGGACGGAACCAGTACCTGAGACCAACCTCTCTAATCACAAGGGTGTTGCGACGAATTCCACCGCTCCCGGCTGCCGCATTGCAGCCGACAAAACCGCAGTCAACCCAGGTCCGCTCCCAAGAAAAGCCCACACCCAACGTGTTCGGGGTCGTCGCGGATCCGGTCAAGAACCCCTTGGGGCTCCAGAGCATGAGGTCGTTCATGAACTTCCAGTAAGTACCTCGGGAATTAACTGGAACCGCAGCGGTAGTGTCTGAATGATAACGATCAAAGCCAGCCACCGTCCGGAACTGGTAGGGTCCTACCCTCCACTGGAGGCTGGGCTGTAAAAAGGTATGGGGGTCTCCCCTGCCGTGGGTGGGGGTCTGAAAGAGAACTAGACGAGTGGAACCTTCTTGGGTGCGGAGCTGGAACGACGTGGTCGAATTAGTGGCGTTGCGGTCATCGATATTGCCAAACCAAGCCATCGCGCTGAAGCCTAGCCCGCTGAGCCACTTATCCTTAGTATCGCCAAACGGGCTGATGTTGTAATAGACCACATGGTCCTGCTTGTTGCTCTGATCCTTCAGACCGTCACCGCGCCCCATTCCGTGAATGACCCAGTAGTAATGAAACTGCTGGCCTACAGGAAGTTCTTCCCACCGAAACCCGATTCCCGTGTGGCTGCCCGTGTTAAAGCCGTTGTTCCGGTCAAGTTGCGGCAACTCAAGGGTTAACTCTGAAGAGCGATAACGGGAGCCGGCGCCCGGGGCATCCATTCCAAATTGAAGAGTAGGAAAGAATGGATTCATCTGCTCGAAATGGATGAACATCGCCGACCTCTGGTTGGTTGTTTCTCTGGTACCGGTCTCATCGCCGTCAAAATCCAATTCCGCAACGAACTCATAAAAACACCTGTCCCAGCAATAGTTGACAGCGGGACGATTTCTACGGCCGAAGAGCCCAAAGTCGCCCTCTCTCCTTGCGTCGTTCCCTTCAAGGAACATCATGTCGTAGGCGAACTCATAGCCGAACTTGAGCTGCCAGCTCTGATCCGGCGCGGTAATCGACACGCCAGCTCCGGGCCGATAGCTGAAGCTCGGTAGCGCAGCCTCAGCAGCCGTCGCTTGCTTCTTCAAAGTGATCTGATCCGTCTTGAGCTTCGCCAACTCCTGCTCCAACGCCTTTATCTTGTCGTCTACGTTCTGCGCCTGCAGCCCAGGCACCAGCGCAAACAAGAAAAATACGCTGAAGAGCAAGCTCACCA
>DASYRN010000238.1:0-8255 GCA_036004365.1 Binatia bacterium
TGCCCGTGGTCACAGCCCTTCTTGGTGCCGTTCAAGTGGAGTCGTTCGCGCAGCAAATCCAGCAGCGACGTGCGAACGTCCACCGTGATCGCCTGCCGCGCGCCATTCACTGTCATCTTGATGGTTGTTTCTGATGGAATATCAGTCGTCTGCATCGTCCTTTCCTCCTGCTGCTGACCGTTGACTGCTGAAGCCGGAAGCGGCGATGCCAAATGCGCCCCCGGTCTTGAGCGATTTTTCCAGAAACTCACGTCTCGTCAAATCTTTCATGTCTGCTCCTTACTCGGCCGGCCTGGATTGTGCCGATGATAAGGTCGCCTTGCTCCTAACTCTTGATGAACGCGAGCAAGTCTGCGTTGATCTGATCCTTGTGCGTCGAACACATGCCGTGCGGCAGGCCCGGATAGACTTTCAACGTCGCGCCCTTGACGATCTTGGAGGAGAGCAGGGCTGAGGCGCCGATCGGCACGATCTGATCGTCGTCGCCGTGCATGATGAGCGTCGGCACATCGAACTTCTTGAGATCTTCGGTGAGATCCGTCTCGGAAAACGCCTTAATGCAAAAGTACGAAGCAGGGAAGCCGGCCATCATCCCCTGGAGCCAGAATGACTCGCGCACGCCTTCCGAGATCTTTGCGCCCGGCCTGTTGTAGCCGTAGAACGGCAGGCTGAGATCCTTCCAGAACTGCGAGCGGTCGGCGAGAACACCGGTGCGAATCTGATCGAACGCTTCCATGGGCAAGCCGCTGGGATTGGCAGCCGTCTTCAGCATCAGCGGCGGTACGGCGCCGATCAGCACGGCCTTGGCCACACGTTTCGTGCCGTGGCGGCCGATATAGCGGGCAACTTCGCCGCCGCCCGTGGAGTGGCCGACGTGAATTGCGTTCTTCAGGTCGAGCGCTTCGGCCAACTTCGCCAAGTCGTCGGCGTAGGTGTCCATATCGTTGCCGTTCCAGGGCTGGCTCGAGCGGCCATGGCCGCGGCGGTCATGGGCGATGCAGCGGTAGCCGCGGGAGGCCAGATAAAACATCTGGTCCTCAAAGGCGTCCGCGCTCAGCGGCCAGCCATGACTGAAGACGACGGGCTGTCCGCTGCCCCAGTCCTTGTAATAGATCTCGATATCGCCGGAATTTTCTTTGCCGACAGTAATGTAAGCCATTGATACTCTCCTTTTCTGTGAAGGGGTTCATTGGGCTCAGCCCGCAGTCACTGCAGGTCGCTTCGATGTTGCAACGTGGCGAGCAACAATGAACCCATGCTGATCAGAGCCCTTTCTAGCGACGAGTTGAAAACCTGTATATTGGACCTTGGTCCAATAGGGAAAGGGCAAAGGCTACGCTTCCTATTTCGTATTATGCGAGGGAGACAGAGCAACGCATGTGCCACAACAGATCGATGTCCGCAACCGCTAAAAAACGTAAGGATTATGACACTCTCAGAAGTTGCAGCTCGACTGCCGGCGTATTGTGACGAAGATCTCTTGCCCAATTGTTGGCACGTGCCGAAATGTCGCCTCTAACTCGGCCGAGCAACGCCCAGCCTCTTCACCAGCGAGTGACTTGTACCTGAGTGGAGGTCGAGATGTTCAAGGATCCGGAGTTCCAGAGTATCTAAAACTCGTCGGCGAGGAAACCACCCCGGTCAGGCCCAATGAGATGGAAACTCGTCAGAGAAACTTCCGCACGATCCTGAAATCGTCACGCTTTTCAAAAGAATCAGCGACGAATGTATGATTCCAAGACCCGACCCTGCAGTTTCTGCTGTGAATCGGCGAGGGATCGGGGCCGCGATTGATCGCCATGATGCGGCAGAGGATGTCTTCGGAGTCCGCCTTGGCATATTCGATGAACACGTCGAAATAGCGATTGGTTAGAAAAGTGTCACGCAGGGCGTCGAATAATTCGAACTCCGGTTCGGCCTGCGTGCGCCGCCCGTTGACCTGCATAAGTTCCTTTACGGATAGGCAACCTGTGGATACTTATAAACATCTTCATATAGGAATGCGTCGGCGTCCCGAAGGACACGAAGAACTGACGACGATTTAAGAGTCGTCATCGAATTTCAGCAGAAATTTTTCTTCCTTCGTGCTCTTCGTTGCCTTCGTGGTGGTTTATTCCGGCTAGCTTGACCAATTCCTAACCGGATCGCTTCCAACGACGCCGGGCACGCCTTACCTCCTGCCAAGCAGTTCTTTCGCAGCCGCCACCACGTGGTCCGGCTCGAACCCGAACTTTCTCTGGAGCTCCTTGAGCGGCGCCGAGGCTCCGAACGTCTTCATGCCGATAACCCGGCCCGATGTGCCGACATAGCGCTCCCATCCGAAGGTCGATGCCTGCTCCACTGCAACGCGCGCCGTCACGTTCGGCGGCAGCACGCTCTCCCGGTACTCTTGCGTCTGATGTTCGAACACGTCCCAGGACGGCATTGAGACCACCCGGGACCGGATGCCCTCGGCCATGAGTTTCTCGTGGGCGTCGACAGCAAGACTGACTTCACTTCCAGAGGCGATGATAATCACCTCAGGGTTTCCGCCGGGCGCATCGGCGAGGACGTAAGCGCCGCGCGCAACTCCGGACGCCGGCGCGTACTCATTCCGGTCCAGCGTCGGCAAGGGCTGGCGAGACAGCGCCAGCACAGCGGGCTCATGACGCAACTGCATGATGTAGCGGTAAGCTTCGACGACCTCGTTGGCATCACCGGGCCGCAAGGTAACCAGGCCGGGAATCGCGCGTAGCGACGCGAGATGCTCGACTGGTTGATGAGTCGGACCGTCCTCGCCGTCGCCCATCGCGTCGTGCGTAAAGACGAAGATCGTGGGCAGCTCCATGATGGCCGAGAGCCGGATCGCAGGTCGCGCGTAATCGCTGAAGATAAAGAAAGTCGCGCCGAAAGCGCGGAGCTTTGACAGCGAGAGACCGTTGACGATCGCCGCCATCGAGTGCTCGCGGATGCCGAAATGCAGGTTCTTCCCGCCCGGGCTACCGGCCTGGAAATTTCCCACGCCCTCATAGGTCAGAGTGGTCTTGTTCGACGACCCAAGATCCGCCGAGCCCCCGAAGAACCAGGGGATGTTCTGGGCGAGCACGTTCAGCACCTTGCCCGAAGCGTCCCGCCCCGCGATGCCTTTCGGGTCGGCCGGGAAGACCGGGAGGTTGCGGTCCCAGCCGGCCGGGAGCTCGCGCCGCTGCATCTGCTCGATCTCGGTCGCAAGTTCGGGGTACTTGGCTCGATAAGCGGCGAAGAGTTCCGTCCATTCGTGCCGCGCCTTTGCACCGCGCGCGCCCACCCCGGCTTCAAAGTGTTCGTAAACGCCGTCGGGAACAAGAAACTTCGCATCCTCGGGCCAACCATAAGCGCGCTTGGTGAGCCGGACCTCCTCATCTCCAAGCGGCTCGCCGTGGGCCGCGGCAGTGTCCTGCTTGCCCGGGGAACCGTAGCCGATGTGGCTGTCCAGAACGATGAACGTGGGGCGGTCCTTTGTCTTGCGGAAGATGTCGAGGGCGTGCTCGATGCGCTCGATGTCGTTGGCGTCGCCGACCCGCAGGACGTTCCAGCCGTAGGCCAGGAATCGGGCCTCGACGTCCTCTGTAAAGGTGATGCGCGTGCTGCCCTCGATGGTGATGCGGTTGTTGTCGTAGATCCAGCAAAGGTTGTCGAGACCCAGGTGGGCCGCCAATGACGCTGCTTCCGATGCAACTCCCTCCATCATGCAGCCATCTCCGCAAATCCCATAAATGTTGTAATTGAAAATCTCGAAGCCAGATCGGTTATAACGGTTGGCGAGCCACTTCTCGGCGATGCCCATCCCCACGCTCGTAGCGACGCCTTGCCCGAGCGGACCGGTTGTGGTCTCAACGCCGGAAACCCAGTGGTACTCGGGGTGTCCCGGTGCCCTGCTGTCAAGCTGGCGGAAGTGACGGATGTCGTCAAGGGAAACGGAAGGATGGCCTAATCTTTCGTAATCGGCATCCACCGCCTGTGTGCGGGTGAGATGGAGCACGGACCAGAGCAGCATTGAGGCGTGACCGTTCGAGAGCACAAACCGATCGCGGTTAGGCCAGATCGGGTCCTGCGGATCGAAGCGCATCACGCGGTTCCAGATCGTGTACACCAGCGGCGCGAGCGCCATCGGGGTACCGGGGTGTCCAGACTTTGCCTGCTGGACCGCATCTATCGAAAGCGTGCGAATTGTGTTGATCGCCAATTGAACAGTTTTATCGTCCGTCATGGATTTCTCCTATCGGGTTGGCTTAGATTCTTTCTACTACTATTGCTTTAAAAGTTCTCGCAGCTCGCGCAAATTTTCTGGTGGCCGATGCTTAGGTGCGCTCCATTCGACGAGACAGTTTCTCACCACGAAGCGCACGAAGGACACGAAGGTTTCGGATCACTTTTCTTATAAATTTCGTGCTCTTCGTGGCCTTCGTGGTTAAACTTGTGTTGCTCATCTGTATGATCCACTTTTTTTTCCTGCTGCCAATGAAGCCACTTTGCCCAGGCGGCGCAAATGTCGCTCGGCTTGGCTGAACTCGGCCGCCAGAAACGTCTGCACGAGATCCCAGGCCATGGCTGGTCCCACGGTCCGGCCGCCGATACAAAGGATGTTCATGTGATCGTCCTCTACGCCTTGCTTCGCAGAGAAGTGGTCGTGAATGAGCGCCGCGCGGATGCCCTGAATCTTGTTGGCACACACGGATGCGCCGACGCCGCTGCCACAGATCGCCACGCCGCGGTCCACCTTCCGCGCGACCACGGCCTGCGCGAGCGGAACCACATAGTCGGGATAATCGTCGCCCTCGCTCAGGCGATGAGCGCCGAAATCGACGACGTCATACCCCGACGCGCGAAGCTGCGTGACTAGCTCTTCCTTCAAACCAAATCCACCGTGATCGGTGGCGATTCCAACACGCATATCTTCCTCTCTTGTGGTCGGCTAGAACGTTAGATTGTGTCTAACCTCGTTTATGGTTCGATCCTTCGGCTTCGCTCAGGACGTGATCTCGGCAGCCTTCCGCGCCACTGCGTCAGCATCGGCGAGTATCTCAATCTTCATTGGCAGCTCCTGGCAGACTGCTAAAAAAGCCTCAGGCTTCGTTGCGCTCAATCGCCTCGCTCCAACGTACCGCATAAGTACGCCTCCGCTCGTCGATTCTTCGCGCGCCTCGCCTCTGAGATCTTTTTCAGCAGCCTGCAAGCATTTGTTACGAAATAATTACCACAAAGGTCACGAAGGATTTTTTGTTTGTGACCTTGGCGTCCTTTGTGGTGAAATCTCTCTTCTTCGTGTTCTTCGTGCCCTTCGTGGTCATATCTGATTTTCTTGTCTAGCTCTTTTGCGGCTCCGCCGCGCTAGCCTGTCACCGTCGGGTTCTGCCAGCCTCCCAGCGGCGCAACTTTTTGGTCTACTTCACTCGGCCCCCAGGTACCAGGCTCGTATTCGTAAACGGGGGTGCCGGCCTTGAGTACCGGGTCGACGATGCGCCAGGCCTCTTCCACATAGTCCTCGCGAGCAAATAATGTCGCATCTCCCGCCATGGCGTCCCCGAGCACTCGCTCATAAGCATCCACCTCTTCGGCGCTAGGATGGCGGCTCGCCAGCAGCTCTACCTGCTGACCGATCATCTTCTCCTCCGGGTCCATCACCGTTAGCCCAAAGGCGCTCGTGACATCGGGACTGATGCGGAATCGGAAATAGTTCTGCGCGGGAGAACAGGTGGGGAAAACCGTCGGCGGCCGGCGCAAGCGGACGACGATCTCCGTACACGTCACGGGCAGCGACTTCCCGGCCCGGATATAGAACGGCACCCCTTGCCACCGCCAGGAATCGACGTTCAACTGTAGCGCGGCGAAGGTTTCGACTTTTGAGACCGGCGCCACGCCATTCTCCTTCCGGTAGTCACGGAACTGCCCGCGGACGAGATTCTTCGACGCTAGCGGCGGAATGGCCTTCAGGACCTTAACCTTTTCGTCCCGGATCGTCTCACTATCGGTTCTCACCGGTGGCTCCATCGCCAGATTGACCAAGATCTGGAACAGGTGATTTTGGACCACGTCGCGGATTGTGCCGGTTTGATCGTAGAACGCGCCTCGGCCCTGAACTCCGAAGTCTTCCGCCATGGTAATCTGTACGCTCTCGACCTGATTGCGGTTCCAGAACGACTCCAGAATCGCATTCTCGAAGCGGAAGAAGACCATGTTATGCACCGGCCGTTTTCCCAGGTAATGATCGATGCGGAAGATGTGCTCCTCGTCGAAAGTGCCGAGCAGGATCCGGTTGAGTTCTTGCGCCGAGGCACGGTCGTGACCGAAAGGTTTTTCAACGATGACGCGAGCGCCGTTGGTGCAGTCCGCCGTGGCCAGCTGTTCCACAACCAGCCCGAACAGCGCAGGCGGGATGGCGAGGTAATGCGCTGGCCGCCGCGCGGCGCCCAGCTCCTTGCGAATGGACTGAAAGGTTGCCGGGTGGTTATAGTCACCGTCGACGTAGCGCAGCAGACTCGACAGCGTGTCAAACGCCGCGGGATCGACACCACCTCCATGTTTCTCGAGACTCTCGCGCGCTCTCGCGCGGAGCTGGTCGACGTTCCATCCGGCCTTGGCCACGCCGATGACCGGTACATTGAGATGACCGCGTTTGATCATCGCCTGCAGCGATGGAAAGATTTTCTTGCAGGCGAGATCGCCGGTGGCACCAAAAAAAACCAGTGCATCCGAATGGAGAACGTTCATAGTTTCGCCCTCACCTGGCCGGTTTTTCCAAATGCCCGCCGAACTCATAACGCATAGCTGAGAGCAGTTTGTCCGCGAAATCGGCCTCACCGCGCGAGCTAAAACGCTCATACAGGGCCGCCGTCAGGACGTGAGCCGGCACCGCCTCGTCGATGGCGGCCTTGATGGTCCACCGCCCCTCGCCGGAGTCCGACACCCGGCCTGAAAAATTCGCGAGATCGGGATCTTTGATCAGCGCGGTTGCCGTCAGGTCCAGCAGCCACGAGGCGATCACGCTGCCGCGCCGCCACACCTCGGCAATGTCAGGCAGATTGAGGTCGTATTGATAGTGCTCGGGATCGCGCAATGGCGTCGTTTCGGCGTCGATTTGATGTGTTTGCTTACCGACGTTGGCGGCGCGCAGAACCCCCAGCCCCTCGGCATAAGCGGCCATGATGCCGTACTCGATACCGTTGTGGACCATCTTGACGAAATGGCCGGCGCCATTTGGGCCGCAGTGCAGATAACCCTGCTCGGCCGTGCCGCCGATCTTTTCGCGTCCCGGCGTCCGGGGGATGTCGCCCACGCCGGGAGCCAAGGTGGCGAAGATTGGATCGAGATAGTTGATCACCGCCTGCTCGCCTCCGATCATCAGGCAGTACCCTCGTTGCAAACCCCAAACGCCGCCGCTTGTGCCACAATCGACGTAGTGGATCCCCTTGGGAGCAAGCTGTTTGGCGCGTCGGATGTCGTCGATGTAGTACGAGTTGCCGCCATCGATGACGATGTCCTCTTTCTGCAGCCGATTCGCGAGATCGTCCAACGTTTCATCGACCGCTGCCGCGGGTACCATCATCCAGACCACGCGTGGCGGCTTTAGCTTGGCCACAAGCTCGTCAATCGAGGAAGCCGCGAAGGCGCCGGTCGCGTTTGCAAAGCTTTCCCTCGTTTTTGCCGTAGCGGAATACACGATGACTTCGTGTCCCGCACCCATTAATCGGCGCACCATGTTTCCGCCCATCCTTCCAAGACCAATCATTGCAAGTCGCATAATTGACTCCTTCCTGAGAACAAATTGTTAGGCTCGATTTGTTTAGCCTCACAGTTTAATCGAAGCGTAGAAGATTCGTACGGATCGGCTGTCGCAAATCCACTGCTTTTTACGTTCCCCTCTTTGGAAAAGAGGGGTTAGCGGAGATTCCGAGGCACTCGCGGTTTCGTCACGCCTCCTTCAGTTTTCGGTAACGACGGATCAGGTTGTTGGTTGAACTATCATAGCTGAGAGTGGACTCTGCCTTCCTCTCGAGTTCCGGGATAATGCGCTGGGCCAACACTTTGCCAAGCTCCACACCCCACTGATCGAACGAGTCAATGTTCCAGATAACGCCTTGAGTGAAGACTGAGTGCTCGTACAGCGCGACGAACTTGCCGAGCGTTTCCGGTGTGAGCTGATCGGCGAGGATCGTGTTCGACGGGCGGTTGCCCTCGAAGACGCGGTGAGGCACGAGCCAATCCGGCGTGCCCTCTGCCTTCACTTCCTCGGGCGT
>DASYRN010000239.1:0-8228 GCA_036004365.1 Binatia bacterium
GGGCTCTTGGTGGTCCTTACCATTCTAAACTTACCGCTTAAATCAAGGAATTCAGCCTTGGGGAATTTCTCCCGCATCTTTTGGTGATGCTGGAAAGGGATGCTCCCCACCAGGCCGATCCGTTTGTCCGCCAAGCCACGCTCTTGAAGCAGGTCAACGACGCCATTGGCCGTATTCGCGCCCGCCCAACGAACGTCCTTGATGACTGAAAGAACCCGCGCCATGGGAACATGATTGTAAAGTTGCACTAGAAGAGTTGGAGGATTCTTTGGCTCGAACAGGAGGTAGGCCTCGCGGCCGCCGGGCCAATCCGTGAGCCAGTAGATCTCAGAAGCAAACCTGCCGGCGCCGTAAACCAGCAGAGCCTCAACGTTTGACTCCTCCAGCAGCGCCGTGGCGCTTCGGTGGCGGTCGGCCATCTCGGTATCAGAGAAAGTCGGAAATTGTGAACGGTCTCGCATGGATCGGTTTTGGATTTTAGATTACATCCAAAGATATTCGAAATTTTTTGGAACCCTCACCTTTAATCCTCTCCCTTCGAGGGAGAGGGCAGGGAGGGGGTGAGAGCAGCCGGTAAGAATCTACTGGTCACTAGCGTTCTAATTTTAACAGACGCCGGGCATTTAGGTGGAGAATAGCCTCTTTCTCTTGTTCCGAGCAGTCCAAGGCTTCCACCTTTTCAACACTCAGCCAGTCTCCTAGCGTATAGGGGTAGTCGGTTCCTACCATGAGATGATCCGCGCCTGCGACTGTTTTTAAGTAATCCAAGGTGTCCACGCGATAGACCATTGTGTCGAAATAGAGGTTCTTTTTGAGGTAGACGCTCGGCGGAGAAGATGCCCCGGGAGCACGAGCTCCGCGTCGGACGGCGAAGCCTTGATCCAGCCGTCCTAGTTGATAAGGGAAAAAGCCGCCGCCATGGAGCACGCATAGCTTCAAATTCGGAAAACGATCAAACACGCCGCTATAGCTCATAAAGGCGAGCGAGAGAGTACTGTCAGCCGGATTCCCGCAGATTAATCGCAGTCCGTAAGGGCTCATTTTCTCCGAGCCGGCTACGTCCTCGGGATGCATGACAATCAACGCGTCGAGATCCTCCGCCTTGCGCCAGAAAGGATCGAAGCTCTCGCTATTGAAATACTGGCCATTCACATTCGATCCGATATAACCGCCGTGGAGTTTCAGCTCTTTGATCGCATGTTCCAGAACGGCGGCCGCGCGGGGAGGATCTTGAAGCGGGACAGCGGCTAACCCGACAAAGCGGTCCGGGTGTTGGAGGGTGAGATCGCGAATGCCTTTGTTGTACATCCGGCACCACGTCTCGCCGTGTTTCCCTTCGAGAGAGTAGCCGAGACTCGACGTATGTGGAATGAGCGCGCCAATGGCGATTTTTCCCCGTTCCATCATCTGGAATCTGTGCTCCAAGCCGGCGAGCTCAGGGGTAACGGTGAATTCCTGCGACCCAGCGAACGAGAGAGTAGTTTCTCCATTCTTGGTTTCTTTGCCTTTGACGCCGAGGGCTTTTCCGTGTCGCTTGGCCTCGGCCAACAAGGCTTGCGGGATGTAGTGGTGGTGGATGTCGATGGCGCAGACACGCATAGTCTTAACTTGCCTCCCTCAGTGTGGATTGGCGGGAGAGCCTGCCGAGAAATTCACATCACATCTGCCGGTCGCTCGTACCTCACTCTGCCCGTTCGCTCTTTGATGGTGGGATAGGCCACGGTAATGATAGTGATGGTGATGAGGATGAGAATGCTTGGGAAGAGAAGCCACTTCGCGCCGTAAGCGGCCACGGAGATCCAGAGGTAGTTTTCCGCGATCTTGCCGAGGGTCAAGCCCAAGACTAGCGGTGGTCTGGGCCACTCGAAAAGCACCATGAGATAGCCCAAAAAACCAAAAATCAGCGTGACGATGAGGTCTCCGTAGCTGTTGTTAGCCGTAAAAGAGCCGATGAAGACGAAGAAAAGGAGAAACGGAATAAGCAGCTGGCCGCGGATAAAGGTGAGAGCCGCAAGCCGATTCAAGATGAGGAAACAGACTCCCGCTACGATGAGGTTCGCGATAATGAGGATCCACACCATGGCGAAGGTCACGTCCAAACGGGTCTTGAGCATCTCAGGCCCGGGCTGTAGCCCCACAATCAGGAGCGCACCAAGCAGCAACGCCATGGCCCCGCTGCCCGGAATACCAAAGGCCACTGTGGGAATCAGATCACCGCCGCGCGTGGAATTGTTGGCTGAGCCGGGACCCAAGACTCCTTCGATAGCGCCTTTCCCTGCCTGATTTTTATCTTTGAGACCCCGGACTGCATGACCGTAAGCAATCCATTGGGCAACATTGGCCCCCAATACCGGCAGGATGCCGAAGTAGACGCCGATCAGGCTGCAGCGCATGACCAGCCAGAAATGGCGGAAGGTATCTTTGACTCCTTCCCAAACACCTGTGAGCTTATCCGGTCGAGACCCCGCAATACTGGTTCCCCGCACCGCTAGATCGACGATCTCCGGGATAGCAAAAAGGCCGACCACAACCGGAACGAGATCGAGCCGGTCCCACAGGTAAAGATTTCCGAAGGTGTAGCGCAGGGAACCGGTTTGGGGATCCACCCCGATCGCCGCGAGCATGAGGCCGGCGCCGCCCGCCAGCAATCCTTTCATCATCGACCGGCCGGCCAGGGTGCCGATAAAAGTGATCCCCATAATCACTATGATGAACAGCTCAGGCGAGCCGAAGAGGAGAACCAACGGCCGCATGATCGGGATCGATAACGCCAGCGCCAACGCGCCTATGGTAGCGCCGACGACCGAGCTCGTGATCGCTGCTCCTAGTGCTCTGCCCGCCTCACCCTTTTTCGACATCGGGTAGCCATCGAGCACCAACGCTGCGGAGGAGCCTTCGCCCGGGATGCCGAATAGAATAGAAGTGAGATCTCCGGTCGTGCCGGTCACGGCAAGCATTCCCAAGAGGAAACAGAAGGCGGAGACCGGCTCCTTGATCGTGTAGGAGAAAGGCAGCATCAAGGCCAGTGTTGCCAGGCCTCCAATGCCCGGAAGCAATCCGACAAAGAAACCAACGGTTATCCCGATGATAAGATAGCCGAAGGCCGGCCAAGCCAGTACTTGCCAGAAACCGCTTACAAACGCCTCAATCATTTTTCAGTGCGTACTACTTTTCGTCTCCGAGAACTTTCTTCACCCGCTCTATCACTGCGGGAGGCTGCGTTATGACCTCTTTTGCCAGGGTCTGCAGCTCTTCGCCTGTCGCGGGCTCTATGTCTAATTTTCTCTTTTTCGCCTCTTCAACCACGGCTGGATCAGTCACGACCTTTGTGAAGGCGTCGCGCAGAATTTTCACCCTATCCGGAGGAATCCCAGCAGGCCCGACGTAGGGGCGTCCGAAATCTCCAGCCGACAGAACTACTGTGGCGACGCGTCGGGCCGCCTCCGGCGTTTTGTACTTATCCATAAGTTCGTAGATCGTGGGAACGTCGGGCAGCCGTTCGTCCTTTTTCCTGCCGGTTTGAAACAGGACGCGCACAAAGCCGGTCTTGCGCCAAGTGAAAAAAGGCTCCCGGGCGAAGAAGGCCGCGATCGTGAAGGAGCGGCATTGCAGTTCGCCTTTTTCCACCGCGAGATCGACATCGCCTCCAGATTGGTATCCCAAGACGATATTGAACTTAGTTCCGATAAGCTCCTCGAAAAGCTTGGGCATGTAATAACCTGTGGAGCTGGTTCCGGTCGCTCCGCACTTGGGAGGCTCCTTGGCATTTCGTACGTCGTCAATGGTCTTGTATGGAGTGTCAGCTCGCATATAAAGAAGATGATTGGACTTATCCGGGCTTCCGAGCCAGGTAAACTTGCTCCAGTCAAACTGCACTTCTTTACGGCCGATTAACTGGTCGAAATAGAGGGCTGGAAAGATGGCGCCGAGGGTCAGGCCATCGGGTTTCGCCACGGCATAAACCTGATTGGCGGCGATCATGGAGCCGGCCCCAGCCACATTCTGAACGATGATGTTAGGGTTGCCGGGGATGTATTTCGGCATGTATTGGGCAATGAGACGGGCATAGAGATCGTAGACGTCGCCTGCTTTGGTGCCCGCGATCAGGGTTATCGTTTTCCCCTGATAGAAGGGGGTTTGGGCGAATACAGAAGTAACAGTTAAAGAATTAAAGAGATAAAGAATTAAGAGAAAAAGGACGAGGGATGAGAGATGAAAGTTTAAATTACAACTCTTAGACATTTTCCATCGAATCTGACGGATCATGATCTTGCCTCCGACTCGAAACCAGAAATCGAAACTCTCTCACAGGGCTGGGGTGCAAAGCTCCTGCCGGGTAACCTTTCCGGGGAAGGCATCCATGCACTGCCCTTCTTCCACAACCACTTGGCCGTTCACGACGACAGCCTGCATCCCAACTGGATGGCGCTTCGCCTCCTGCTCGTCCAGCTTCGCCGGGATCCTTAAGCTGACCGGGTCCTGGATCGTGTCGGGATCGAAGATCGCGATGTCCGCAGGCCATCCGGTCTTCAGCAGCCCTCGGTTCAGCCTCAGTCTGGCCGCCGGAAAGCCCGTGACCTTGGATACCGCCTCCTCGAGTGGAAAGAGCTTTTTCTCTCGGCACCAGTAGCTCAAGATCTTCACCGGCGCGCCGTGCCAAAAGAACCGGTCCAGATGGGCGCCTGCATCGGTGCCGATCAAGCTGCGCGACGACGTGATCATGTCAGCGAGCAGTTCGAGATGGCCGTTGGCTGTGCCGAGGTAATAGCAGCGCGAGCGGAGATCGTCCTGCAGCCAGGTGTCGAAGAACGCGTCCAGCGGAGACTTACCCGTCTGACGCGCGATCTCCTGGACGCCTTTTCCTTCCAGTGATTTAAGATCGCTCCGCTCCATGCGATCGAAGACAATCTGTCCCCAACCTAGCCATTCAGGAAAAGCCGGCTTGCCCGCTCCTTCGATTCGCTCTCTATCGAGCTTCTCCCGGGTGTTTCTGTCCTTGAGATAGGTCGCGAGCCCTTCGACCGGCTTTTTGATCGCTTCCCAAGTCGGCAAGCCGTCGAGGAAGAAACAATTCTCCGCGCCGAAGCGGGTAATATGCTGATAAGGGATAACCACTCCGTAGATATCTTTGCCGTTCTTTTTCGCTTCTTCCATCAAACGGATCGCCCGCGGCCCGTGCTCTTTCTCCCCCGGCCGCAGCCTGAATTCGTTGCCGATCATGGAGGCGTTGATCTTGTTGACCAGCTCGGGAAAGCCACTCTCCGGCTTCAGCAAGTTCCCGAAGCCGTTGAATTGAAAACAGCCGCCATACTCGGCCGCGATATTGGCGAGTTCGACGATCTCTTCTTGCTCCGCAAAGGTACTCGGAGTGCCCGCGTGGACCGCCGGCCCGCCGCGTGGACTCGATGAAAAGCCGATCGCGCCCGCCTCGATGCCTTCACGAACCATGTTTTTCATCGCCTCGATCTCTTCGTTCGTGGCCTTCCTCTTGTACGCATCCTCTCCCATCACAGTGAGGCGCACCGGCGAGTGCGGCATGAGTGCGAGAACGTTTATTCCCACCTTGCCTTTGAGATAGTTGAGATACTGCGGGAATGTTTTCCATTTCCAGTCCTTTGAGTCCACGTAGTTGTCCAACACCCGTCTCAGATAGCCGACCAAAACCTTGACCGGCTCTTCTCCCTTAGGCACGGGGGCGCACGAGGCACCGCAGTCGCCGATCACGACACTGGTCACGCCGAAATTAATCACGGGGTTCCCGTGCGGATAAAGCACGAGAAACATGTCCATGTGCGTGTGGGAGTCGATGAATCCCGGAGTGACGGCCTTTCCCTTGGCGTCAATTTCCCTTTTGCCCGGACCCAGATTCTTTCCGATCGCGGAAATTTTTTCTCCCTCGACCGCAACATCCGCCTCAAAGCGCGGGCTGCCTGTTCCATCGATGACAACTCCGTTGCGAATCACAAGGTCAAATGCCATGGCTGAGGTCCTCCCTTTAGTGTTGTTGCCTTTATCCCAGTACGTATCCTGTGTCAATACTCTACCGGCTACGTTGGAGTGCTGGATTGATGGAGTAATGGAGTGACGCATGTAAAACCTACTGCTCCAAAAGTCCCATATTCCAACACGTCATTTCCCTTATACGGGCCCGCCTAGGCGTCTCGAGCGAAGCCGAAGGATCGATTTCTCGCGCGCGTCGCATCTGGGACTTTTTGCTGGAGCTATTTACCCAAGAGTTTTTTTAGCCAGTCAATCACCTCCGGCGGCTGATGGATCACCTCCTTGGCCAGTGCTTCTAACTCCTCGCCGCTCGCGGGATTGAGACTCCACGACCTCTGCTTCGCTTCCGCTAAGAACTCCGGATCATTGATTGTTTTAGTGTACGCGTCACGCAGAATTTTGACTCGATCCGCGGGGATGCCGGGCGTCCCGACTACGGGTCGCGTGCCGAAGCCCACGGCACCGAGATAGACCGTTACTAACCGCCTCTTCGACTCCGGTGTCTTGTCTTGGTCCATGAGCTCAAAAATCGTTGGGGCTTCCCCTATCCTTCGGTCACGGGACCGGCCAGTTTGGATGAGCACTCTTACGAAACCATTCTTGTGCCACGAGATGAAGGGCTCGCGGCCGAAGAAGGCGTCAATGGTGATGGCGCGGCAATGGACTTCGCCCCGCTCTATGGCGAGATCTTGCTCGCCCCCGCCCGGGTAGCCGCTGATCACATTAAACTTGAGCCCGACGACATCGTCGAGGATTCTGGGGAGGTCGTAGCCAGTGCTTCCCACACTGGTAGCCGAACATCTGGGAGGCTCCTTGGCCGTGCGGACGTCGTTCACAGTCTTGTACGGAGCGTCGGAGCGCATGAACAGCAGGTGAGGGCTTCGTTCTGGAGTGCCGATCCATGTGAACTTCGGCCAATCGAACTTGACCTCTGACCGGCCAGTAAGTTGAGCGTAGTAGAGGGCTCCCCCGATCGTGCCGAGGGTGAGTCCGTCGGGTTTAGTCAGGTTGTAAATATGATTGGCCGCAATCATCGCGCCGGCTCCGGGCATGTTTTGCACGACGAAATCCGGGTTTCCGGGAATATACTTTCCCATGTAGCGGGCGTAGGCTCGAGCCCCAAGGTCATGCATGTCGCCCGGTAGATAGCCAACGATAAATCTAATGGTCTTGCCTTGATAGAAGGGCGCCTGGGCAAAGGCGAAAGAAGGCGTAAGGCGGAAGGCGTGAGGCGAGAGCAAAAGTACAAAGACGACGTAAGGCGAAAGGCGTGAGGCGAGAGCAAAAATCTTTCTATTGCCTATTGCCCGTTTCCTCTTGCCTTGTTTCGATGAAATCCTCAAACGTTTGACGATTAAGCGAAGCATGTGTCCTCCTAGGTTTGCGAGAGGTTTCTCAATTGCTCGATGATATCCGGAGTTTGAGAGATGACTTCTCTGGCCAAATTTTCCAGCTCGGCACCGGAAGCCGGCACGACACACAAGTTTTTCGTTTCGGCCTCCTTCTGCAACTCGGGATCATTTACCGCTCGCAAGAAAGCCTCTCGCAGAATATTTACTCGCTCAAGGGGAGTTCGAGGCGGAGCCACGAGAGGGCGGCCGAAAAGCGCCGCGCTTAGAACAACCTCGGCTAGCCTGCGGCTTGTGTCAGGGACATTGTATTGATCCATGAGCTCATGAATTGTGGGCGCCCCTGGCAGTCTCGGGTCCCGCTCTCTCCCGGTCTGAAGCAGTATCCGGATAAATCCGCTCTTCAGCCAGCCAGGATAGGGCTCGTGCGAGAAGAAGCCTGAGATCGTGAGCACCCGGCACTGGATATCGCCTCGCTCCACGGCTGAGTCCACGTCGGGCCCCTCCTCAAAGCCTGTTACCATGGTAAACTTCGCGCCGAAGATCTTTTCCAGGAGCTTCGGCAGAAGGCCTGCCGTCGAGTAGGCCCCGGACGCGCCGCACTTGGGAGGCTCGATGGCCGAGGCAATCTCGGGAACACTTCGGTAGGGAGTATCCGTTCGCATGTAAAGCAGATGATGCGACCGATCGGGAGTACCGATCCACGCGAAGCGGGACCAGTCGAAGTGGACATCCTTGCGCCCAAGCAGCTGGGCAAAGTAGAGATCCGGAGAGATTGCTCCAAGTGTGAGCCCGTCCGGTTCTGCGCCGTATACGTAATCGGCCACCACCATGGAGCGAGCCCCGGTTATGTTCTCGACGATAATCCGGGGCGCCCCT
>DASYRN010000240.1:0-20191 GCA_036004365.1 Binatia bacterium
ATCTCCGGCTTTCCCGGGATGTGCTGGCCAAAATAGCGGGCGAGCAAGCGCGCCCATAGATCGTAGCCCCCGCCTGTGGACGAGCCGATAACGATTCTGATCGTTTTTCCCTGATAAAAATTGTCTTGGGCGTCGACGCCAGACCCTACGGAAAGAAAAAGCAAAAGACCGAGGCTCACTTTTTTTATTGACACCATCGGGAGTGAAATTAGTCGAAGTCGGGGTGCATCGTCAAGCCTGTCGAAAAAACTCTCCGTTCACCCTTCGATTAAGGGCTGTCCTGAGTAGCAGGCCGTTTCCTTCGACCAAGCATGTCCTGAGCCTAGCCGAAGGGCTCAGGACGAACGGCCTGCGTATCGAAGGACTCGGAGTGAACGGTCAGACATTGAAATGCTTCGACAGTTCAGCATTGAACGGGAATGGGCTCTCTCTCAAACAATCGTCAGAAAAATTCACAACTCTAAGACGAAAATTAATCGGGGTTCTCTTCACTCCACGTTTTTTTTACTTTAGAATTGATTCTGTCTATGCAATAAAAGATCGGAGAGATATCGCATGCGCAAATGGATCATTGCCGGCGTTGTCTTGGTGTCGCTCTGTGTGGTCGTGGCACTGGCGCTGCTGAATCTAAACTCGCTGCTCAACCGGAACAAGGATTATCTCCTCAACCAAGCCCAGCAGGCGCTAGGACGCAAGGTTTCAGTCGGAGAGATTGGGCTAACGCTGTGGGGCGGTGTCGGCGTCCGCCTTAAGAACTTCATCCTTTCCGATGACCCGGCGTTTTCTTCCGGAGACTTTGTCCGCGCCGAAGATCTCCAGGTGAACGTCAAGCTTCTGCCTCTCTTACAAAAGGAGTTGAGAGTTAAGCGGCTGATCCTCAACCGTCCGGTCATTGAAATCATCCGAAATAAGGAAGGCATATTCAATTTTTCCACCATCGCCAAGCAACCCAAGGAAGAGAAAAAGGCTCCGACTAAAGAAGAGCGGAAGCTCGAAGAAAAAAAAGCTCCTCCGGCCCTAATGGTTTCGCTCATCGATATCTCCGGGGGAGACATTCACTATCTGGATCGAAAAGCCGGGACAGATCTCCGGGCAAGGCAGGTTGACCTCGAAGTGGAGGATTTGGATTTCGCCCGGCCATTCTCCGTTGAGCTGGCGGCGGCTCTATTTTCGGACAAGCAAAACATCAAGATTCAGATGCGCGTCGGTCCGCTCGGCTCCGTAGGCGACGTCAGCAATGTTCCTCTGGACGGTAAGATAACCCTCGATCCTATGGACATCGATAAATTGAAAGCCGCCGTCCCGACCGTCCGAGCGGCGCTGCCGAAAGATTCGGAATTGTCGGGTCCGCTGAGGCTCAAAGATGCACAAGTAAAAGGAACGCTCAACAAGCTGGCATTAAAAGGGAGTCTCGAGGGAACCGATGCAACTGTGGCCCTCGGGAAAACCCTTCGGAAGGCTCCCGGGATCCCTCTTGTTCTCAACACGGACGCTCAGTACGCGGCCAACTCCATTTCCTTCCGTGAAGCGAAAGTGAAGCTCAACAACCTGGAGATTGTCGGTAAAGGCGACGTCAAATTGGGCGATGTTCCAATCCTTAATCTCGCTCTCGATTCCAATCGGGTCTCTCTCGAAGGATGGGACAAGATCATTCCGCTGATTCAGGATTATCAGGTTTCAGGCAATCTGGAAGTTCATACGACTCTGCAAGGAAAGATGGGAAAGGGCGCGGCGCCGCAAATCCAAGGGACTTTGAATCTGTCGGGCGTGAGCGCCAAGCCTCCCCAGTTCGGAAAGCCCGTTAAAGATCTGGACGCCAAGATCAACTTCACCGGCCAAAGGGCAGACCTTAAGGATACAACTTTTACCTTGGGGAGATCCCGCATTCGCCTGGCCGCCCAAATCGACCGCTTTTCTCCTCTAACTCTGTCCTACAAGCTCTCGACTCCCGAACTGTGGCCGGCCGACTACCAGGCTGCGCTTCCAGAGGAACGCAAAAGTGATGTCATTAGGAACCTAAGCAGCGAAGGAACCTTGGCTACAAAAGACGGCAGCGTTGCCTTCCAGGGGAAGCTCGCCTCGAGCCAAGGCACTCTCTACAGGATCAACTATAAAGACCTCGGCACAAGCCTCGTCCTGGAAAACAAGGTCGCCACGATCCGCAACTTGCGCGTGAATGCGCTCAACGGCTCCTTACAGGCGGAAGGAGAATATGCGTTCAACAATCCCGTGCCCCGCTTTTCTTTCGCCACGAAGGTTCAGGGAATCGATCTCAAAGAACTATACAGCTCGCTCGACCCCAAGGCTCAGCGGGATATTCAGGGACGCTTGAACGCCGACATGAAGGTGGCTGGAAGCGGCAAAAAATGGGACGAGATCAAACCCAACCTGCGCGGCCAAGGTACGGCGGAGGTCGTTCAGGGAGCTTTGCTCAATTTCAACATCGCTGAGGGAGTGCTCTCCGGGATCACTGGTGTTCCGGGCCTGACCTCTCTCATCAATCCGCAGGTGCGCAAAAAATATCCCGAGACGTTCGAGGCAAAGGACACGGAGTTCAAAGAGCTGAAAGGGCTTCTCACTTTGGCGGACAGCCGGATCAACGTGAAAGATCTGCGGATCACGGCGGCCGAGTATACGGTGCAGGGGAACGGTTGGGTCGATTTTGACCGCAGAGCCGAATTTCAGGCTTTGCTAGTTCTTTCCCAGCGGCTCTCGGCCGACCTGGCGCACTCGGTGCGGGAAGTTACTTACGCTTTCAATAATCAAAACCAGTTCGAGATCCCTTTTACCTTGAGCGGGACCCTACCCAAAGTGAAGCCCAAACCGGACACGAATTATCTCGCGAAGATGATTCAGCGCGGTTTCGTGCGCCGAGGAACCGAGGAGCTTGAAAGACGGCTTTTCGGCAAGAAGCAGCCCCCATCTCCTCTAGAAGCCGCGCCTTCGGAGCAAACACAAGAGAAAAAGAAGACGCCGACCGAAGATCTCATACGGAAGGGCCTGGAGGGTCTCTTCAAGCGCTAGATTTCGATTACCTGTTGTATTCTTCCATCAACTTAGGGGAAAGGAATTCAAATGCCCAATAAGCCTGCACCCGTCGAGGTCACGGTAGATCCAAAAACAACTGCCCTGTTAGTTTTAGATCTCAACGCCCGGTGTGAGAACCCGGCAGAGCCGTGCCACAAGCTGATCGAACCTGTGGCGAAATTCCTCGCCCGCGCGCGTCAAGCTCGCCTATTCATCATTTATACAGCAGCCGACCGTTACAAGGGTACGCCGGAAGCGAGAATGCCTCATGCCTTCAAGCAGCAGAGCCATGAGCCGGTGCTTTTCCCGCCCGCCTTCGATAAATTCTACGGCGGAGAGTTGCAGCCTATGTTGCAGCAGAGAGGGATCAAAACGGTCATCGTGTGCGGCGCTTCCAGCAACCAGGCGGTCCTCTATACTGCAACCGCGGCCACAAGACCCTTCGGATACGACGTCGTCATCCCGGTCGACGGTCTAATCGCCCGCGGAGATTACGAGCACGAGTTCACCTTGCACCAGTTCACGATCCTGCCTGGAGGAGCAGCGCAGAAATTCAAGATCACGCAGTTTGATAAAATCAGCTTCAGCTGATGGGTTCAGCGAAAAACAAAAAGCCCGGCTGGCAGGGGGGAATCCACGCCGGGCTCATGTGCCGATCTAGCTTCGTTCCTATCGGCTCAAGTCAACTATCTCATTCGCCCCATGACCAACTGCAGCTTGCGCAGCTCCTCTTCAAGCGCGAGGTCTCTCCTTCGATGGCGCTCGAGATGGGCCTGGAGGAGGTTGGCGGGATAGATCTTTGTGCCGCAGCGCGGGCACATCGCCGCCCTGTAGGTTTGGTTGTCCACGTGAATATCCACAAACACGTTGCTGATCGGAGTCTCCACTGTCCCTCCTTGTCTCGATTTATTCCTAACGGTCAGCAATTGGTATGCCAAGCACCAAAGATTCCTGAAATGTGCGCAGGCCGTTAATATACCAAGAGATTTCCAACGACGAGGATTCTTTTCGAATTAGTCTTCTCGACCGTAATCTTGAAATTTTTGTCCAACGCTAACAAATTTGTACCTCGCGACAAATCCCCGGCCATCGTCGTTCTATGAGAGACTTATGCGGAATCTAAACTGCGTTTCTAGTCCGTGCCGACGGGCATCACATAGCCGACCAGTTCCGCTGTCAGCGGGATTCATCTGAGGAATGCGGCCGGGTTTTGGCGTCTTTTTTGAGAGTCATAGGAACGCGCGGCGAGCAACAAAGTTTTGTCAGCTGACTCCGATCCATTGCTTTCGATCTGCAGCTCGAAAACTTGCCTATATGTATGCCTCTATTGGCGGGTTTACCGACGCCGCGAACGTCATTGCCACTTCGATTGGCTCTCGCGTGCTTTCACCGCACGCCTCCATAATCATCGCTAGGTGTTTCAATTTACTTGGCGGCCTTACCGGGACGGCCGCGGTGGTGACGGTCGGGAAAAGCGAAAGGTCTCGTCGATCCGAATATCCTTTCTTTGGAGCCTGTGGTTGCCAGCTTGGACCTCGTTACCTATTTTCTGAAAGCCCCGTTAGCGGGACCCATGGACTGATCGGTGGGCTCGTTGGTGCCGGGTGACTAACGCGGGATTGGATATTATTCAGTGGAAGGTTTAATCAAAACCCTTGCTGTTATAGTTATCTCTTCCCTCTCTCACAGTTTTTTCTGTGGGATTGCCAATTTGAAATTTATTAATTCTTTCGAATGCAAGCTGCAGCTCGCAGTGCCCTCCTTTCGCAATCTCCAGCGCTTGGCATCTTGAAATCTTTATCTCCTAGATCTTGACGCTGCCAGTAACGGTCGCCTTGGAGTGGCTTCTCTCTTTCTCCTTGAACAGCTCTCCTCCTGATTGCGTTTCATTTCCCCCTCTGCATCATCTTCGACAAATTCATCCTGCTCCTCGTGCGGCGGCTTAGGGCAGGAAACGATCCGTCTCTGCAGGGAATATCCTCTCGTTTTGGAAGCGAGAGCTTTTTTGATTGCAGGCATTTTCATGCAGCCGCATTACGATTTCTCTTATCTGGGCGGCGTGGCATGGGCCTTGCACGGTTAGCAATAAGCAACGGCCGGAAAACTTTCCACAAAAATAAATACAAAAAAAGAAAGGAGAGCAGTAAGATATGCAGCATAAGAAATCGATTCTCACAGCCGTCATCTTGTCAGGCAGCATCGGCTTAGGAGTTTCGTCGATCTCTGCTCAAACGGCCCCGGGAGGCAAGCAATCTGAACAACCCATTCCTGAAAGAGTGCAGCCGCCAGCGGGGGAAGGCCGCCAGCAAGGTACGGGAGCGGAGAGCCGCCAGCAAGGGACAGCGAGCATGTCATCGGACGACATCAAGAAAGCTAAAGAAGCCTTGAAAGCGAGAGGACATGATCCAGGATCCATCGACGGTAACATGGACAGCAAGACTCAACAGGCGCTTCGTGATTTCCAGAAAGCCAATAATCTCCCTGTAACAGGCGTTCTAGATCAGCAGACCGCCGCAAAGCTCGGCATTGCGTCAAGCAGTCAGCCAGGCTCCAGGCAACAGGGACAAGAAGGATCTGGCCAACAGCGACAGCAAGGTTCCACACCACAGCGCGGAGGGCAGGACTACGGTGACCCAGGAGCTAAAGAGGCCAAGTAACGGGATAAGGTCTCGAATCTAGGCCGTTGCGTGCAGTAAAACCGGGAAGGTGGACGATGATGCACATCTAGCGTCTACCTTCCCGTGTTTGTGTTTATACGATGATTTTTGGGCTGGTTTTGCGAAAACGTCGTCCTTGCCTGATGTCGCGTAAAAAATTTTCTTTGCATTACGAGGCAAATTGATATATATAACATCCCTCGATAGTGAAGGTTTTCCTCCCTTTAATCGTCCTCTGCTTATCTTTCCCCGCAACTGTTCTAAGCAGCTACCTGACAGAAGCTGAGCAGCTCACCGCCCAAGGGACAAAGTTCACGTGGACCGAAGTCAAGTCCAGGAGCTTGAAGATCGTCGTCCAGTACCAAGACATCCACGGCACGTGGCAGCGCGCCAGTTTGGGATCGGGATTTCTGATATCTCACGATGGCTTGTTTGTGACTGCGTATCATGTGATGAAGTATTGCTTACAGAGCCAGAAGGAACGGAGCCGGTTTTCCGAGAGCGTGAATTGCTCCAACGCACTTCCCCGAATGCGGTACGTAGCTCAAAACGGCGACCAGGATTTCGAAATCCAGATCGTCTCTCACCTTAGGGAAAAGGACTCCACCAACGGAAAGGACGTCCACACTCCTGATGAGATCATCAAGCAAAGAGACTTCGTGATAGGAAAGTTGAAGGCCGAACCTGCCGTGAGTTTCTCCTACTGGCCCTTAAAGGACTTTAAGGAAGGCACGATCAACCTCGGTGCCCCCGACGCTGATTTTGAATTTAAGCCCCTGCTGCCGCCGAAAAGGGTTTTCATAGCCGGGTATCCGAAGGACCAGGACTTCGTGATCGTTCACGGTTTCCTGAACCTGACAGACGAAAATCATCGGGGATATTTCGCGGCGGACTATAAGGTTTACCCGGCGGGATACCTGAGTAGCCAGGGCATTCCCGCAGATACAAAGTGGGGAATGCGTGTGGAAAACCACATGAGTGGAGGAGCGGTCGTCGACGCCTCCGGCCATCTCGTTGGTCTCGTCGTGAACGGAGACACAAACACGGCGGGTGTTCTTTCCATAGAGAACGTGTTGGAAACTTTCTTCTCCAGGTCGGGCAAATCCGGAATTCGGCCCTCTGTCTTTTTGATCCCGACAAATACCCCGCTCTATCTCAGACAGAACCCAGCAAACTAGACCGCTCAAGGACCCGATCTTTCAAACTAGCATCCCATCGAGCGCAGCGACCCGTTCGAGAAGGTGTGAATCACCCGACTCCGGAAATCGCCAGCAGGCAAGGACAAAAAAATAGATTATCTGTTCAGGTAGGGAAGCCGATCTTTGCCATGTGATGCGAACCTTTATTCGAAGGCGACTTAAGAAGCAAGCGTAGCCGGAAAAAATTCCACTCGGAGTGAAAACGTTCGCCTCTCTGTTCGGCGAAGCGCGCCGATCCCCACGGTGTGCCGTGAAACCACCTTCCCTGTCTCGTCATGAATCTCCATGAGCACACAGTATTCCACTGGCTCCCGGTTATCGCCATGATTGATGGTGCCCTCCACCAGCAGCGGACACTTCGTAGGATGAGGGTCAGAATCTGCCCCCAACCGAACAAACCTCAGCACATGGTGACAGATCGGGCACGACGGCGAGCTCTTGAGGATCGTTTCCTTGCAGTGAGGGCAGATGCGGGATTCCCCCGCGACTGCCGTGTGACTTGCTCTCATAGAACAGACCCGCTTTTCCCCTTCTCATGAGGTCGGATGATTGCAACCTTTGAGCTTTCCGAATCGCTCCATCCGAATTCCACGTTTCCCCGCATTCGGGAGCCCGCAGCCACAATCAATGTCGTCGCTTTGAGATCGCCGATCAGCTGCCCCGACTCCAACAGCTTGACCTGAGCGTTGGCGACAATATTTCCTTCCAACTCCCCTCCGATGGTCACGGTATCTGCGTTGACTTTTCCATTGATATGAGCACCCTTCTCAATATTTAAGTCACCTTTTACCTGAATATCACCTTTGAATTGCCCGGCCATCCGAACGTCCCCGTTACCTTCGACCTTCCCTTCAATGGTTAGGCCAGCAGCAAAAACAGACTCATGCCCATCCTTTGAATGACTCTCCTTTCGCGGCGGAATCGGACTCACGCGCACTAAATCCTGCTCCGGCCGATCACCTTGCTCGTTCTGCATTGCTTCCTTCCAAAGCGCCATATAAAGCCTCCTGTTAGGATAATTTAAACTACCGCATTGACACGCGATTGAAGCAGAAAATTCAACTCTCGATTGAGGAAAGCAAAACGGGTGCCACGGGAGATTCACGTTAACATCCTAAGAGCCGGCCAAGTGTAACCCGGCAGGAAGCTCACCGTATCAGCGCACCCACAAAGATTTTTTTGAAATCTTGGCCTTTTAATGTCTGTCGTTAGGTTTGAGGAAAAATATTCTTTGTGCCAGCTTATCCTAACGGAAGAGGCCAATTGTCCAAAATTGTAGTTTCAGAGCTAAACTTGTACGCGGGAAAGGCTAGATGGCTCGAGGAGGCTTCGTCTCTAACAAAACTTATTTTTTATAGAGTTTCTCAATAAAGCCACCCTCTTCCAATTCTTTGACGAAGCGGACATCCACGAGTTCCCTCGCGTTTAACGCGGCTGCCTTTGGATTCGTCAGGGCCATCTCCTGCAAGACGGTCTGGTATCCCTCTAGTGGAGGATAGGGATTCTCCGGCATGTTCTGAGTGAACCACGACCACGTATGATCAAGCACATTTCGATCTTCGACCCGGGAATATTTCCGCATGATCTGCATGGTCTCTTCTTTATGGGTTTTGAAATAATGGATCGCCTCCACATAGGCCCTCATATACCTTCGCACCGTCTCCGGACGCTCTTTTATGTACTTTCCTGTGGTATAGATCCCGCGCTGCGGAAAAGGAATTCGGAGCGAGATAAGATCGAGCAAGACGGGATAGCCCAGCTTGTCCACGATCGGCTTCTCCGCTTCGGTGAGAACAGTAAACTGCACAATCCCCTTTTGCATCGCCGCGATTCGATCGAGAAGGACGCCGATCGGTCGCAAACTCACGTCCTTCACCGGATCCAAGCCCATCTTTTTAAGACTGATGCGCAGGGCGAAATCGGCAACCGTTCCCGGGCTATGGTTTGCACCCGTCTTTCCCTTTAGTTCCTCAGGTCGTTTGATGCCCGGCAATGTCACAAAATAATAGGTCAGAATATTTACGTTTCCTGCGATCGCCACGACATCACCTCCCGCCAGGCGGGCGCTGGCAAAAGCCGGTCCCGCGCTTTCGCCTATTGCAATTTCCCCAGCTAGAATCGCTTGCAGCGCCCGTACGCTGCTGGGAATAAGCACCGGCACGACATCAAGACCATGTTTTTCAAACAGCCGCGCCTCTTTCGCCACCCAAATCACCGATGAGGCTCCAGGTGCAGGCGAGAAGTAAGTTGTGTAGAGTTTCTCGGCTGCTTTTAGATGCGGCAGGGGGGCAAAAAATATAGAGCCAAGGACTAAAACGAGAGTGCGCCACCTGCTTGTACGTGTTGTACCTTTCTTTATAAGCCCTCCTTGTCTTAAAAGTCGTATTCGTGCCCCGTCATCGTAAATCGGCTACAAGGAAGGCACCGAGAGCTTCATCTGTTTAAATATTGCGCGCGTGAGCGGGCTAGCGGGATCACTCAAATGCAGGGAAATCGAAAAATGGTTGGCCCCGGAGACTTCGATATAGTCGCATTTTAAACCGCGCTCTTCACAGAGCTCGAAGAAATCCCTCGACATCTCCTTCCAGCCTCGGGGTTCGGCTCCCCCGACCGCGATGATTAAAGGTGTGTGGGGAAGAGGCGGGTGCAGGAAGGGACTGTTATCCCGGACGCTCTCCTGATTGAGACGGATATCCTTATTCGCGTTGATGTGAAGAACGGCGTCGAGGTCGTAGACGCCGGAGATGGCGACCGCGCCCTTGATGATGTCTTGAGACAACCCGTCCTTTTTCCAGTCGTGCGCGAGCGCCATGGCGACGAGATGTCCTCCCGCAGAGAGGCCTCCGATGTACAGCTTCGACGGATCTCCTCGATATTCGGAGATATGTCTGTAGCTCCAGGCGACCGCTGAACGGGCCTGCCGGACGATATCAGTGACGGTTACCTTGGGACAGAGGTCGTATTCCAAAACCGCAACGGTCACTCCGGCCTTTGTGAAAAGCTCGGCGAAGTGGCAGTTGTCCTCCTTGCTTCCGCGGCGCCAGTAACCGCCATGAATATAAAGGAAGACCGGCGCATCTTGTTCTTCCGCTGGAAAAATATCCATCACCTGCCGCGGCGAGCTGCCGTATGGAATATTGAAATGAGCTTTCACGGCGTCGCGAACTTTTAGACTCGCCTTGCTTCGCTCCTCGGCCCAGCGCGGCTGATCCACCACCGCCACGCTGGGATCGAAGTGAAACTCCATCTCATCTTGGGTGAATCCCTTGTAAACAATTTCACTCATGCCTTTGTCACAAACCGCGAAAAGGTCCCTGCTTCGAAAAGCTTCCGGCTTCCTCATTGGCAAAGTACTCTAACAAGCAGAGACGAAACAAGGCCTGCGACTAAAACGACTCCGGAAATGCAAGGCGCAAGATCCGTTGGATTAACCCCTCATAAGTCAGCCCAGCCTTCATCGCTGATTGGGCGAACTCATCGTCGCGATCGAGGTTGGGATTGGGGTTGGCCTCAAGAATCACGATTTCTCCTTCTGGCGTCACGCGCAGGTCGATTCTTCCATACCCCCGTATCCGTAGGGCGCGGTAAACCTTTTTGCAGATCATCCCGATTCGCTCAGCCATCTCATTGGAGAGGCTCTCGGCAAAGATATTCTGGATTCCCCATCGCTTGCGATAGGCCTCGTCCCATTTTGCCTTGAAAGTGGCGAATCGGGGGCGACCGTCAGGAACTTCGGCGAAGATGACTTCGCGAATCGGAAAGACCTGTAAGCGGTTGTTCCCGAGAATGCTCACGTACAGCTCGCGCCCCTCAATATATTCCTCAGCCAATGCCTCCTGATTCATCCGCTCATGGATGAAGCGTATCCGCTCCTCGAAAGCTTGATCGTTTTCAACGAACGAATCCTGAGAGATTCCGTAGGATGCTTCCTCTTTAAGGGGTTTGATGAAAAGAGGAAAAGTGAGCCGCTTCGGTTTTCTGATCGCGGCCCCCGGCGGGAAGACGGCAGAGTCCGGCACTCGAATCCGATGGTAAGCGAGAATCTCCTTTGCCATCCCTTTGTTCTTGCAAAGAGTGAGTCCCGTCGAGCCGGAGCCCGTGTAGCGCACGTCCAGCATCTCCAGGAGACCAGCTACGTTTTGGTCATAGGCCGAACGCGCGTTGAAATGCTCGGTGAGATTGAAAACAATGTCCGGAGGATGCGCCTTGATCTCCTCAATGATCATGCCCGGCTCATCATAAACTCCGATCATCCGCACCTCGTGTCCGAGCTTTTTGAGCGCGTCAAGAACATGGGCTTCCGCAGCCCAGTCGTCGGTCTTGAGCTCCCGACTGAAGTCTTGATCCTCTGGTGGCGTCCCGGCCGAATCGCAGAGCAGCAACACCTTGCATTTTTGTCTCATCCCGCCCATGGCCCAAGAAGTCCTACGGTTCTTTAAACTTTCCTGTCATGCGGTAATGGGAAGTGAGCGTAGCCAGATAGGCGGCAATCTCGAGCCCGGCCGAGTCGGATCGCAGCCTCAGATCCAATGCTGCACAACGCTCGGTCAGTGCGCGCAGCAGACGATCCACTGTGAACTTAGGCTCTCCGGTCCATGCCGAAACAGCATTCAGGATCGGCTTTCTGCTCCTCCTCAAGAAGGAAGCCGCCCGCTCGGCATTCGGCGAAGACGCCGGCTCTGCAAAGAGTCTTCGGAGGTCGGCGTCGAAAAAGTCGGGAAAATCTTCGGCGTACTGCCGGCGCCGTCTCTTGTAATAGGCCTCCAG
Source organism: Binatia bacterium (assembly GCA_036004365.1). GTDB lineage: Bacteria > Desulfobacterota > Binatia > UBA9968 > UBA9968 > DP-36. Next base: position 11,651 of record DASYRN010000240.1, read on the forward strand.
CCGCGATCGCAGCCGCGAGGCCTCACTCATCTTGCTCCGCGACAAAACCAGCGGCGGCTGACTGGCGAGCTTGCCCATAAGTTGATCCACGTATTCGAGCTTTTCCAGGGCCTTCCATCCCCGATACTGTTGCTTCCAGTCCAATCCCGGAGTCAGCCAGATAGCCACAGTTTCCGCAAAGTCTTCCTCGGGGTGGCTCTGCGCGTACCACCCGTCCAGGTGGCGAACGAATCGCTTGCTGTAAGGTCGGGCACGGAAGCTCTCAGAATATTCCAGTGACGGCGAGCCGAAGACCTTTTGCCATTGCCGATCTTTGGCCAAAAGGTAGCAATGATTCAGCACGTGCCCCATCTCATGGCGGAGCAAACGCATGCACCATGCCTCCGTCCCCCCTTCCACTTCCATCATCATTTTCTCCTCGAGCTTCTTGAGTCGAGGATGGGCGAGGTAAAAAGGGACGGCTATCGTTGCGGCGCCCTCGGGGCAGAACCATTCGTCGCCGAGGTAACAGACAGGCTTGAAGGTGATCTTCTTTTCGTCCAGTTCGCGATAGAAAGACTGTATGCGGCCTTCGAGTTCGGTTCCTGTGATTTGAAGCTTCAAATCACAGATGCGCATGTGAAGAAGCTCTTCGTCCGTCAGGTTGGAGAAGTCCGGAGCTGAGGAAGCAACTGCGATTGCCCCCGCTTTGTCCTTGATCTGGGAGGATTCCACGCTGCTATTTTAGCAAAGGCTGGCTGGACGGGCCACCGAAACACGGCCCTTGATGGGTTACTTATTCTCCAAAAAGCCGAGCCGCTCGGCCATGGGAGTCCGCGGAAAAACAAAGCCACAGCATTTGCAGGTGCGCAGGCCTGCGTCCGCGTTGAAGGCCCCATAGATTCTTGTCACTTGCTGGCCGATATCACCTTGCGTGACGGTGCGGGACAGAACCTTTGCGTCGCACTTCTCGCAGAACCAGACGAACTCTTCCGTCTCATCCTCTTTTCGCTTCCGCTCGATCACTAAGCCCGAGGTATTTTCCGCGCGGCGCGGTGAGTGAGGCACTCCCCCTGGGCAGAGAAAAATTTCTCCTTGACGGATGGTAACAACCTCCCTCTTCTGCTCCGGCAGCTTGAGGTGAAGCTCGATATCGCCCTCGATCTGGTAGAAGAACTCATCTCCGGGCTCGATATGAAAATCCAGACGCACGTTCGGTCCTCGCACGATCATCACGAGAAAATCCTTTTGGTGGACGAGCAGACGGTTGGTCTTAAAGGGAGGGGTAAAAAGGTTTCTGTTTTCTTCGACCCAGCGCTTGAGGTGATATGTGGAAAGGAGTTCCATCTCGGCTCAGCTCTTAGGCCTGGCTCTCCCAGATCTTAATCAACTCGTTCGAATCGACGACATCGCCGAAGCGCTCCATTCTCTTGAGAGCATCGAGGTGACCGCTTTCAGTTCTAGTGCCGACGCAGTCGCGAACCACGACCATGAAGTAGCCGCGATAAAAACCGTCCCGCACTGTCCCCTCTACGCCCCCGTCCGTCGTGCATCCGACGACGACCACTGTGCTCGCACCTCTGTTCGTCATGAGCGACTCGAACTCCGTGCCGATAAATACCGTGGGTCGTCGCTTGTCAAAAACAATATCATCCCTTTCTGGCTTGAACGGCTCGATCAACTGCCAACCGAAGCTTCCGCGCAGCCGCCTAGGCTTGAGCCGGCTCGGATGATCGACATTCTGTTCCTTCATCGCCCTCCTGATGAACGCTGGAGATTCGTCCTTCCAAAGAAATGGCGTCGACTGCGTGTAGACAATCCTCACCCCCGCTTTTTTCGCTGCGCCAATCAACGGCGGCGTCGTGCGCAGAAACTGTTCCTTATTGAAAGAGGCTCCGGCCTGATCGTTCTGCATGTCCCAGACAAGCAAGATCGTCTGCTTGGGATCTGCCACCTCCCGCAACGTCGCTGGCATCTCTTTGCCTTCAAATTTGATCATCACTTACCTCGCAAAAACTCGCTCTTTACTTGAACTTCTGGTTTCGGACCCGGTCCGGCCCCTACAGATCTCCGGTTGCCTCAACCCCTTTACTTGCCATAGAGTTTGCTGACGAAACTACTGTCTTCGATTTCTTTTAAGAGTCGTAAGTCTACAAATCGTTTTGGATCGGCTCCTTTAGCTTTTGGATTGCTCTTGGCGAGATCCTCTAGTATCGCCTCCACGCCCTTGAGTGTGGGATAAGGAACCCGGGCCATAAACTTAATCGCATAGGCCTCGTAAGCCTCCTCTAAAGCCTCAGCGTCGTCGGTCCTCATGAGCCTGGCAATGGTCTTGAGGCTGGCCTGTTTGTTGGTTTTGTAAAAATGGATTCCTTCCACAAAGGCTCTCACCACCCGCCGCACTAATTCTTCCTTTTTGTCGATGACAGAACGGGTGGTAGCAAAGGACGTCCCCACATAGTCCAGCCCAAGATCTACAAGAGCGGCTAGCCTATAGAAGCCCGCCTTCTGGGCCCTAAGGGTCAAAGGGGGTTGAAGCAAAACCGCATCAACTCTCCCTGCCTGTAAGGCGAGATAACGCTCCGGAGGGCCACCGATGGAGATGAGCGACACGTCTTTATCAGGTTCTAACCCCCATTTTTTGAGCGCTACCGTGGCGCCATAGTGATCCGAAGATCCTGGCCTGGCGATGCCTATCCGCTTTCCCCTGAGGTCCGCCGGCTTTTTGATCGAACCGTGAGCGAATATAGAATGCTCCAAGGTATTGACAAAACTCATCAGGATCACGGTATCCGCTCCTGCCAGGTTGGCCGAGACAGAAGCGGGGCCGGCAAAGACGTTGAAATCGACGCTCCCTGCTATGAGCGCGGCGGTGTTTGTGGGGCCGCCCACGATGTAGATGATCTGGGGATCGAGGTTATACTTGCCGAAGATCCCAGCGTCCCTGGTCACAAACAGGATCGCCTGGGACGCAGACAGAGCGCTATGGGCGAGATAAATCCTATCCAGTGACCAGCCCTTCTCGGAGCAAAAGCAGAGCGCGAGTAGAGCGGAAACAGAAGACCTGGCCAGCACGCGTCCCATCATTTGCGTCCTCTGGCCGTGCCCCTGTCAAATTTGTTCCGATTGCAGGCGATTTCAACTCGGTTGCCGTCTGGATCTAAGAAACTGATTGAGCGGTTGTGCGCGACTTCCAAGACTTCCGGTCCGCTCACGATGGGGATTTTTTTCCTCCTGAGGAGCAGGTAAAGAACATCCACTTCTTTGTTGGTCTCGACATAGGCGCAAAAATGGTGCAGCCCGGGCACACCATCGCCGCCTGTCCGCTTCGTGCTGGACGGCAATTCCATCAGCGCAATATCGTGATGCTCGCGGCCGAAGCTCAAAAAGGACATTTTCGTTCTAAGATTTCTCCCGGAAATCTCCATGCCCAGGATGTCGCGGTAAAAGCGCTCCGATTTTTTCAGGTCTCTTACGTTCAGCACCACGTGCCCCAGTATCTTCCGCCTCCGCGCCATAGCGACTTTCTTAGACATTATGCCCCCCGCTGTCAAGCAAGAGCTCTCACTCCGCTACGCAAGGAGCGCGAAGAATCGATCTTCGGCTTCGCTCAGGACAGGCTGAGCGGAGATGTACTTACGCAATACGTTGGAGCGAGGCGATTTGAGCGCAACGAAGCAAATGACCCGTTTTGAGCGACCCGACACATTATTGACAACATCCTACCTTAGCCAGTAAGTTGAACCGTGGCAGCAAACGGGTCTGGAGTATCTGAACGGAGGCTGATCGTGAAAAGTGGATCCCTTCTGGCTATTGTCCTCTTAGTCGTCGGTTGCTTTCCTCTCTATATCAAAGCACAGGAAACCGGGTTGGTTGAGATGAAGGTGCGCAGAGTGATGCTCGATCCTTCGATCAAGAAACCGACTGCCGTCGTCCTCCTCGAGAGCCTCAAGGAAAAGAAACTTATCCCGATTTGGATCGGCAACGAAGAAGCCACCTCTATCGCCATCGAGCTCGAGAACGTTACTATTCCGCGCCCCAACACGCACGATTTGATCCGAAATATTCTGCAAGGGGTCGGCGCAGCCGTGCACAGGATCATTCTCACCGACCTACGCAACAATGTCTATTACGCTACGATAACGCTCAGGCTCAAGGGACAGGAGCACCAGATCGACTCACGGCCGAGTGACGCCATTGCGGTCGCCCTGAGAATGAAGGCGCCCATTTACGCCTCCCCACAACTGATAGCCAAGGCAAGCCAGGTACCCTTCTCCGAAAAGGGCAAAGAGGAGACTTTGAAAATCATGGGTCTCCAGCTTCAGGAGCTAACGCCGGCATTGGCGAGCCTCATGGATCTGCAGGTAAAGCAAGGAGTTTTGGTCGCGGATGTGGAGCTGGGGAGTCCCGGATTTGAAGCCGGGGTTCAGAGAGGCGACATTATCGTCAAGATCAACGACCGAACGGTCAACAAAGTGGCTGATCTGGAGTCTTACTTCAAGAGCGCCAAAAAGCCTGGCCAGGTGCGTGTCGAGGTTCTAAGAAAAGGAAAGCCCACGACCCTCACGGTGGACATTCCCTCCTAGCACTTAAGGATTCAGCTATCCCCTGCCGTTGCTGCCGAAGAGCACCGCGCCCCATTTTGTCGCGGTCGCATCGAGAACTTCTTTGCTCGATTCGGCGACCCGCGGGAATTCCTTCATCCACTCGAACGGCCGGCAGGCGTCGATCACCGCTCTCGAATTGAAGCCCTTCTTGCTCGGATGGATGATCGGATCGAGCGGCCCGCTCCAGCAGCGCCGGATGATCTCGATATCCTCCACGGGATCCGACCGGCTGGCCATCGCCCACATCACGTCGTCGTTGTTGCTCGGGTCGATATCATCGTCCACGACGATGACATAGCGGCCGAGATAGGCGCCGGCATGACACTGCCCGGCGACCAGAGCCGCCTGGCGGGCGTGGCCGGGGTAACGTTGCTTGATTGAGACGACCAGTACGAGACGGCTGCCGCCGGAAACCGTGAGCCACACGCCTTTGACGTCCGGTACGCCAGCTTTTTCCATTTCATCCCAAATGAGCGCGGAGCGGAGATATGACCGGTACCATCCCAACTCTGCCGGCGGTCTTCCCGGAGGAGAGCCGAGAATAATCGGATCGTTGCGGTGGTAAACTCGCTTGATTTTGACGATCGGCTCGGGCCTCTCGTCGCTGGCATAGTAACCCGTCCACTCACCGAAAGGTCCCTCGGTCCTGGGCTGATCGAAGACGACGTCTCCCTCAATCGCTATTTCGGAAGTCGCCGGAATCGGCAACCCGGTATACTCGCCCTCGATAATCTCAAAGGGTTCGCCGCGCACGCCGCCGATGAATTCGTATTCCGGAACCCCGTACGGCACCTCGATGCTCCCCGCCAAAAAAGTCAGCGGGTCATGGCCGAAAGACATGGCGATCTTGCACGGTCGCCCCGTCCCGGAATATTTCTCCCGCTGGATCCGTCCATGCTTTCCCGGAGAGATATAAAACCCAACCGTATCCTTATCATGAATCATGACCCGATAGGTTCCATAGTTGACCCAGCCCTCGTCCGGGTCCTTCGTGATGTCGATGCTGCCGGTGCCGATGTAGCGCCCGCCGTCGTGCTCATGCCACTTGGGAGTGGGAAATTTCAGAATATCAACGTCGTTGTCGCGATAAACATTTTCGAGTAAGGGAGCTTTCTTGACGAGTTTTGCGGGAACGGGCTTAATTTGCCTATAGCGTTCTCTCCAGTTGCGAACGAAGTCCATCTTGGTATCACCGGGGGGAATGTTCAAGGTCATCGCCAGGCGTTTGCGGGAGCTGAGCGAATTGGACAAGACCCGATAGCCCTTAGGATAACCTTTGATGTCGTCGAAGAGCACCGCGGGTCCGTCTTCCTTATGGTGCACCAGCTCGGTGATGGCGCCGATCTCAAGATTCCAGTCGCATCCGGTAAGAGTCCGCACCTCCCCTTCTCCGGCCGCCCGAATCCACTCCCTAAGATCACGATATTCCATGGCTTCCTCCGTCCGATCAAGAATCAAAATAGGTCGATACTGAGATTAACCGAACTTAGCCGAATTTTACCAACCGGTCAAGGTCACGTCTCGATGCGCGACGAATCTCAAATACAAGATTTCAAATGAATCATGCAACGGTCAGTTCATCTCATCTAATCGCGCGAGATGCCGATCAAAGGCCGAATCCCTACAACACTGAAGAACAGCTCCTGAATCGAGACTTCCCGGGATGGCCGCACCTCTTTGAAACGCTGAAACAGCATAAGATAGAAAAAGACTCGACAAATGCCGGAGAGCAAGAACAGCATCAGCAAGGAGTAACCCTGCAGCGGCGGCAACCTTGATGCAAGGAAACCACCCAAGGACGCACCGAGAAAGATCGCCGCGCCGTTGATGACATGAAAATATCCGATGCAGCGAACCCGCTTCTGGGGGGTTACCGCATCGTAGATGAAGTTCGTGGTGCAGAGCGTTACCCCGCTCCAAGCAAATCCCGCGAAGATCTGGACAAAGGCAAGGTAGGCAACATTTTGCGACAGCAGCCAGAAAAACGGAATCAGAGCGGCAAGAAAGCCGCTTAATCTAAGCACGCGCACATTTCCCACCACATCCGCATGCCTTCCCCATAATGGCAAAGCAATGAGCCCTGTAATCGTCGACATAACCTGCAGAACCATGTAGTCGACGTAATCCAGTTGAAGATCGCGGAGCATGAAAACGGGGAAAAAAGGGGCCGCCAAATGGGCGGCAAACGTCAACATGGCCGCGAACGCGACGAATTTGACGAAGTTGCTCTCCCTAAAACGCGCGATGAACATCCAAAAGGTGAAGTCGCTGGCTGGGTCTCTTTTTTGGGGCACGTCCCTCATCTTCGCAATGTAGCTGCCGGAAATAAAGCGCGCCGACGCGCCGATCGCGAAGATGACGAAGAAGCCTGTCAGCGGCGAAAAACGTTGGGCCCCGTGAAGCAGTAAGCCAGCCCCAACCATACTGGCCACGTGAATAATCCCAAGAATCTGATTGCGCCATCCGAAATAGCGGCCCCTTTTCCGGTTAGGAATATATTCGGTCATGAGGCTTCCCCATGCCGGGCCGGCCAGAGCGCCGTTGGCGACGAAAAAAATCAGCAGAAGAAGAAACAACTCCACAGGGTAGGGAAAGTTGAACCACACCACCAAGGCAATGAAGAACAGTAGCGTTGCCTGGGCTGCGACGGTACGAACCAGGAGCTTTAAACGCCCTCCTATATGATAGATCGCCTGAACCGCGAAGAGTTGAGAGATAGAGCCGCAAAGGTTCGGAAGACCGCTTACCCAGCCAATCTGCTGCGCCGTCGCCCCCAGCGCTAAGGCGAACGGAGTAAAATACTGGTCGGTCATTCCGCTCATGATCGAGGCAAAAATGCCGTCTTTAAAGGAATGCCTGAGACTTTCTTTAACGCTGATCTTTTTCGGACGCATTCGAAAGGCGGGATTTTGATTGGCTAAGTGCCTATGTTAGCGAACCGCCTAAACCGTGTCCAGCAAGGAATGTTTTTTCAAATGGTCCGAACAAGAAACGGGAGATAGATCATTGAAATCATCGGGTAGACATGCTACCGAACTACCGTGCACGACAAGATAAGAAAACTCCGCGAATTGAAAGTGATCGTCGAAAAGGCTAGGGCTGAAGGCAAGAAAGTCGTCTTCACGAACGGCTGCTTTGATCTCTTGCACCGAGGCCACCTTCACCTGCTGAGGGAGGCCGAGAAACTCGGAGATCTCTTGGTCGTCGCCCTCAACAGCGACATCTCCGTGAAGAGTATCAAAGATCCTTCCCGTCCTATCCTCCCGGAGGATGAGCGGGCGGAGTTGATTAGCGCCCTGGAGATGGTAGACTACGTCACCGTATTTGATGAGTCGGATCCTTATAACGTGATCAAAGAATTGAAGCCCGACGTGCTGGCCAAGGGCGGGGATTGGAGCGAAGATAAAATCATCGGCAAGGACATCGTAGAAAAAGAAGGCGGAAAGGTTGTGGTCGTCCCTTATCTCGAAGGCCACTCGACCACCCAGCTCATTGAAAGGATGTACAAGGCATAATCATGGCAAGGACCTGTTCAATCTGCGGCAAGGGACGCTCGGTCGGATACAATGTGAGTCACGCCAACAATAAAACCAAGCGGGTCTGGCAAGCTAACCTGCAAAGGGTCCGCGCCCGGTTAGGCAAACAAGTCCGCCGGATCTTGGTGTGCACGCAATGCATTCACTCGGGCCGAGTCGAAAAAGTCGCCTAACCCACCGCCTCATCCACCCAATTTTCGATTTTAGATTTTAGATTAATCGAAAATCGGCTCCGCCACAACGCTTTGGCGGATCCCCTCAGGCGGAAATCCAAAATCCGGTTCAGACAAAAAAATTTGGTTGAAAGTTAAACGTAATTTGCTTGTGATTTTCCATAGTTTGAGTGCCAATCTGGGGATAACTCGCGTGCATGAATTCCTCGCACGCGAACTCGCCCTGTTGCGGAGCCAAAATCTACC
>DASYRN010000241.1:0-36161 GCA_036004365.1 Binatia bacterium
GATCATGTCTCGATCCATCAGCTGCCACATGCCCTCCGATTCGGCGATGTGCGTATCCGCGTCAATCACACCAGGCATAGTCTCCTCTCCTCTACGATTTCACCTTTTCGACAAAGCCGCTCTTCTTGATCTCGTCGAGAACGGACGGCTCCAGGAGCCTCAGCGTTTCTACCGTCTGACCCGCCGCTTTAGGATTGGTTTTCGCCGTCTCCTGAATGACGAAGGCGAGGCCTCTTCGATCGGGAAGGTCTAAAATGCCTTCGGCGTGATTGGCTAAATAGTAATCATAACCGATGGCCGCCTCCTCATCGTTGACGCGAATATATTTCTTTATGAGCTTCAGAGCCAGGGCGCGATCTTTTTTGAGGAGATAAACCGACTCGATCACCGCCTTCATGAAATTGGTGACCTTATCCCGATTGGTCTCGAGATAGCTTCTCTTTACGATAAAACAGTTCTGGGGAAAAGGGATCTTGCTTTCCATGAGATCGATCAAAGAATGCATGCCGAACTTTTTCGCGGCGATCGTCGCCTGCGGTTCATTGAACATCAAGCCGGAGATGACGCCCTTGGTGAGAGCGGCGACCTGTGCCGCGGCTCCCGCCACCTGAATGATACTCACCTCTTTGGCGTTGACCCCTAACCTTTCCAGCGCCACCAGCAGGGCCATGTGGTTGGCGGCGCCAAAGCCGCCCACGGCCAGAACCTTGCCCTTGAGATCCTCAGGTTTTTTGATCTCCGGGCGAGCGACGAGCTTAGTCGGGAAAAAGTTCAGTCCTCCCCCTATGATCGTCAGGTCGGCTTTTTGTAGGTTAGTGGTTACCGCCGTAACCCCGGTCGAAAAGAGAACCTGGATGTCATCCGAGAGGAGCATCTGCATGCCTACTCGCCCGGTGTTGAGAGCCAGATACTCCACGTTGAGGCCGTATTTTCTGAAAATCTTCTCCTCATAGGCGGCCCAGAGCACGGCGTGAATCGCCGTGGTAAAGCCGCCGCTGGCCGCGCGCAAATTCTCCGCCGCTGCAACAGACCCCTTTGGACAACAAAGGAGTAGCATCAGGGCGGCGCCGATCCCGATTCTTCTCATACTCTCCCTCTCTATCACGAGCGTACGATCCCTTCCAAACGGCGGCTGAGCGCTAGACCTAGGAGCGATAGAGGCTTGCGGCATAATATCAGCTTGCGCTTGGTGAAGTTGGGTATCATTTTGGATCAACGTGTCACCTCAAAATCGGCGGCTCTCGCCCTTCACGGATATAAGTCCCTGGTAAGGTGGAAAGCGTGGCTGAAAAGAGGCAATCTGAGCGAAGGTGTGGCCAGCTTGTCACGTTTGCTCAATTGCGCAAATCCGCAAATGTCAAAGACGTGAGTCGTGACCGGCAATAAATATCAACGTGAAGATGAGGCCGAAGCGATGAATTCCGATAGGGCTCCGAGGACCTGCCGGGTCTCACGGGGATGCTTCAGCCTGTAGGTGGCCCGCCTCCCATCTGTTTCATATCTTACGACCTCCGCCAGCCTCAATGCCGACAACACGTGGCTTACACGAGAGACGCTTCGGCGCAACGCCTTGGCGATCTCGCTCGGACTCATCTCTTTGCTTTCGGCAAGGGCTTGAACGATGGCGAAGGCGATCGGGTTCCCCAGAAGCCGGCAGAGCCGCGATTGTCTGTAGTCATTTTCTTTCACGAAGCTTGCATATCACGTTTGCTCAATTGCGCAAATCCGCAAATATCGAGCGAACATGAGCACGAATCCGATCACGACTTCGGTTGACACAAGAGCGCGCTCTTGGATAGTTTCCTCCCGAAACGGGAGATCGGTCAGCCCGTAATTTCATTCCAGGAGGCGCATATGAGTCATTTTACCGGAGCTTCACGGATTTCGAATCGGAACAGAAGAGTGTTGTCGCCCAATATCTTGGCCTTCCGGTCAATCGGTCGCTTCTTGACCATGACCGCCCTGCTGCTAACAGGGAGCCCTGTCGAAGCGCAGGATGGCATCGGTGCCGGTATGGGCTTCGATGTCGAATATGTCTCGCCGCAAAGGTTCCGCGATCCCGGCGACAAGACGCGCGCATGGTTCCCGGTCAAGTACGTGTGCGGCGAGACGCAGCCGGGTGAGCGGCTCGTGCAGGCCACGTACGCCACCGTGATCAACGTGCTGAATCTCAGCAAGTTCAGAATCCGGATAGGTTGGTGGTTTTCTCCCGCGCCGGGTGCGGGCATACCGGGTGCGCAGGCCTTAATCGATGGCCATGGATCCCTCTACATGGATTGCCCGTTTATCATTCGGAACCTCCGCATTTTCGGTGTGGAAGTAGGCTCGTTCACCGAGGGTTTCATCGCTATTGAAGATCTGAACGATGCCGCAACCGAGCGAACGCCGACCCGAGTAGCCGCCGTCTACTCGTCCCTCCACAAGCAGGTTCACAACCTCCCAGACCTGCTTCCACGACAAACCGAACGGAGCTATTGCCGACTGGATGCGGAAGGACGGCTGATCGTGACCATCAGAAACCAGGGTGAGGCGGACGCACCTGCGTCGACGACGCGCATCGCGTTGGCTGGTGGCGAGGCCTTCGACCGTTCCACGCCTGCACTAGCCGTCGGTGCAGAGGCGAACCTGGAACCCGTACCGATCCCTCGAAGCGAAGGAACGCTCGTGTTCACCATTACAGCCGACGCGATGGGAGTTATTCGCGAGATGAATGAACCTAACAACACCGCCATAGGCACCTGCTTGATCATCCTGTGACGCACGAAAACAGGGATGAAGGATGAAGGCGGAAGGATGAAGGTGACTAGATACCGTGCTCGCGATTGTGGTTCGTGTGGTCGACCGCTGTGATCAGGGTTTACTGAGGTGCTCACGAAAAAAGGCCAAGGTCCGGGTCCAACTATCGGTCGTGGCGTCGGCGTCCGCTTTCGCATCGACGCCCTCGCCTGCCCGGTCGTAGCTGTGGCCGGCTCCCGAATAAATTTTCCCATCATAAAGAGATTTCTTTTCATCCAGGATAGAAAAGAGTCGCTGCACGCTGTCCGCATAGACGGTGGTATCGCGAGACCCATGCAGAATCAGAACGGGAGAACTCTCTTTCGTAAAGACCTGCTGGAAACGCTTCAAAGATCGGTCCGCCCCCGCGGCCGTGTATGCACCATAGTACGACACACCGGCTCGAATCTTCGCTCGGGCCGCTAGCACCAGCGACCAGTATCCACCGTTGGAAAAACCCACGGCGCCAATCTTTTCTTGGGCCACGTCCGGACGCTTCTTGAGAAGCTCAACGGCATCGACCAGATCGGCGAATATTTCGTCTCCATGTATCGTAAACGTCGCCTGTCTGTTTTGATGCGTAATCCCATAGGCTTCCATAAACGCCGGCACGAGGCAGACGTACCCCTCTCCCGCAAGCCGCTTTGCGTAATCAACATCCTTGGGCCTCAAGCCTGAGCTCGTGTGCAAAACCAGGAGGGCGGGAAAAGGACCCGGTCCCTCGGGCAGGATGAGATGCGCGGCCATTTTCTTCTTGGCGCCAATATGAAGGGTTTCTTCAGCCGCAGATCCCATTCGTACCCCGAAGAGCGAAAGGAGGAGCAATAATAGAACGACCGTTGCTGTGATTGACGGTCTCAGATTCATATCAAGCGCGTATTTTAAAGGCGTCAGGGTGGGGCGTCAAACAAAAGCAGGCAAGGGCATGAATCGCAAGGCGTGAGGGTGACGAGGTCTCCAGGTAGGGCAGTGAAACTGATTTCGGCCTCACGACCCGAATCTTTACGAAATCTCAGAAGGGTTTCTGGCCGGCAAGATATGCTGCCGTCCCACCCAGGGCCGGGATGGTCCACCAGAAGGTTTTTGTCCAGGAGGGATTCCGGATGACGAGGGCGGGGAGTCCCGCAAAAACCATCCAGATGGTGAATTTGGCTGCGACCCAACCCGGCCAAGGCCACAAGATCCCAAGTCTGGCTAGGAGCCCAAACCCGCCGAGCACTGCCAGAAAAATTCCTATGCCGTGGGTGAGGAACAACAGTTTGTGCCGCGGATGTTTTCGGCCGCTTCCATCATTCGCATAGAGGATGAGACCGCCGAGCGAAAGGAAAAGCATCAGAATGCCCAGGAGGTGGACCAGCTTGTAAACTTGAAACGGAACCATTTTGATTTTGGCCGCTGGGCACCAGAAACAAAACGGGCTGCCTTCAGTAGAAGGCCAGCCCGTTTGTGGCGCGATAGCGCCTGACTAACTATTCAGTTTTTCTTTTTGTCTGCCCGTCAGTCCAATTTTACCCCACTCTGTACAACGGTGGCTGATGACTCTGTCGAGTCTTCCTGAAGTAGGACCTTCCTTCTGTTGGTCGCCTTAAGCGACCTATGCCTTCAGGCACAATAGTTGAGGCTACTTCGAGCCGCCCGCTGCCGAGGAAGAATCATCCTCAGACTGCGGGCCACTTGGGCACGGGGGAGTCACCTCGTTCATAAATAGCCCCCTCCTTTTCCCGGGGCCTCAATTTAAGTCTATCGTACTTCTCGCTTCCCTTGTCAAGAGGATAAAAAGGCGTGAGGAGGAAATCTAAAAGGATGAAGGATGAAGGCGGAAGGATGAAAAGAATAAAAGACGTGATCGTGGTCTAGATCGATCACGGTTTTAGTGCCTTGAACGGCTCAAGTGCGGGGACCCTGCAAGATGCCTTCGATGATATCTTGGGGAGCCGAGGTAGGCTTTCCCTGCGAATTGACAAACACCCCCAAGGAATAATCGCGCGCCAGCAGCTTCTTATTGCGGGCGTCGTAGACCTCATGAATCCAGGCCCCGCGCACCTTCCCGATCTCACAAACCCAGCTGATGATTTCGATCTCGTCGTTGTCGCGCGTGGGGCTGAAGTATTCGATATCGTGCCCTCCCTGAAAAACCATCCAATCGCCGGAGCGCAGTTGCTCCAGCGGACGTCCAGCCGAGCGGATCGCGTCATAGTAAGCCTGCTCGATCCAGTTGAGATAGACGGCATGGTGAACTCGCCCCAAGGGATCGAGCTCGTAAGCCTGGACACGTCGTGTGGAGCGGTAGCGGTAGCAGCCGTCGATCTTGCGCGATTTGTACGCGCGTATTCCCAGATCTTCCGCCTGACCCGTCGGGGAGAACGCGATCTTGAATTCCTCCGGCAGTCTTAACGGTCGCCCTGCTTTCGAATCTACGTGGATCCATCGCACCCGACCTCGCGCGGTATGAGCGCCGTCGCGAGCTCGGGTCACATCGTATTCCCGAAGGCAGTCAATTCTTCCGCACTCGGATATCCAAGTCGTCACCTCAAGCTCGTCGCCATAAAGAACCTGCCGATGATAACGGATCTCCAGCCTCCGGATGACCCAGCCGACCCGGTGTTCTTCGTACCAGTGAAGCGGATAGCCCGCGTCCGCGGACGCTTGAATCGCCGCTTCCTGCATATATTTAACGCAAACGGCATTGTTGAGGTGTCCGAAGGAGTCGAGTTCGTCATGGCGCACGCGGAACCGGCAGGCAAATTTATGAGCCATCTCCTCGACTCCTTCGATCTCGCATTAACCACCATAAACCAAAAAGCGTCGCGCCGGAAACGAATAAGGAAAGAAAGAAGCATTCGGCGTGAGGCGAGAGCCAAACCCAAGGCAGAAGGATGAATTATGAAAGGAAAAGGCAAGGAAATAAGTGCAAGAGGCAAAAGGAAAAGTAAAAAAACGGGGGCGGCGGCAAAGATCAGTCAGCCGAGGCAACAGGCAATAGGCAGTTTTCCACTTTTTCCTTTTGCCTTTTTACTTTGTCTATTAGTGTCAGGCCTCTTTCTCCGCTGAGTGTGAAAACGCTGTGTAGCCTTCGGGAATGAGGCGAATGACTTCATCTTTTCCCGGATCCCTGTTGATGCCGACTGGATCCCCGCCGTTTTCCACCGCACGGATCTGATCCCGCAGCAGTTTTCGGAATAGAATAACGCCGCGGTCCGTTTCGCCTAGGTGCTCCTTGGCGCGATCGGCTATAGGGCCTTGCGTCTCCCAAGCCATGTGGTCCTGGCTGGCGAAATCTTCCAGGTGAAACTCACCGGCCTGGTTCCTGGTGCCGACAAACTCCGCCGGTGGATCTTCGGGCTGGTCCGGTATGCTGCCATCTTTGGTCGGACGGAACCTCAAATGGAAGATCTGTGTCTGAGTGTCGTCGATGGGAGTGCGAAAATGCATGGCGTAACCCCACCGTACAGGAACGAAGAGGAGATTAGGGAAAATGAGCGGGTGAGGAGCCTCGACAGGAACGTTGTCACCGGCGAAGAACCTTTGCTTCTGAATCCCCGCCCAACTAGGCTGGACCACCAACTCAAACTCGACCTTGTTCACCGGCTGATAGTGATAGGTCGATTGATTGCTGCCTCCTCTCAACCTAAGAGTATGCGAATGGAGGTAATAGGTGTGAAATGGGTCTACCGAGTTCTCCATCGCTTGCAGCCAGTTGCAACGCAACACCTGACAGATCTCCACTTTTCTTAATCCATCTTGCCGCACGGCCAGATCCCATTTCGGAAGGATAGGTTTCTTCTCCGGAGGTCCCATGTAAGCGAACAGCAACCCGGCCTGCTTCACTACAGGGTAGGCTGGATGCTGAATCTTTTTTTTGAACCCGACTTCCGGGCTTTCGAAGGGCTGCTCCACACATTTGCCGCACGCGTCGTACTTCCATCCATGATAGGAGCAACGGATGCCGTTCTCCTCAACAAATCCATAGTACAGAGACGCCCCTCGGTGGGAGCAGTGCTCGCCCACGAGACCGTAGGTCCCACCTCGATCTCGGAACAACACCAGATCTTCGCCCAGCACCCTAACTCTCTTTTTTGGTTTTTCATCGCTGAGCTCTGATGCTGCTGCGACAACCTGCCAGTAGCGCCTCAGGAGTTGGCCTGCCGGAGTCCCAGAACCTACGCGCGCGAGCAACTCATTCTCTTCTTGACTGAGCATGGCCTCAGCTCCCTTATCTTGAGGATCAGGTTACCCTTGAAGAGTTGGAGCAATGCTATTGGAAGGTCGGCGGAGTGTCAACGGAAGGACAAACGAAGAAGGCTCCGCCATCCGCCAAAGAACTGTGGCGGAGCGGATCAGCTTCAGGCTGAAACAGGCAATGGGCAATAGGCATTAGGCATTAGGCATTAGCCAATAGGCCATAGTGAGACGGGAGTTCCAATTAGAAAAGCCAACGATTGCAGCGACGAGGCAGCCTAACCAGAAGCCAAGCTGTCTTTCTTCAGCGGGAACTATTCCGGGTGGTCACCGACCAGCCAGCTGATCTTGACGCGATTAACTAGAATGGTACACGGTTCACGTTCGGGCTGATTTAGCACGGTCGCGTCCGTTACGGGGATAAAATTTTGCTTGACCAAAGCCCAGTTGGACAGCTGCGCCCCGGGCATGAGATGTGCAGTCCCGCGCAGCCAAAACGGCCCGATGCCGAGCAGAACAGCCCGCGGTTCTTTTTTTACCTGCGCGTGATCCCATGCCGACCGTTCGGTTACGGTCGTCGGCATCAAGTCCACCACCAACAACATTTCGCTCGTATAAATGGTGAAGTCGCCGGAACCGACCTGCAAAGGGTTGCCGCTCAAGTCTCTGACACTCGCTTCCACAAGCGAAGCGACGTCGTCTTCCGACCTCAGATTCAAGTGATTGCTAAGCCGGTCGTGCCGTGTGACGAGCGACCCGCGAATGACGGCCGAGGGAAAGTAAACTTCGACCAATTTGGTGGGAGTCGCGGTCTCCTTCATCGACCGGTCTTCCTACTTTGCCAAGCTATCAACCCCGTGCGATCAAAGATGTGACCGGATCTAGAGCGCTGCTTAGCAAGTCTTGATCGTGAATCGTGCTCGTGTTCGTCGCGACCCAAACTGGCCTCACGTCAAAGCATAGAACCGTTCAACTAAGCGGCTATTTTAGCAGCGAAAATCGGATAAGCAAAGAAAATTTTTTACTGGCTAGGCATACGGCGAAAGACGGTAGGAAAAAGGATGAAGGATGAAAACGGAAGGATGAAAAAAAACCATCGCTCGTGTCCATGATCGTGAAAAAACGGCGACAGAGATCAGGTAAGAGCAGTGACCCCGCAACAGCGAACCAAGAAAAAATCCGCTTGATCGGGAGGATCACTTAGAGTAGCCTGGGCGTTCTTTTTTGCGTATGGCTGCTTTAAAGCTGGTTCTGGCAACGACTCTGGTATTTTTTACGGCCGCTGTGTTGCTGACACAGCTTTGTTGCAAAAATCCGGGCGAGCCGCTTGATATTCAGCGGAGCGAAGCGGTTCAGGAACATGACCAAACCCACGACAGACGCCTGCAGGCCTACTACGAATCATTGTCAGCCGCCTTGAAAATCAATGCTCCGGATCTGCTTCCGACGCTGAACCCTCCCAAGCCGCTGCAGTACGGCTACCAAACTTTGCCAAAGATAGTGGCCGATAGGCGGTCACCCGGGCAGCACCCGCCGACGCAATCCGCTTGGTACAGCTGGCCGTGGACGGATCAATTGATCGACAGTGGCATAAAGCAGATTGTTCGCTCCGAAAAAGACCTCAATCGCGCCGCGGCGCTCAGCTCAGCGGCGAGACGAAAAGTATATGAAAAGCTCGCGCGCAGCTATCAGGAAATGCGCCGCCTTCAACAAAACATCGACGCGCACATTCAATACAATCGCCTATGGCAGGCAGCGATTGCCTCAGATCGCGCGGGCTACGACCGGCAGACCGTTCTCTATAATGACGTGCTGGACTTGAGACAGCGCGAGACGCTGCTCGCGCGCCACATCCATAAGGCGACCGCCCATGTCAGCACTCCGGATTTTGTTCGCATTGAGCAGCGCGGTCCCCGTCTTTGGATCCTCCGCGTGCCTTTTTACACGGACATCGAAGACCACGATTTTGTCGAGACCGCGAAAGCCGAGATAGAAAAGATTTGGCACCTGCGCGACGGCGCCGATGAGTTTTGCGTCGAGCTGGCCATTTCTTATATTACGGCCAGTCAACTCTACACAGAACAGCCATCACCGCAGAAGGGCGCTAAGATCGACTCCCACAAGCACTTTGATCTGTTTCCCGCCGGTCGCGCTATCCTCACCACCGGCGCCCTGACGACACACGTTTACGGTCGCGCGATCGTCTTGGGCCCTCAGGAAATCGCGCCGCGCACATTAGCGCACGAGTTGGGCCATATTCTGGGATTTAGGGACCTCTATTTTCGCGGCTACAAAGATCTCGGCAAAGATGGCTTTCAGGTGATGGAAATCGTCGCAGATTCCGACGACATTATGGGCGCGCCGGCGACGGGGTCTGTCTTACGCAGCCATTTTCAGGGACTTTTAGAATCTTCCCGGACAAAAAGGCAACCTCCCTCGAAGAGTTAGTTCGACGGATCCCGAGAATCTGCTCACCTCTAAGCATATCCTTCTGAGATCCGTCGAACTCGTCGTTTATAGCCTCACGCTTCTCTGCTACCTCCACCTCGCGAAGCAGCGACGATTGCAACAATGACTACCGCCAAAATGGCAAGACCTATTAAGAGCGCCACTGTGGGGTCCATGCCCAGAAATGTCCCGCCTGATGAGCCGGCAGGTCCTGGAGGCCCTTGCGGACCCGGTGCGCCACTAGGTCCCTCACGCCCAGGTAATCCTTTTTCTCCTTCAGGACCTTGTGCACCGCGTTGCGCCTCCTCCCCTTTCCCTATTTGTACGTCGAACTTAGTATCACCCGCTTGGCCTTTGGCCGATACGCCTTCATTCTTCTTTGCAGGCGAATCCTGCGCTGCGGCTAGCGTCGCTACCCCAAGCGTAAGAAACAAAATTACCGAGGCTATTAAATATTTTCTCATGGTTCCCTCCTTTGTTTTTGTTTTCTTGGGATGGCCCTACACTCTTAAAAGAACGCAATTTATGTGCCTTTCAAGTGCAAAGGAAAGAAAATCAACAACTTAAGTTTCCCAAGGAGACAAACTGGCGCCAACCCGATTGTAGCCAAAACCCTACGATAGAGTTTGTATTTCTCTCCTCCCCTGACTTCCGAGATCATGCTGATTAAGATGCAAAACACCGGGGGGTATTTCGTTACCGCGGAAATGAAGCTAGGAGGTTCCCGAAGAGGCTGGACTCGGATTTTGCTCAATGCGCAAATCCGAAAATATCAAAGCACCAAGAACACCAGCTCTTTACAAGCTGTTGCAAAACCCCCCCTGCAGAGCTGAACCGGCTTACAGGCCGACGGACGCGGTGAGCATACCAACGGAGCCGCGCTCGATACCGTCAACGACGAGAGAGACCTGATCGGTTGGCTGCTGCAGGGCGATAACGTAGAGGAGCGGCAGGTAATGGTCCGGCGTCGGCACGCTGAGGCGCGCCGCTTCCCCGAGCCTTTCGAGATCAAGCAGGCGATCATGCTCGCGCTCGACCAGAAAACCGCGCACCATATCGTCGAACCGAACCGCCCAATCATAAGGCGGTGCGCCCTCTTCCCATTTTCTCAGGGAGAGATTATGGACGACGTTGCCGCTGCCGATGATCAACACCCCTTCGTCACGCAGCGGGGCCAGCCGCGCAAGTCGTAATGAAACTCCAGCGGCTTCCTCCCATCGATGCTCAACTGCACCACCGAGACGTCGGCATGGGGAAAAGCATGCGTCAGAACCGACCAGGTACCGTGGTCGAGTCCCCAGGAGCTGTCCAGTTGGACCTCGACCGGCGCGAGCAGCTGCCGCACGCGCTCGGCCAGTTGCGGGTCGCCGGGCGCCGGATATTGAACATCGAAAAGAGGTTGCGGGAAGCCGCCAAAATCGTGAATCGTCCGCAGCCTGTCATTTGCAGTGACGCCCGTCCCGCGCGTATACCAGTGCGCGGACACCGAGAGAATCGCTTTCGGCCGGCGAACCATTGCACCGATCCTGCGCCACGCCTCGGTGTATGGATTCCGTGCAATGGCGTTCATCGGAGTGCCGTGTCCAAAGAACACCACCGGCATCCGCGATTCGCCGTGTCGCATCATCTGCATTTTCTTCGCCTCTCTCCACGATGGCGCATCAGTAGCCTCAGCTGACTCCGCGTGCGGCCACTCCGAGCAACACGAAGAGCCCAGGAGAACTCATCTCTCTGTTTTCAGCGGTTTGAACGATGACGAAGGCAATCGGATTCCCAAGAAGTCGGCTGAGCCGCGATTGTCTTTAGTCATTTTCTTTCACGAGGCTTGCTCAACGGTGCACACCCGCAAAAGAAGTGCATGCGCTCACGACCGGACGATTTCCTCGAACGAAGGCTCGGGCATTCCCTGCTTCCATGTCGGATCGCGAAGCTCAAGCCGGTTCCCGCTTGGATCGTGAAAATAGAGTTCTCTTCCCGTGAAATAACCTTTCGCGCGGTAATGAAGCTCGACGATCGGGATTTTCTCTTCATGAAAGACTTTGCATGCCTGCACGAACGTCTCCGGGCTGACCGTGAAGGAATGGTGGACTCGTTGTTCCACATCGGAAGGTTTTTGCGGCTCCTCGCGCTCGCACAGCAGGATGTTGTGGTCGCCGACGTTGAAGCACGACATGACCGAATTGCTGAGCCGCCCTAAATGTTTTAGCCCGAGTAGATCGCCGTAGAACTTCTCGGACGCTGCCAGATCATTCACCGGAATCGACCAGTGCGTGACACCTTCTACTTTCAGTATTCCCATAAAGACCTCCTTATCATGGCCCCCTATGTTGCCAGCTTACCAGCTCGCCAAAACGCAAACTATCCGTGCGTAGCCTTACTACCGACCGTCGTAACCGTGATATGCGACATCGTCGTATCCGCCTTGGCGCCATGCCAATGCCGCTCACCTGCCTTGATATGCACGACATCGCCGACGGTTATCTCGCGCTCTTCCTTCTCTGTCGCGACCATACCCCTGCCGGACGTAACCATCAAGATCTGGTCGCAGTCGTGGATATGCCACCCGGTGGTGGCGCCTTTGCTGAAGTTCACGACGCTACAGCGAAAGTTCTCAGATTGCCCATCACCGATGATCGTTTGTCGTGTTCGCGATACCGGTCCTCCGGTCCATCCGGGAACAGGTGTGGCGCTGTCCATGGGTTTTTCCTGCAAATCATGAAATTTGACTACACGCATCGTTGACCTCCTTCGATTCTCACTCCGTAAGGCTCCTAGCTATGGGATTTCTTTCTGCGGCTTCGTCAGCGCTATCAAATCCCTTTGGGTCGGTTTTGCTCCGACAGTAACTTTTGAATTTCCTCTCTGAAAGGGAATCGATTTCACTCAGCAATCGCCTCAACCCTCTTCATTGGCCTTTTGTTTCACCTTGTCCGCGATCACATCTGCCATCGCGGCCACCGTCGGTGAATCGAAAAGCGCCTGAATGGGAAGTTGCAACTCAAAAACAGCGATGACTCGGGAGATAACTCGCGAAGCCGCGAGCGAGTGACCCCCTAAGGCAAGAAAATCGTCGTGAATTCCTACCTGATCCACTGAGAGAACCTCGGCCCAGATACTTGCGAGCTTTTGCTCTATCGGAGTCTTGGGCTCCATGTAGGGGGTTGCCATGTCCGGTCTGGAAGTGCTTGGCTCCGGAAGCGCTTTTCGGTCTATTTTGCGCGTCGCCGTTAGAGGAATGGTATCAAGCGTGACAAACGCCCATGGAACCATGTACTCCGGTAGCTTCGCCCTCAGGAAAGTTCTCAGCTCGCTAACGTCTGGGGCAGGCCGTAGGGTCGGAACCACGTACGCCACCAGTCGCTCGTCGCCGGAGTTATTATTCCGCGCGACCACGACGGCTTCCTTGATGCCGGGGCACTCGAGAAGGGCCGTCTCGATCTCATCAATGTCAATCCGATATCCTCTGACTTTCACAAAAAAATCTTTGCGCCCCAGATGTAGCAAGCACCCATCTGGCAACATTCGCCCCAAATCGCCGGTGCGATAGATCCGTTCCTCTCCACCCGCCGGATCGGGGAGAAAGACGGTAGCGGTGAGGTCGGGCCTACCCCAATATCCCGGAGAAACATAGCGTGTCCTGACCGCAATCTCCCCTTCGTCGCCGGCGACTTCTGTTCCGGCATCATCGAGGAGGAGGATTTCGTTATCGATAACCGCATAGCCCACGGGGACCAAGTTGCCGCTTATTTGTGTTTCTTTGTCTACGAAGTACATGCGGAGACTTCCGGTTTCAGAACTTCCGAGTCTGTTGACAAGGATGCAATCCTTTGAAAAATGTTTTTTGAATAAGCCCAACTCTCTCTTGTAAACGGGCTCGCCTCCCAAACGCAAGATGCGAAGATCTTGAAATTCCTCCTGCCCCGTCAGGTTCTCGACAAACTGCCGAAAAACCGTCGGGACGGAATGGTAAATGGTGATCCTCTCCTCTTTCAACCAGTCGCCGAGATGGGCAAAGCCTTCCTCTTTGAGATCTAGCGGAAAAAGGCCGGCGCCGTTCAATAAAGCGGCGAATATATCGTGCGAGCCTCCGTTAACGCTGAACGAGTATAGGAGCGTTAACCGGTCGTCTTCGCAAATATGGAGCCCGTTTGCGTAATTCATCATGAAGTGAAGCACGTTGCGATGAGTTTGAATTACCCCTTTGGGCTTTCCAGTTGAACCCGAGGTGTAGATGACCCAGCAAAGATGGTTCGGTTGCAAGTCTACGGATGGATTTGTATCGGGAAAGTCGTCGAGCTCATCACTGTTGACTAAACGGAGCGCCGTTCCGGCCAATGTTTTGGCCAGGGACAGATTCCTGCTGTTTGTCAAAATGTAATTGGCCGCCACATCCTCCAAGATATGCTTGATCCTGGCGTGAGGAAGCGAAGGGTCCAAGGGCACGTAGAACTTGCCGGCCTTCAACGAACCGAGAATTCCGGCGATAACCGGCGCGTCGTGCTCCATCAGCAGCGCCACCGGCTCTTGCTTCGCTCCTCGCTCCGCGAGAATCGCTCGCGCTATACGGTTGGCGGCTCTGTTCAATTCGTTATAAGTCAACGAATGTTTTTTCGTCTTGACCGCCGGGCGATCCGGATATTGATGTACGATTTTCTCGAAGCGCTGTGGAATAGACTGCTCGATCTCTTCCTTCTTAAACTCCACGACTCTTCCGCTCGGATGGAAGCACCTCGAGCGAGCAGAGCTGTCGGAAGTCATCCTGTCTGTCACCGGCGTCTATCTCCTTCACGCAAGCTGCTTTCACCGCCCCGCTGCGCCTACCCCGCCTAGCGCTTGCTACCGTTACGCATTATAAAGGATCTGACGGCGGCGCTCCACATCCCGCCGGTCACGGATGACGAGGGCCTTTATCTGCCGAGTTTCTGATTAGTTGGTAAATCGGGGGTCAGGGACAAATCTTCGCTCCGGACAAGGTTGCTGGGCCGGCCGTCGCTGTCGAGCTTTACCCCGCCCTCGGCGGCGGCTTGTTGAAGGCGCCGCCACTCATCGCGGTAACCCTGGGTGTGGCCGCGAAAGTGGGGCACGACGTAGCGGGCAAACAGCTCGAGCGATCTACGCAGCTTTTCAGTCCCGGTCCACTCGTGTGTGGTCAACATGAGCCCGCCGAAGCCCCCCGTTTCGGCCTGCATGCGCTCGATCTGGGCGATGGCGTCGTCCGGCGTGCCGATGATCCAGTCACGCCGGTCGGCGCCGGAGCGCGGCGTGATTTCATGCGCCGGCTGGCCGGGGTAGGACTCGTAAGGGGCCTTTAGGCCGATCGCGAAGAAATATTCCATGTCGCGCCTGATGCTCTCTTCGACATCGGCCCAGGCTTCCTCTCGGCTCTCGGCGAGGTAGATGCAGGTGGCGATCCGCCAGTTGTCGCGGGAAACCCTTACGCCGTTTTTGTCGGCGGCCGCTTCCACGCTATGCCATTGTTCGGCGTGCCGCCTGTTTTTCCCAGCCGGAGAAAGAAGCAACATGCCGTACTTGCCGGCGAGCTCGAGGCTCACGGGGTTTCCGGACGAAGCGATGGCCAGAGGAACGCGGGGCTGCTGATAAGAGCGGAGCTGGAGCCGCATCTCCTTGAAACTCCAGAAGCGCCCTTCGTAGTCGATGGGATCGGGCGATTCGAGCAGGCGAACGATGATGTCCACCGACTCAGCCAGCATGGCGTAGAGCTTTTCATTGGTCATGCCGAATAATTTTTTGTCGGTGATCAGGTTGCACGGCCCCACGCCCAAGATGACGCGGCCGCGTGTCAGGTGATCGAGAAACGCCATACGCTCTGCGACATAGAAAGGATGATGAAACGGAAGACTGATCACCGAGGTGCCGAGGCGGATGCGATGGGCATGCGCCGCGGCCTTGGCGAGAACCATTTCGGGCGCCGGCATAGTCTCCCAACCGCCGGAGTGATGCTCGCCGATAAAAAACTCGTCGAAGTCGAGCGCATCGGCGTAGTGGATCAACGAGATGTCGCGGTCGAAGGCCAGCGCGGGATTTTCCGACGGGTGGTGAAGAGGCATCATGAAAAACGAGAATTTCATGGTCAGTCACTAGGCATTAGGCATCTGGCAATAGAAAGAAAATAATGAATTCGAAAAGACGTCACTTGTGCTTCAACAAGCTCAGCACGAACGGTCAATGAACCTTATTTCCAATATTTAGCCGATCACCCTGAGCAGCGTCGAAGGGCGGTCGGCTACTTCTCACGCAGTGGCGTTAGAGCGAGGCAATCCGCTTGCCTGCGCGATGATCTCTTCCACGCTCTTGTCCAGGTCGAGCGGCCGGTTCATGCGAGCCTCGTCGCGCTCCGGCACCAAAGCGTAGACTTCGAGACAGTTATTTTCAGGGTCAAGGAAATAGCACGACACGGTGTTTCCCATCTCCTGGTAAGCGTGGCTTACACAGTGATCGATCCGCACTCCCTGGGCCTTGAACCGTTCGTAAAACGCCTTGACGTCGACCGGCGTCTCCACGCGCCAAGCAATGTGCGCGATGATCTTAGCTTGGCCCTCGCGTCCCTTGACGAGAGCGAGCTGGTGGTCGTCGATCTCAGGATCGGGCGTCATGAACACCATCCGCCCCGGGTACTCGCGGTATTTAACGAGTCCGAGAATGTCACGGTAGAACGCCACCATCTTGTCCAAATCGTTGCAATAGAGCACGACGTGGCTCAGCCCCTTGATCTTTGGCATGTGCAACACTCCTTTCGCGCCGTTCTAAGCAGATACGCCTTCTTCCGCTTAGTTACTTCTCACGGAAAAAATCCCAGCATGCTTCGACACTTCGACTTGGCTCAGTGCAGGCTTCCTCGACTCGCCTTTAGTCCCGAGCTCGTCGAGGGATCAGCATGAACGGGAAATTACTACTATACTGCTTTCTCTTCCGTTCGTCCCTTCGATGAACTCAGGGCAGACTCTGAGCAGTGTCGAAGGGCGAACGTGGACTTTTTCAGTGTGAACTAGTTATTTCCTCGCTTGCTCGATGAACTGCCGCACAAAATCAATCAGCTCAGGAGGCGCCGCCAGCACTTTTTCACGGAGCCTCTCCCCGTCCTCACCGGTTTCGAACCTCGGATGAAACCTCATCACTTTCTTCGCCTCCACGATAAAATCTTCGTCGCGCGACAGCGACGCAAAAGCCTGCCTCAGGACCGCCACCGCCTCCGGCGGCGAG
Source organism: Binatia bacterium (assembly GCA_036004365.1). Lineage (GTDB taxonomy): Bacteria > Desulfobacterota > Binatia > UBA9968 > UBA9968 > DP-36. Next base: position 16,624 of record DASYRN010000241.1, read on the forward strand.
CCCGGCGGCAAAAGGGCCACCCGCCCCATGTTCCCGCTGGCAATGTTTGCCGCTTTGAGCGCCTCGTATTTGATCCCTGAGGGAGGCTTTCCAAAGATTTGGGTATAGACCTGGGTAAAAGAGGTGAGCTCGGGAAAATCCGGACTGCTTTTCAACACCCCGTCGGGGCTGAAAACATCGTGATAGTAGAGCGGAGTGACGATGCCGGTCTTGACCAGTTGCGGCTCTACGGCTCCGCGGTAACCCGGTATGTTTTCATCGTGGTATTGAACCTCGTTGCGCTGGACCGCGAGCCTTGCATCGTTGCTGCTGTTATATCCGGTGACGTAATCGTACTTCAGTCCCAATATGTCGAAGGCGAGGCGAAAACGCAGGTCTTTGTTGCTATCAAAGGACAGGCCGCCGGCCCGGAATCGCTCGGCCTTGGCGATGTCCGTGGGCTTCTTAATCCCCGGCGGGACGTCGGAACGGATATAGCATACCGTGACTCCCTGAACCGAAGCGATGAAGGGTAGCTTCATAAGATCGACGCGCAGCGACGGAGTCCGCATCATGTGGTGATTATAGGGTCCCGTAAAATACCCCAGTGTTAGCCCGTCGGGCTTGGCTACCTCCCCCAGAAAGTTCATTCCTGTCACCCCACCGGCACCCGCCATGTTCTGCGGCACTAAAGCAGGTTGGCCGGGTATGTGCTTGGCGAGATGGCGCGCTACGATTCTTCCTTCGATATCCGTAGGCCCGCCGGCGGCGAAGTTAATAAGGAAGTTCACGGTCTTCCCCTGGTAGAACTGCTTTTCCGCCGCGGGGGCATCAACAAACGAGAGAGCAAAGACACACGCGCAAAGTAAGATGGTTTGGACGAATGACTTCATAAATCGTTCCTGCCTTTCTCTAACTTCGGCGAACTCTCCGCGATCCCCGTCACTTCGCCAATGGATCGGGACGAAGCTGGAACTTCACGACCTTGGGTTTCGTCCCTTTGCCGCCTTCGAGGTGGAACGGTGTTCTGGTGCCGTAGGTCGACCACAGTCCCTTCCCCTTCCAGCCGGCTTTCGGATTGTCGATGCGCCCATCCATCCATTTGGCGAAGAAACCCATGGGATATGGCACACGCAGAGTGACAAACTTCCCGTCCACCAAAGAAAGCAGCGCGTCACTGAGATTGCCGGTGGCGATCGGCACGTCCTTGCCCAACCCGAACGTATCGAACTGATCCACCCAGGTGTAATAGCTAGACTCGGCGCTGCCCGTGTCCGTCAAGTTCTGGAATTGCGGTCCGGGTAACGGATAGAGCGTCCAGCCCTCCGGGCAGTGCTTTCCGGTCGCGTTCGGTCCGTTGAGAGGCCCCTTGCACTTGCGTCGGTCGAAGCTTCCGAGATGGCCGCTCGCCAGCGACACCCAGACGACGCCGTTGCGATCGATATCCATGCCGCGCACGCCGTAGCCATTGCTCTCCGCCGGCGCTTCATATACTTCCGCCAAAGCGGTCTCAGAGGGATTCGGTCCCAGGTTGAGCCGAACGACGTAACCAGGGAACCCCAACGACGTTCCCCAGATGGAACCGTCGACCGGGCTTACGGCAACGCCGTAAAACCCGACCGCGGCTCGCTTGTCTTTAGTAGGATCGACCGGTTCCTTGGGCTCGACCCACTCATCGCGCTTGCCGTTGCCGTTGGTGTCGAGGATGAACGGCGTCCAGCCTTGCGATTTTTCCTCGTCGCCAGTCTCCTCGAACATCTTCCGATTCAGCCAGCCAACGACGCCGCTGGCAGCGCCGCCGCTGCTGGTCCAGAGGGTATGATTGGCATCCTCCGCAAACACCAGATGGTGGGTAGAGAAACAAGTGCTGATTAAGGTGAACTTCTTGGATTTGGGGTCGTACATCGAGAGGTGCCGACCAGCGCTTTGCAACGGGAAGACCTTTGCAGCCGGATGGTCCGACCCTTTCTTGCAGAAGGCCGGATTTTCCGGCGGACGGACTCTCGCGGTGAACCAGACCCGCGCTTTTTCATCCATCATCGGGTTATGCTGGTTGGACTGACTATCCCATATAGGTTCGGCCCCCCAATAAGGAGAAGGTTTCATCGGGTCTGTCTTCGCGGAGGGCGTCTTCGGATCGCGGACCGGATGCTTGATTTCGGTCGCCTTATGGAGCACCGGGTCCAGTACCGGCACGAAGTCCGTGCTAAGCTCGGTCGCGCCGTAGAGCCGTCCGTTGGCGTTGACCGTCGGGTCGCGCTTGTCGGTGGAGATCTCATCGTGAAGGTAAGCCTTGGGGTTGCTCCAGTCCCACAAAGTAATTACCACGTTGCGCTCGACACCCTGCGGCCGTGTCGGCTTCGACTTAGGCAATTCTCCGGCGGCGATCCGGTCCGTCCAATCAGCCCACAACCCGATGGACTTCTCCGCCCCGAGCTCTTTGGTGCGGTTAAGCATTGTGGTCATGGCTTGGCCGGCCAGGATACGCTGCTGCCACGCCTCGGTTGAGTTTTTGAATTCGCCCAGCTCCTTGGGAATCGTGCGCGTCGCCTTATTTCCCAGTTGATGACACGACATGCACCCGTTAGTCTTGACTATGTTGAGCCACTCGCCCTGACTTTTGATGGCCGCCTCAATACCATTACCCTTTGGCCCCATGCCGGGAAACTCGTTCTTCTCGGGAATCTTGAGCATGGAGTACCAATAGACTGCCGGATAGTATTCCGCCGCCTTGGCCTCGTCCGGCGCCACCACTGCTTTCAAGTTGAGGATCTTGCCAGGCGTGGTGTTAACCTTCGGCGAATCCACGAGCCCGTAGCCGCGCACCCAGATGCTGTAATTGGCTTTCGGCAAATCCGGCAGGAGGTAGCGTCCCTGATCGTCGGTGACGACGATCTTGGCGTACTTGGTGGGGAGGTTGGCGGTTTCCGCGATCACCCAGATCCCGGCTTCCGGCCCCTTCGCGCTGGTCACCACGCCGCCGATGTCGTCGTTATCGATGCTGACCGCTGCGCCGGTCTCCTGTTGGCCGCTCTGTTGGGCCGCGCAGGCGGCCAAGACCGCGGCGATGCCAGCTGCCACCATGGCCGAGCGCAGCACTCTTCTCGTCTTCATGTCCCGCTCCTTTCGCTAGCTGTTGCAGGATAAAGGATTCAGGGTCGCGTTCATCCTTCCGATGCCGGAGAGTATCGGATAGTCACGCGTTATGTCAACGTGACAACGAAGTCTGTTTCACTCCCCTAAGACCTTCTTGACGCGCGCTATCGTGTAGAGACAAACCACAAATCACTAATCGCTGCAACATAGCTAAATCAACGGCCTATCCACTCGTGGAAATTAAAACGCCAAATGGAACAATATCAAGCAACAGACAGGAGACGGAAGTCAAGAAAGAGGGGTTAATTTACCTTAATTTTGTCATCGGCTAGTGATTCAAACTCAGCCAAAGTTCTTGCGGGCTCTTCATCGGGAGCATAAAAACGCAGGGCGTTTCCTCCTAAGACGGCCTCTTTGTCTTCTTTGGAGAGATCCTCGCGGGCGAGCAGCTCGTTAATCTCATGGCGGCACTTCTCGGCGCTGAAGACCTCATGGGGAAAGTCGCTGCCGAAAAGAAACGAGCCCCGACCCGCTTTTTGTATCGCAGTCCCAAGCCCGTCGTCATCGCAATCAAATCCCACAAACACCCTTCCCTCGCGCAGGTGTCGCTTGAAACAGTCGCTCGCTTTTTCACCTTTCTTTGGCCCGCCCAGAAGCTCTCCTTGGAGATCCACTTGAAAATGTCCTTCATGATAGGAGCGATCGAGACGATCGAGGAAAAAAGGAACCCAGGTCGCTCCGCCTTCGAGAAAGGCGACGCGGAGCTTGGGGAAGCGGTTAAACACACCGTGCGCCATCATAGCCGCCGCTTGAATCATGAGGCCGAACGGATGGCCTAACGCGTGGGCGGGATAGTAAGTGCTGAAAGCATCGAGGCCGAGACGATGAAGGCAACCCACGTGCACTGCCAACGCGCAGCCGAGCTTCTCCGCCTCCTGATAGATCGGCCAATAGACCTTTGCGCCCAGGTGGCCGTTGATGCCCTCGCCGTTCGACGGCAGCATGCCTCCCAACATTCCGAGTTCGTTCACGCCTCGGCGCAGCTCCTCCACGGCGGCGTCAACGTCCTGTATCGGGATGAGCGCCATTCCTTTCAGCCGCGGGCTGACTTTTAGGAATTTCTCATGGAGCCAATTGTTGTAAGCCCTACACGCAAGCACCGCCCATTCCGGCGCAATGATCCGGCCAACCGCGAGGCCGAAAGTTGGATAGAGCACGGTCGAGTGAATTTCGGTTTGATCCAAAAAGTCAATCCAGTCCTGCGGGCCGGGGTTCCCCGTCGCGCGGCGATTCAGTTTCAGGAAACGGAAATGCAGATGGTCCAACTCTGGAAAAACTTCCGCGATCTGGTGTCCCTTGGGCATATACCTGGCGATCTCGTCTCCGCAGGGGCGATCGTTGACATGGCCATCGGCATCGATGATCTGCATAAGATTTACCTCTACTTCTGAGAGGGTCGAGTTGTTTTGATACCCAACTCCTCCAACAACGAAAAGTCAAACAGCGCCTCGGCCTTCACGGATGCGGCCCTTTTGTCCGTGTAGGCGACCATTTTCAAGAGGTTTTTCACCGCATCCTGCGATGGGATTAGGTTCGGATCCAAGTCGGACAGGAGGCCGTTATAGGTATGTTCAAGAATTTGCCGGTCCCCCGTGCCCAAGACCCGGGCCAGGGTGCGGAAACTGTCCTCCTTGTTCTTGATCATATGCTGCATAGCCTCCAGATAGCCTTCAAAAAATCTTCTCAGAGTGGACCGGTGTGATTGGAGGTAGGATTTTCTCACAACCGTCGGTGCAGTTAAAAAAGGCGTTCGCTTTGTTTTGACAAGAAATAAACCCAGACTGGCCATTTTGGGCTCGAGCGAGAAGTCGACCGGAGCGGCATCGATCCCCCCGCTCAAGAGCGCTGCCAGCCTCTCCTGGGAGCCTCCCAACTGAAGCAACATGACATCTTTAAAAGGATCCAGTCCCGCGTCCTCCAGCATGACTTGTAAGATCAATGCCGACCTTCCTCCGAGTCGATTGATGCCGATCTTTTTGCCCTTCAACAGGCTCAGGTCGCTGATCTTTTCCCTCGTCGCGAGCGTATAAGGCACGATATTGTACCAGCTGGCCAATGCGACGACGTCGATCCCCTGCGCGTGTGAGAGGACCAAACCGACCGGCGCGCCGCTGGTCACATGGACGTCTCCCGCAATCAACGCCTGGTAGGTCGTAGGTTCGCTGTTGATCCTGATAAACTCGGCCCTGAGACCTCTTTTCTGGAAGAAGCCTTTGTCACTTGCCAGCATCTGAGGGAAAGCCGGAGTCGGGAGCAGCGGAGTTGCTACTCGTATCGTCTCCTGGGCTGTCACTTGCACCGGCATGCCGGTGCCGATAACCAACAAGGAAAGAATGATCGGGGCCCATAGGCCCGGCCGGGTAGTCATCGCTTGTAGAGGGTTCTTTGTCTTTGTGATTCGTACCGCCGGGGTCAAGCCTTTGACAGACCGTCGAAAGAGAGCTTCGCATGCTTCGATAGGCTCAGCATGAACGGGAATAGTTAATGATTTCAATGCCTAGCCCGTTCGCCCTGAGCAAGTCGAAGGGTGAACGGAAGCTTTTTCAACAGTCCGTTGAGTCTTGGCTCTCGATCTTCACGATCCGTTTCACAACGGTTTCTCACCTAACCCTTAACTCGCGGGAATTGAAGCGTCAATCCAAACCGTACCGGTGTTCGCGGGCCGTCATCAGGCCTATGGCTTTGTCGTTGATTTGCTCTTGGCTTCGTCGATGAGCGGCTGGAATCTCTTCTTTAGACTCCCGTCCAGCTGGAAAGCCTTTTTGAAATCGGCTTCCGCCTCCGCGTTTTTTCCTTGGTACAATCGGATCAAGCCTCTCCGACCGTAAGCCTCTGCGTTGCGCGGCTGAAGGAGAATGGTTTGGGTGTAATCCCTGACTGCGTACTCGTATTTTTCAGTCCGGGCGTGGGCCAGTCCCCGGTTGTAGATAGCCTCGGCATCTTTCGGATTCAACCGAATCGCTTCGCCATAATCCTCAATCGCATCTTCGTACCGTCCTAGCTTAAAGCGGGCCAAGCCACGATTGTAATAGGCTTCGGGTGATTCGGGATTCGCCTTGAGCACTTCAGTGTAGTCGACAATCGCCTTTTCATTCTCGCCGACCTCCGCATAGGCGATGCCACGGTTGTAGTGGGCTTCAACAAGATCCGGGTTCAGACTCAGCGCATCGTTATAGTCCTCAATGGCCCGTTCTTTGACTCCCATGCTCATGAACGTATTCGCGCGATTGTAGTATGCCTCGGAATCTTTAGGATTGAGACGGATGGCTTCGGAGTAGTCTTTCACAGAGGAGTCGTAGCGACCCATGCTGAAATATACGCTGCCGCGGTTTACATAAAGCCTGGCGTCATCGGGATTAAGACGAATCGCTGCGGTGTAGTCCTTGAGCGCGCGCTCCTGCTGCTTGAGGCGGCGGTAAGCGTTTCCCCGATTGTAGTAAGCCTCGGCGTCCTTCGGGTTTAGGCGTATGGCCTCGCTGTAGTCTTTGACGGCGCTTTCGTTTTTGCCTAGGTCGTAGTAGGCATTACCCCGGTTGTAGTACGCTTCAGCCAGGCGCTGGTTGAGCTTGATCGCACGATTGTAATGGAGAATCGCCTCGTTCAGCTTTCCGGCCTCGTGCAGCGCGAGCCCTTCATTAAGCGCTTGAGCGGCCGGGTCCGCCCACGCCTGCGCGGAACTGAAAAGCGCAAGGAGCGGCACCAGCGTCCCGATCTGCCGCTGCAACCTGGTCAAAGTAAAGACTCCGCTGATCACGGCTTTGAGGCAGGCGAGCCTGTCGCTTTGCTCATGAGAGGCTCAAGCTTTTCTTTCAAGCTCGGATCGAGCTCGAGAGATTTCCTGAAGTCGCTTTCGGCCTCGTCGTTCTTGCCCTGGTGCAGCTTTACGACCCCTCGGTTGGCATAGATCGAAGCGTTCTTCGGCGCGAGTTTGATAGCCGCATCGTAGTCCCGCAGCGCGAGGTCGTATTGGCCGCGCAGGGAGTAGGCGTTTGCGCGGTTGTTGTAAGCTTCGAGATATTTCGGATTCAGTTTGAGGGCCGCGGTGTAATCCTCAACAGCCTCGTTCTGCTTTCCGAGATGGCGATGGGACAGGCCGCGCATGTAGTAAGCCTCCGCATCCTTCGGATCCAGTCGAATCGTCTCGGCAAAATCCTGGATGGCTTTATCAAACTGGCGTAGAGCATAGTGCGCGTTTCCGCGCTGATTATAGGCTCTGGCATTTTTCGGCCTAAGCCGAATCGCTTCTGAGTAATCCTTAACAGCTTGCTCATGCTGGTTAAGAACCGAGTAAGCATTGCCGCGGTTGTAATAGGCGTCTGGCAGCTTGGGGTTGAGACGGATCGCTTCGTCGTAGTCTTTGATGGCTTGGTCGATCTTGCCGAGCTTATAGTAGGCGAAGCCGCGGTTGTTGTAGGCTTCGGTCAGCTTGGGATTGAGACGGATGGCCTCATCATAATCCTTGACGGCTTGGTCGTGCCGCTTCAGGTCATCGTAAGCATTGCCGCGGTTGTAATAGGCGTCCGGCAGTTTGGGGTTGAGCCGGATCGCTTCGCTATAGTCTTTGATCGCCCGCTCCCGCTGGCCGAGCTTCGCATAGGCCGCGCCTCTGCCGACGTAGGCTTCGGGAGATCGCGGGTTGGCGCTGATCGCTGCATTATAGGAAGCGATCGCCTCCTTGATCTTTCCCGATTTGTGCAGGCGAAGCGCCTCATCGTAGGCCTTTTGCGGCTCGCCTCCCGAGGATAAGCTCAAAATGGCTAAAGTGAAAAGGACGACGAGACCTGCGACCCTACTCATCGTGATCCCGGTCAACTCTTTGTTCCTTTTCAAGAATCTTCGCCGCTTCCATCAACATTTCATGAATCATACAATTCGCCCTCCAGCAATAAGGCCAGCTTTGATCGAGGGGCGAGACTGAGAGCGCAGACGTAGAGACGTGCGGGTTCCGTCAGGCCTGTCCGAGGGAGTAAGCACCCTAAGGGGCTGGCGTGGGCGGCCTTCAAGGCAGTGGCCCATCGGCTGCGGTTGCAAGTCTCGTCCCTGAGGGATGATCTTTCGGGGGAATTTCCCTGCTCGCGATAGGCTTGTCCCACTAACCCCTCTTCCTGGACTCCTGAAAGTAGCCCGATTTTTCCAGCCGCTCGATGAAGGAGTTGTCGATGATATCGGCGGCCTTGAGCTTGGCAAGGCGGGGATTCACTCTGTGCAGCGCATCGATCATGTTCTGTACCCCTGCGGCAGGAGCATAGGGAATCCTGGTCTTTGCATGAATCTGCACAGTCGCATCGTACATCGCTTGAATGCTTTCGGGCGTGGTCAGTTTCAGACGCCTTGCAAGGACATTTTTCATTGCCTTCTCATTGGCTGGGTTGGGCAGAAAACTCAGACCGTCAATAGTACCTTTGAGAAAGGATTCTATGAGCTGCGGATTTTCTTTGACAAATCGCCGCGAGGAAACGACGACCGTATTCGCGAAAGGGACGTCCATCTTGGTCATGTCGAGCATCATGGTGAGCCCATTATCCTTTGCTGCTTGTGCGAATCCGGGATCCAGAGCTGTGGCATCAATCCTGCCGCTGATCAGGGCCGCCACCCTCTCTGGCTGTTGTCCGACCTGCATGATCGCGATCTTGTCTCGAGCCGGGTCCAGGCCGAGATGTTGAAGCGCCACCTCGACCGCGAGGTGACTGCCGGAACCGAAGGTGCTGATGGCAGCTCTCTTGCCCTTGAGATCCGCAGACTGCCGGACCTGAGGATGAACCCAAAGTTGATAGGGAAGAATGTTGATCAACCCCGCCAAAATCACGAGGTCGGCTCCTCCACCGATGGCGCCTGCCGTGGGACCCACACTGGTGGAGGCTAGTTTGACCTCTCCCGCCACCAAGGCCTGCGACGTCACCGATCCACTGCCGGTAAAGACAGAGGTAACATCGAGCCCATGCTTCTTAAAAAAGCCTTGATCTTCGGCCAGCCAAACGCTCGTATGCGTCGATATCAGTCCCGCATAGGCGACCAAGAGTTTTTTTCGTCCTTCTTGAGCGATCGCGGGGTGACCGAATGTTCCCGCAAAGATGAAGGTCAAGAGAATCCGTACAATTTTTTTATGTCGCATCTTTGCCCTCTCTTTTCTAGGCATAGCGGCCGCTTATAGCCGCCGCTCCGGCCTCCGCGCAAAGGTGATCCTGCTCGCCCGTGCCGCCGCCACAGCCGACAGCACCTACAAGCTTGTCGCCGGATAGAAGCGGCACGGCTCCAATGCTTGGAAGAGCCTGTCCCTCCAGAACGGCAGAGACATTGGCCCAGAAAGCCGGCGCGGACTCTCTGAGTTTCGCCATTTCTTTGGTCGAGCGCCGGAACGCTGCTGCTGCCACGGCTTTGGCGCGCGAGGTCTCAGGGGTGAAAAATCCGGTGCCGTCGCCCCGGGCGCTCAAGATCAGACGACCCGCAGCATCCACAACCGTGACCGTCATCGGGGTTCCCAACTCCCGCGCTTTAGCCTGCGCCGCCTTAGTCACCTTTTCCGCGATTTCCAGCGTTAGCTCAGCCATGAACATTCCGCTCCTTTCTGAATCTAGGACGTTAGTGCAGAGTCCAAGTACAAATAGTGGAAGTCGAAGCGACTAGTCAAGGGAGCTGGTCCAGGGAAGGATGAAGGCGGAAGGATAAGGGATAAAATAGCAACCATGGGTCGGGATCCCGGGATCGGCCTCCTATGCGTGGCTCGTGTTTGCTAAGGCACCAGGCGATTAGCAGAAGAAATCAGTATGAGCGCCGGGACGTTAAAATTGCAATCCCGATTTCGACGGCAGCCGGCGGGCAGTGTTCCTTTGCAGTCCGCAGCACTACCAAGGCCTCAGCCTCATTGCACGTTACGACGACTTGCGTGCCGAACGGGTTTCTCGGGCTCGGAATCTCCGTTCCTAGTTGCAGCGCGCCGTAAGCATCCGAGTCCTCAGAAATATGGTTCAACAGACAGTCGTACCACTCCGGGTTCAATTGAATCACGACCGCCACAATTAGAACCTAGTACGCGGCGGCGGGAAAACAAGAGGGTTAGAGAACATTCTTGAGCCCTAGGCTCGAACTTGTTCCAAACAAAAATCCTATTCGAGAGTCTCCCCTTTCGCCGCAAAAGCCGACCCCAATGCGACTTGTCAGCCCCAAACCTTGCGCGCGATTCTAGCAACGAGGTCGAGCTTGCGCCGCATGTCGTCCCAGGAAAGGAGATTCCCTGATGCGGCGGAGGCGAAGCCGCACTGAGTGCTGACCGCGAGGCTCTCCGCCGCAACGTACTTCGAAGCTTGCTCGATCCGGCGAAGCAACTCATCCTCGGATTCCAGGTGAGGCTGTTTGGTCGTGATAAGGCCAAGGACGACGGTCTTGCCTTTCGGCACGAAGCGCAGCGGCTCGAACCCGCCTGCGCGCTCGGTGTCGAATTCCAATAAATATCGGTCCATGCACAAAGAGCCGAAAGCCTTTTCTGCAATCGGGTCATAGCTCCCCTCGGCTCCCCAGGCGCTCCGCTTGTTGCCCCGGCAGAAATGGACGCCGGTCACCACGCCGGAGTCTCGTTTGATGCCGTCGATCATGGCGTTGTCCGCCGCGATCGCCGCATCCAGGGCTTCGGCCGGGTCGATCCCGCTCGCCTTTAACGACTCTCGGCGGCGCGAGTCAAAAAAGGTGGAATAAGATGGGGCGTCGAGTTGAATATAGGATGCGCCTTCATCGATCAACGCGTGGACTTCGTCCCGCATGATCGCGGCTACGTCCTGGAGCATGTCGTGGATCGTGGGATAAACTTTGTCGGTGATCCCCGGTCTGTACCGGCTCAGCGCGTGCTGGGTGGATGCCGGTGTGCAAACTTTGAAAGGCCCAGGCGCGTGCTGTTTCAAGAAAGGCGCTTCGCCGGGAGTGAGCCGCCCTTTTTTGCGCAGCTTGCCTCCTACGACAAATTGGAGATTGCCCTCCTTCGACTCTTTTGCCAATTCGCTGCCTGTTCCACGCCATTCGAAGCTCACCGTCGGTCTACCCGGGACGAGACCCTCGACTGCTAGGGTGATGTCGGCAGTGAAGATGTCTCGACGGTATTCCCCGTCGGTGAAGACATGGACGCCCGCGCCTTTCTGAAGTTCGAGCGCTTTTAGGATCGATCGATCCTCGATGTCGCGGAGTTGCTTCGAGTCGATCCGACCCCCTCGGTGGGCTTCTCGAGCCTGCAGGAGTTCCGACGGGCGTAAGAGACTGCCGATGTTGTCTGCTCGGAATCGTGTCGCCATTACTTTGTCTCCTTCTAGCGCGGTTACTTTGCCAGCCCAAGTTCCCTTCGAGCTTTTTCTACGAAGCTATAGTCAACGACCTCGTCAACTTTGACGGGCCGGGTCACCTTAGCGCTTTCCCTGGCCAGGTCGATGAGGAGCTGAATAGACTCCGGCTTGACAGAGGCATCTTTGGTCAAGACCCGGCTCAGGTCTCGAAAGATCGACTCAGCCATTTTACGATCGTTCAGTTTCCAGCGTTTCATGATTAGGTCCACGACCTCTCCTTGACGATTCTTATCCCAAATAAACATCAGGCCGCGCAGGATGGCGCGGACCATTCTGTAGATCTCATCCGGGTTTTCCCGGATCCTCTTTTCCGTGGCGCCGAAGCCGCTCTGAGCGAACTCCACGACGTCTCCCAAGAAAAGTAGTTCGTTGTACCCCTTCTCCCTGGCAACGATGTTTTCCGGAACGGAGAGTATGGAGGCATCCACCGCGCCGGATTCGAGCACGGCCAAGCGGCCGGCGGCCGTACCGCCCATGGGAAGAATCGAGACATCCCGTCCCGGCTCGAGGCCGATGTGTCTGAGCGCCTGATTGGCAAGCAACGTTGCCGACCCCCCAGGGGTACTGCCCGCGACCTTTTTCCCCTTCAGGTCGCGCGGCTCTTTGATCTCCTTCTTACTCATGAGAAAGACCAGCGGCCTGGCCACGGTAAAGATCAGGACTTTCATCGGCCGATTCTGCACCGCGGCGCCGATGACTCCGGTCACCGCACCGTTGTAATCGAGATCGCCCGTGAGAACCGCTGTGCTGGCCAAATTAGCCGACATGTGAATGATCTCAAGGTCGATCCCTTCGTCCCTGAAAAAACCTTTGTCGTAGGGAGCGAAGATAGCCAAGAGAGCGACGGTGCTCGATGAAACCGAGAGACGGACCCTTTTTAGACCCTGTTGGGCATAGGAGTACTCGAAAGAGCCAATACTTATGATTATGATTAGGAATACCCCGAAGACAAGAAAGGATCTTCTGCTCATTATTTGATACCCAGCTCGCGATTGACCTGTCTCTGAAGACTAAAGTCGAAGACGTTCGCGGGAGGCACCGGCTCCGGCAATTTGAGAATCTGGGCGTCGAGCGCGAGATATTCCTTGATTTCTTCATCCGTGGGCACACCGGTCGCCGTAAAGGCGGGCTTCGTGGCACGATATGACTCCTGCGCGATCGCCAGATCGCTCTTCCAGATCTTTGCCAGCAGCTCCGCGGTCTCGCCCTCGTTCTGATCAAAAAAACGGGCCGCCTTGCTCTTGGCGCGCAAAATCTTTTTCACCAGCTCGGGCCTTTCCTCCAGGGTTTTCAGGCTGACCGCCAGGCCATTTTGGATGCTGGCGTATTTATCGATCGCACTGTCGAGCACGTTCAACTTGAATTTGTCTCGCGCAAGAAAGACCCAAGGAGGGCTGATCGCCGCCACCTGCGCCGAGTTGGCTACCAAACCCTGGAGGTGCCTGCTCTCTTCTCCGCCCGCAATCGTCGTTATATCTTTGTCAGGATCGAGCCCGCCCAAAGTGATCAGTTTCTTCGCCGCAGTATGCTGGCTCCCGCCGATCGTTGCCGTGGCCAGCACTTTTCCTTTGAGGTCCTTCACCGATCGGTACTCGGGCCTAGTGACGAGCCAAAAAATCGGACGGCGCAGGCTTACCGAGACTACGCGCAAGGGCGCGCCGCGCTGGATCGCCCTGATGGCGCTACCAATGGAGCCCAATCCAGTGAGATCACCTGTGACGCCCGCGGCGATCGCCGTATTCGCCGACATCTGGACAAGGAGCAGTTCCAGGCCCTCCTCGTGGAAAAATTTTTTTTCCTTAGCGATAAAATAATCGATGGACGTAATGCCGCTGCTGGAATAGCTGACGGTCACTTTCTGCAGCGGCGTCTGAGCGCTGATCTCCCCTACCCTTAGAAAAGGGCCTAATGCAAAAAGGAATAAACATGGGAGGAGTCTCATTGTCTTCACACGACTTGCGGCGCTCGTTTGCATGGCTTAATCCCCTTTCGGCTTCTCCAGATATGCCTGCGCTGATCGCTTTTCAACACCCTCCCAACTCTTAAACGATTTGAACGTTGTGAACAACTGAAATTAAGCGGATCGAACCCGATGCCAGTTTTTCTCCTTCAAATCGGTCCTTACGTGATCTCAGCCTCAAGCCGGTTCGGTCATCTCTAATAACTTCGGCTTGACAAAAGGACACGGACAGATGATATAGCCGCTAAATCATCTCCTAAAGATGCTCTGATACGTGAAGAAAACATTTCATCTCAAATTTGCCACTACCGGTGTTATGAGGGCAGAGATTGCCTCGCGGATCGCGCTTGCGTTTTATGAAACGCTGCGCGGCACGGCGAGCAAGGTTTCGCTTATTCTCGGCAGCAGCGATTCCGATCTTGGCGGCACGGGCGCAGCTCTGTCGATCGGAGCGAAAAAGTATGACCTGGCCTTTGCCAATCCGGCCTCGCTTGCCCGCATGGCTGTTCTCGGCAAGGGATTCTACAAGAAGAAGATTCCTCTGAGGGCCATCGGAGTCTTTCCGTCTTGGGATCGGCTCGTGTTTGCCGTCCATGAAAAGACCGGAATACGCTCCCTCGAAGAGTTGAAGGAGAAGAGGTATCCGCTTCGAGTCTCCACGAGAATAGGAGGGAAGTACCATTCGACTCTGTTCGCGATCGACGAAGCGCTTCAAGCCTACGGCTTTAGCTTCGCCGACATAGAAAAGTGGGGAGGGAAGGTCCTTCGAGCCGACAGTCCTAGTTCGAAGCAGCGAAAAGCGCACATCGAGAACGGCGCGATCGACGCTGTCTTTGACGAAGGCTTAAAAAGCTGGGGTTCACTGGCGCTCAACTCCGGCATGAGACTCCTCCCCATCAGTGACACGGTCCTTCGACGGCTGGAAAAAATCGGTTATACGCGGGCCGCCGTCACCCTAAACTATTACCCGGAGCTCGATCAACCTATCGAAACTTTGGATTTTAGCGGCTGGCTTCTCTTCTGCCACGCCGATCTCCCGAACTTTCTCGCGTATGAGGTCGCCGCGAAGATCGAAGGGTCATACAATTCCATTCCCGTGGACCATTTCGACGGCCGACCAATGACGATGCATGAGTTTTGCAATGGCGGCGAGGCGGGACCGCTCGCTATTCCTCTCCATCCCGGAGCTAAGAAATACTTCAAAGAAAAAAGCTACTTGTGATCGAATTCTAAGGGAACGGAGGCACCGTGAGAAAACTCAAGTTATGGTTTATCTCTGTCTTTCTCTTAAGCCCAGCGCAAACCCTCTCCCAAACGGAGATCAAGCTCGCCTGGCTCGATTCCATCCCGCCGGCGGAGCGGGAAGCGCGCCTGCTCGAGGCAGCAAAGAAAGAAGGACAGGTGATGGCGTACGCGAATCTCGACGTCAGCGGAGCGAAAGCGCTTGCCGATGGATTCATGAAGAAATATCCGGCCATCAAGCTGCAAATGGTCCATTTTTCCGGAGCCGCGGTCATCACCCGCATCGATACCGAGGCTAGAGCAGGTAAGGTTTCGTCCGACGTGATTCTAAGCGGTCAACTTGGGATGCTGGCGCTTTTGGATAAGAAAATCGCGGCGCGCTACAGGTCGCCGCAAAGAGACTTCTATCGGGAAGGGTTCAAGGACAAAGAGGGGCTCTGGACCGCGATGTTTACGAATCTCATGGTGACTTCTTACAACACCCGATTCGTTATGAAGGAAGAGGCGCCGCGGAAGGTCGAGGATCTTCTGAATGCGCGGTGGAAAGATAAACTCGCGATGGATACCCAATCCTACGTATGGTTCGGCACGATGCTGCAATTTCTCGGACAGGAGCAGGGCCTTCGCTTCATGAAGAAGCTCAACGAGCAGAACCCTACCCACATTCGAGGCCGGCGCCACATGAATGAGCTTTTAGCCGCCGGTGAGTTCGACATGGCGGTCGAGACCAACCTGAATTCCGTCCTTACTCTCTCCAGACTCGGCGCGCCCCTCTGGTTCGCTCCCACTCGCCCGCTGTTCTTGAGCCCAAGCCTGCTCTTCATGGCTCAGAACGCTCCGCATCCCAACGCGGCCGCGCTTTTGATCGACTATTTCCTCTCCGAGGAGGGCCAACGCGTCATCGTGCAGATCAACCGGATGCCGGCGAACAGCAAAGTGAAGGCAGTGGAAAGCCAGCTCCTGGAAGGTTTCGAGATCCGCATGCCGGACGTGTTGGATATCGGAACCCGCTATAACGCACTCGGCAAGATGTACCGCGACGTCTTTCCAGGATCGAGGTGAGGGACAGCTCGTCGGCGGTTTAGATAACCCTCTTCCTCAGGTAGGCGCTCAGGTAATCCACGACCGTAACCAATACGTAGATAAAGATCAGAAACGTGAGAAGCTGATTTTCGAGGAACAGGCTGATCGCGATGTGAATCCTTTGTCCCAAACCGCCGGCGCCGACAAAGCCCAGCACCGCGGCAACGCGGATATTCACTTCCCAGCGGTAGAGCGTGTAGGAAATGAATTGCGGAAGTACCTGCGGCAGAATGCCGTAAAACAGGATCTGCAGCCTGTTCGCGCCCGTGGACTGAAGCGATTCGATGGGCTGGGGATCCACGTCCTCCAAGACCTCGCTGAACAGTTTGCCCAACACACCCCCCGTGTGAACCCCCAAGGCTAGAACGCCAGGAAAGGCGCCGAGTCCGACTACGAACACGAAGATCAAAGCCCAGACCATCTCCGGCACAGTGCGGAGCATGTTCAACAGCGACTTGGCTGACAGGTACGGTATGAGACGGAGAGCTCGCTTCCACCACTCTTTCGGCTCCATTTCATAGAGGAGCCCCGAATACATCAGATTTCGGGAAGCGAGAAAGACTACGGCGAACGCGATCGCAGCAGCCATCAAGGTTCCCAGAAACGAGATCGCGAACGTCTCAACCGCTCCGTGCAGCGCCTCTTGCAGCGTGAAAGGGGAGAAATCAGGCGGGAAAAGCTTTTTCACGTAGGCAAGAATCTGTCCCCCACCCTCGCGGCTGAAAAGATCCCCCAGGTTGATCTGAGAGCCCCTGTAGCTCCAAATGATCAGAATGATCAGGAGGGCGACGATCAGGTAATTGGCGAAAGTCCCTCGTCCCGCGACTTCGTGGGCCGGCCAAGGAACCGATAGCCCTTTTTGCTCCGTAGGGCTACCGCTCATAGGATCGCTCGCACCTTGGCGCTGATGTAGTCCACTGCCGCCACCATCAGGAAAAGAATGATGAGCAGAGTGAAGATCTCATGGAAGTTGAACATCCGCATCGAAATCTCGATTTGTTGTCCCAACCCGCCGGCGCCAACGAGGCCCAAAATCGCTGACGCTCTGACCGCGCACTCCCAGCGGTAGAGGGTGTAGGAAACAAAATTCGGCAAGACCTGCGGTAGCCAGCCGTAAAAGAAGATCTGTAGCTTGTTCGCGCCGGTTGACTGGATAGCCTCCAAAGGCCGGGGATTGACCGCTTCAAATATCTCCGAATAAACCTTTCCCAACATACCGCCGTAAGCGACGCCGATGGCTAAGACGCCGGGAAACGGCCCGAGCCCAACCGCGCGCACGAACATGAAGGCCCACACGAATTCGGGGATGGAGCGAAAGAAACTCAGGACGCCCCTCGCCAAGTAATAGATGGAGAATCGGGTAGTCAGGCGCATCGGAGAGCCGGCGGTGTCTGCTTCGTTCAGGACTCCTCCTACGCTGAAATTCTTCGTTGCCAATATTCCGATCGGAAAGCCGATCGCAATCGCGATCAGGGTCCCCATGACGGAAATCTGGATCGTCTCCAGAGTCGGTCTCACCATGAGCGAGAGGAACTGCGAGGAAAGATCCGGAGGGAACATTCCCGCCAGGAACTTGAGGAGATTCTGCCGCCCTTGAGGCTCGAAAAAGATGAGCAGATCGACCCCTACCCTGCGCCAGCTATCGATCAGCGCCAGGAGAAAAAAAACACCAAAGAGATAAGGGAACGTCGATCTTTCGGTGTTAATGAAAGACGGCCGGGCTGGGCTCTTCATCGGCGATCCTCTCTTGCTCCGGCTGCGGCAGGTGTCCTGAATAGAGATCCTCCAGCAGACCGTCTGTGATTTTGTCCGGCGAGAGATCGAACAAGGCCATGCCGCCTTTGATCCCGACTATGCGGGGGAAGAAGTCCAATGCGAGATCCACGCTGTGAAGATTGACCAGCAGCGTCTTTTTCGTTTTCTCGCTGATTTCGATCAGGAGCTTTACGATCGCCGTGGCCAGCGAAGGATCCACCGACGAGACTGGCTCGTCGGCGAGAATGACCTGCGGGTTCTGCACGAGCACGCGGGCGATAGCGACTCTCTGCTGTTGCCCCCCAGAGAGCCCGTCGGTACGGCTGAAGATCTTCTCATCGATCCCCACTTGCTTCAAAGCGCGGTAAGCTGAGTCGATCTCCAACGGACGCGTCAGGGAGAGAAGAGAGCGCAACGTAGACCATTCGCCGAGCCGGCCGCAGAGAACGTTGTGGATCACCTTGAGGCGCGGCACCAAATTGTGCTGCTGGTACACTGTGCCGATCTTGCGCCGCGCCTCGCGCAATCTCTTTCCGTGCAACCTGTCCACTTCATGGTCGTTGAGCCACAACCTTCCCGAGCTCGGCCGCAACGTCAGATTGAGCAAGCGGAACAGAGTGGTCTTGCCCGCGCCACTGGGTCCGATGAAGGCGACTTTTTCTCCTGGCCTTATGGAGAGATCGATGCCTGCCAAGGCAATTTGACTTCGGCCAAAAATCTTGGCGATCTTCTCCAGGCGATACTGTTCAACAGCAACTCCCGATACCAGATTCATTTGATCAGACCGGCGGCGACGGCCGCTTCCTCAATCCCTTTCCAGTCCTCGTCCTTGGCCGGAACATAACCTTTGGTCCGGTGCAGATCGAGAAGCTTTTTGTGCTCGGCGTTGCTATAGTCGAGCTTGAGGAAAGCCTTCGAGATTTTGTCGACTGTCCCCGCATCGAGCCCGCCCCTCACGCTCCAAACGTAATCGACATACGGAGGGGTCGTCCAAAAGATGAAGACCTTATTCGTGTCGACCTTCTTCGTTTCGACCAACTTATCCCATACCAAAAAGTTAAGAGCGCCCGCATCGACCCTTGCCGCTTCGACCCAGGCCGCCGTCGCGTCATGCGCGCCGCTGAAGCTGAACTTGGAGAAATCCTTCTCAGGATTGATGCCGGACTTGAGTAAGAAATAACGTGGCATCAAATGCCCGGAGGTCGAGCTGACGCTGCCGAATGAGAAAGTCTTCCCCTTCAGATCCTTCAGCTCTTTGATCCCCGTATCTTTGCGCGTGATGAAGTGGCTTTTGAACTCCGCGTCCTCCTTGCGCATAATGATCCGCCGTGCTCCCTTCGCCATGCGCGCTGCCTGCACGGACGTGAGACCGCCGTACCAAACCATGTCTAGCTTGTTGCCGGCAAGCCCCTCGACCGTCGCCGCATAATCGACAACCGGCGTGAATTTGACCGGGATGCCGATCTCCTTGGCCAGATAGTCAGCAAACGGAGTGTAGATGCGGAGCATCTCCTGCGGGTTTTCGTCCGGGATCGCCGAGACACGGAGTTCCTTCGGCGCTTGAGCGAAGGCCTCTTCACCCGACACCATGAGCAGAACAGCAAACAACGCGAACCATTTTTTCATTTTCCCCTCCTTACATAACAATTTTGTCTATAAGTCAAATAGCTCTTTTCTATGCTATGAAAAAGAGTTCCATCCCGTGAGCCGTCTTGAGACATGCCATCATCGTGACGCGGATTGATTCAGCCAGGATTAAGGAGCCATCGAATATCAATTATAGATCGGACACACAGCGGAACTTGGCGAAGACGTACGGATAGTGGGTCTGGTACCAGTTGCGAAAGCTCGGGCGAATGAGCTCGCTTGGCGTGGCCCATGAGGCGCCTTTCAAGACGTAATGCTTGCCGTCGAAAAAGTCGGCCGAGTACTCGGGATAGCTTTGCATGGGAACAAAACCGGCAAACGGCCGGAAGGGTGTCTCCGTCCACTCCCATCCGTTACCTATGAGCTCATGAACTCCCCAAGGACTGACTCCC
>DASYRN010000242.1:0-12924 GCA_036004365.1 Binatia bacterium
TGGAAAAGATGTGGATCGAGAACGTCATCGAAGAAGGGACAGGAGAAATCACCGGCACGGATAGCCATAAGGGGCTTTACATCCGTTTCGCCAAGGCTTGTGGATTCACAAGAGAAGAGCTCGATCGGGTGGAGCCGTTACCTGAGACATCTGCGTTTCTCGATTGGCGTGAACTTCTGCTGTACCAAAAGACATGGCTTGAGCTTTTCGCCAGCCAGGGCTTCTGCCTCGAGGGGACAGCCAGCGAGCGGATGACGCGCATCGTCAATGGCTTGACGAAACATTACGGCTTCGACCGGAACTCCGAAGATATTCGTTATTGGACCTTGCATATGGGAGTCGACGAAGAGCACATGAAAGTCGGTCCGCTCGCGGTCGAGCGATACGCGGTGACAGATATCCAACAACAGCAGGTGCGCGAGGCGGTGCAAAAGACCTTGAACCAATTTTGGCTCGCCTATGATGGGATCAAGCGGGCGTTCGTCGACCGAGATCCGCTTTATGCTAAATGGCGCAACGGCCATTAAGGAGGAAAGACAATGGAGATGGTCGACCTCTCGCGAGTGATCTATGAAGGGATGCCGAAGATTCCCGTCCTGCCTGAAGTCCACGTCCAGAGATGCTTCAGCCTGGACAAAGGGCACGCGCTTAACGTTACAGAGATTTCTCTTCCTTGTCATGCCGGAACGCACGTGGACGCTCCGGTCCACATCATCCCGGATGGCCAGTCGATCGAGGAGCTGCCTCTTGACTCTTTTGTGGGCCCTGGCGCCGTCGTTCCGGTGAAGAAGAGGGGAGGGGAGGAAGTTACCGCGAAGGATTTCGAAAACTCAGGTATTCCGATCCACCGAGGTGACATCGTCATGCTCTACACGGGGTGGGATGAAAAATTCGAGACGCCCGATTACAATCTCCATCCCTATCTCTCAGTGGATGCCGCGGAGTGGCTGGTCAAAAAAGGCGTCAAACTTTTCGGAATCGACTGCATCACGGTCGATCTGCCCACCCCGCTGCGGCCCAAGGGATTCGACTTCCCCGTGCACAAAACGTTGCTCGGGAATGGAGTCCTCATTGCGGAAAACGTGGCGAATCTCGGAAAAATCGTCGGTATAAAAACAAGGATCTTGGCTCTCCCTTTGAGGATCAAGGGGAGCGATGCCGGTCACGCCCGGATCGTAGCGGAAGTTCTCAACTAGCTGTGGCACTGGCGAAGCCGATCAAAGGAATCATCGGAGCGTGTCTCACGCCTTTCGGCGAGGACGATCGCGTCAATTACGATGCCTTGAAGCGCGAAATCGACTTCATCGCCGCGGATTGCGATGCCATATCCATCGCGGCAGTGGAAGCGGCGGAATATACGGTGCTCTCCAGAGAAGAGCGAAAAGAGCTTCTCCGCATCGGAACCGAGATGGTTGACAACCGCTTGCCGGTGCTCGTGGGATGCTCCAGCCCCTCGCCGCGCGAAGTCGTCGAGCTCGCCGAGTACGGCGCCAAGATCGGAGGCGACATGGCCCAAGTTCTGATGCCGCTGCGCCCCTGGGGCGGACAGCCTACGATCTCCGAGCTGATGGAGTTCTTCACACAGGTCGCCTCCGCGAGCCCGATTCCCATTGTCGTCTATCACAATCCGGGTCCCGGCGCCGACCCACCCAACGATGCATTCGTCAAGATCAGCGAGATCTACAACGTCCGCTACTTCAAGGAAAGCTCTAGAGATACCACAAAGATCTCTCGATTAATTGAGCAAATCGATCTGGCCGGCAAGGGATATTACTTTACTACCATGCAGCCGCTCTTGGTAACTCTGATGATGGGCGGCTCCGGGGCCACCATGCCGCCGCCTGGGACGCGCATCGGCGCTCAGGTTGTGAAAGCTTTCCGCGCCGGCAACCTTGAGCTGGCGCGTCATTGGCAGCGCTGTTTTGCGTTGTTCCCCGGGAAGTGGGGAGCTTACGGTTTGCCGCCGGTTATGAAATCGGCCTTGAAACATTTCGGTGTGGACATCGGAGAGCCGGCCCGGCCCTACGCACCCATCAGCCCACGCGATCACGCTCAGATCGGTCAATTCCTCCGCCAAGTGGGTCTCATCGGGGAAGGGGCACCGACCCCCGAATCTCTGACGGAGGCCGCGCTGACACTCGCTCAGGAGGATACTTTCCTCCGCTAGCCGTAAGGACATCTCGAAAAAGTCAAAGCTGAATCACAATAGACGGAGGTTGTGGATTCGGGGAGTTTTCCATGCTGATAGTCATTGTCTTGCTCGTCCTGATCGCGATTGCGCTTTTGTTCATGCGTTCTTTCCGCGAATGGCTGCTCGAAGAGATCAAGGAGCTTTCCGACCGCTTGCTGCTTCGCTTCCTTCTCCTGACATCTCGATTTGAGTCCGAGCTCACCGAAGACGGCAGGGCGGAGCAAAAGCTCTGGCGCGCCCAGCGACTCAGAAACCTTCGCGGCCTCACGTTGCGCTCACGCCAGAGATTTGGGCAATCGCAATCCTAAGACGAGGGTCGCTGTGTCTCTCAACGGGCGAAAACGAATTGTGATTTTGGGAGGAGGGTGCGGCGGCGTCGTGGCCGCGACGAAGCTCGGCCGCGCCCTTGGCGCCGAGCACGAGGTCATTCTCATCGATCGGCGCTCGGATCACATCTTCATGCCTGCCTTCCTTTTTCTCATGGTAGGAGAGCGGCAAGCGGAAGATATTCGGCGCAACTTAAAAAACTTGGAAAGGCGCAACGTGCGGTTCGTACAGGACGAGGTCACCGGTATCGACCCGCTGCGTCATGAGGTCACGCTCGGCTCTTCGAAAGTTTCTTACGACTACTTGATCGTTTCTCTGGGTCTGCAGACTAGGCCCGATCTGATTCGGGGTTTTGCCGAGGCCGCTCATCATGCCTGGGAGATGGAGGCAACCGAGAAACTGCGCAGGGTTCTCGGAACCTTCGACGGAGGAAAAATCCTCGTGGGCGTTCCTTTGGGCCCTTATCGATGCCCGCCTGCGCCGTATGAAGCTCAATGGATGCTGGATAGTTATTTCCGGCAGCGCGGGATTCGGGACCGCGTGAGTATCGAGTATTTCACTCGTGACCCCGAGCCTACGGGCGAGGCCCATGAGCCCATCGTCTGGATGGATGCGGAAAGCAAGCGAAGAAACATCCGGCAGCATTACGAATTTGTCGTTCATTCCATCGATGCGGAGTCCAAGACGGTGACCGGATTATATGGATACAGGCTTTCGTACGACCTCCTCTTCATGGTCCCGCCGCATCGGCCGGCACAAGTGCTTCTCGACAGCGGCCTGGCGGACACCGAGCTGGGAATACGCGTTGACTATGACACACTGGAGACGAAGTGGGAGAACGTCTACGCCATTGGCGACTGCGCGGACATGCCGGCTTCTAAAGCTGGAGGAGTCGCGCATCAGGAGGCCGACTTCCTAGCCCATAATCTCGCTGTTAAGATCAACGGGCGGGGCGAGCCGATTCCGCTCCGCATCCATACGATATGACTGCTTGCGTACGGCGCGGGACGTGCCGCAGCGAATCGTACCGTTTATCCACAAGGATGGCCGCCCTTCGGCGCTACGGATGCGCGCACTTGGGGTCCAGCCCGGTGGATCTACTGGGCAAAGGTCGGGTTTGAAAAATGGTGGCTCTGGCGGTACTTTTAAAAGAAACGACTGAATGATGTCCTCCTGAGGCATTTATGGCTTTTCCCAAACACAACGGCGCGGGCGAGAATATCTGCAGTTATTGCCTCTACTTCCAGCCCGTTCCTACTATCCGGAGACGGCGCGGTGGCAACTGCAGCTACCACAAACAATGGATCGACAACGGATCAAGGACCACATGCAGCGACATGAGTCAGCGCCGCCTGGAAAAAGGAATTTATCAGCTCGTGGAAGAAAGCCGTGGAAAGTGGCTCTATGTCCGCCGTAAAGAAAAAGTGCGAACCCGCCTTTTCTTAGTCCCTAAATAGTGGGGTGGGGGGCGATATTTCTTAGATGTTTTCTTACTGATTCTATATTATGTAAAACTTTCCCTGAAAGTTTACATAATATATCTTATCGGACGTTTTGTATATCTCATTTCCCGCCGCTCGCGCTCGCTTTTACCTCCATCTGTTGTGCCAGCAACGCCGCCTCCTTCGCCCGCTCAGATGTCGGGTAATTGATCGTAAATTGGCGATAGGCGTTGAGGGCTTCGTTAAAATTTTGGAGCTGGCCACTGCAGCGCGCCTTGCCGAGCAGTGCTTCCTCCTTGAACGGAGCTTGCAGCGCCTCGGCTTGCGCGTAGGTTTCGATGGCTTCCTTGCAGCGGCCGGTTCGCTCCTGATTATGGGCCAGGGTGAGCAACGCCAGCTGGCGCAGGAAGAAATCTCTTGTTTCGGTTCTTAGAAACTCTTGCACGGCCTGGTCGGCCTTGGGGCTGTCGTTAAGGGCCATGTAGGTGTGCGCCTGATAAAGCAATCCGAAAGGTCTGTAGCGAGACGAGCGGTAGATGTCCAGCTTCTGAAGCGCATCCAGGGCCTCGCGATACTGGCTATTGTGGTAGAGACTTAGGGCGAGAGAGAATTGTTGGGCTGCCAGGCGATTTTGGCGATCCGTGTACAGCTCCCAACCCCACAGAGCCAAGAGGATGGCGGCGACGACGGCAGTACCACTTAGGAATATGGCTTTGTGCGCGGTGAATAAGTCGAAGAGTCTACGGGTGAGAGTTATAAACGGATCAGGACGACGAATCTCTTTCCGCGTGATTCTTCTCGGAGAGCGAACCATTCCATGCTAAACTACATCTTATACTTGAAGTCGTCTGGGGACATCTTTTCGAGGATCTCGGCCCATTTTTCTTTGGAGACGTTGGAAAAGTTTGGCTCTTTCCCTTCCTCCGCCTGTTGCAGGATGCTCGAAGCCTCGAGGACCCCCTTGGCAACGTAAATCGGGCTTTTGGTTCTGAGCGCGAGGGCGATGGCATCGCTCGGTCGCGAGTCGATGGAAACGGCCCGACCGGCCACATTGAGGTGGATCAAGGCATAATAGGTGTTTTCTTTCAAATCCGTAATCTGCACTGACTCTATGGAGCCGCCCATCTCATTGAGGATGTTCCTCAGTAAGTCATGGGTCATAGGACGGGCCATTTTGATTCCTTCCAGTTCCGTGGCCATTGCCGTGGCCTCCAAAAGGCCGATCCAGATCGGAAGATTCAATTTGTTATCCACGTCTTTGAGAATGACGATCGGCGTCTTCGTCACTGGGTCCAGCGTTAGTCCGCCCACAGACATCAGAATGGAATCCTTTAGTGCCATGCTATCCCCCTTGCTTCGACTGGCTTAGCGGTTTTGATCTGGGTCGTCAACTCACCGAGAAGTGAGTTTGCGGTTGCGCCGGCGATCTTCACAGAGACAAGAGCACCGAGAGGCTCCCTATGTCCTGATACGTTGACTATGCGGTTTGTTCGGGTCCGTCCCATGATCTGGCCTTTTCCCAGCTTTGATGAACCTTCGACCAGGATCTCCTCTGTGCAACCAATCTTCTGCCTATTTTTCTTCAACGATATTTCTCTCTGGAGGCTCAGCACTTTTGCCAGCCGCTCTTTTTTGACAGGGTCTGGAACATCATCTGCATATAATTTTGCCGAAACTGTTTGCGGCCGTGGCGAATAGGCGAACGCGTAAAAATCATCATAGCCCACTTCCTCGATGATTTCTAGAGTCCTTGCGAATTCCTCATCGGTTTCGCCTGGAAAACCGACGATGATATCCGTGCTCAGGGCCACGTCGGGGCAATGATCTCTTAGCTGGTTGATCCGATCCAGGTATTCTTGCCGGCTGTAGCCGCGGCGCATTCTCTGAAGCACGGCATCCGAACCGGATTGGACGGGTAGATGGAGATGCTCACAGAGCTTCTCCAAAGTCGCGTACGCTTCGATCAACTCGGGAGACAAATCTTGAGGATGCGAAGTTGTGAATCGTATTCTTTCAAGCCCGGCAATCTCATCGACCTTGGCCAGCAGCTCGGAAAAAGTGAGATCCTCACGCCGGCCCTTTCCATAAGAGTTCACGTTCTGCCCCAGCAGCATGACCTCTTTGATGCCCTCCTGAACAAGATCACAGACCTGGGCCAAAATGCTATCGCTCGGCCGGCTGATCTCCCTGCCTCGGACGTAGGGAACAATACAAAAGCTGCAGACCTTGTTGCAGCCCTGCATGATCGTCACAAAAGCTCTCGGGCCTTGCGCAACGGGCTTGACGTGCAGCTCTTCCATATAAAAGGGGTCCCGGTAGAACGCGATCTCAACCGGCCGGGCGCCCAGGGATTCCACCTCTCTTATCATTTGAGGAAGCTTATGGATATTGTGCGTTCCGAAAACGAGGTCTAGATGGGGGACGCGCTTCAGCAGGTCTTCTCCCTCTTGCTGGGCCACGCATCCCCCGACTCCGATGACCAGATTTCCCTTTTTTTCTTTCAGCTCGCGCCATCTTCCTAATGCGCTGTAGACTTTGTGTTCCGCCTTGTCTCGAACACTGCAGGTATTAAGGATGATCAAATCCGCCTCTTCGACCTCGTCCGTGGGCATATAACCCTTCTGCAAGACCCCCACGATCCGGTCCGAATCGTGCTGATTCATCTGGCAGCCGTAAGTTTGGATATAAAGTTTCTTCATCCCACGATCCGGTTGATCACCTTATAGAGCTGTTCGATATTGCGGCATTCCTCGACGACATCGCAATGGGAAAGGTAGCGGGTCATCTCACTATCTCCAAAGCCCCACGTCAGACGGCTCTCCGGATTCAGCCAGATGAGCTGTTTTGCCTTGCGCCGAATTTCTTTCAGCACCCAATCGTTGGCCCTATTGTAGTTGTTTCTGCCGTCGCCGATGATGAGAAATGTCGTTTTGGAGTTCACCGCGGCGAGATATTCCCTATGGAACATTTCGAACGCGCGGCCGAAGTTCGAATGGCAATAGACGTCGATAACCTCGCCTTTGAGAGCCATATCGATGGCCTTATGAATCTCGTTTTCCTCGAAGAGACGGGTCACCTCTCCGACTTCGCTGACGAACACGAAGCTTCGCACCTTGCTGTACAGGTCTTGTAAAGAATAGACAAACTGTAACATAAAGCGTGAGGCGTTCAAGACAGAATCGGAGATATCGCAGAGAACGATCACTTGTGGCTTCTCTCTTTTTCTTCGATCCAGCTGGATCTCAAACGGTACTCCTCCATACTGGAGGTTTTTTCGCATCGTCTCCTTGACATCAAAGCGTCCTCTGTGGGCTCGTTTTCTTCTTAGCGAGAGAAGATTCTTGAAGCGACGGGCCAAATGCGTAACGACCTCGTTCATCCGGCGAATGTCCTCTTCTGTGTAGTAAGAGAAGCTTTTCTGCATCAGATAGTCGAGTCGCTTCCGTTCCGAAGACCCGAACCCACCTTTCTTGGATTCCTGTTCGGCGAGCTCTCGGATCAACTGGCTAAGCGCTTTGAGTCGTTCTTCGAGGTAACCTGAGAGCTGCGCCAGCGTGTCAGCATCGGCGTTGCCGGCCCTCGCCCAGGCCACAAAATCTTCGATCTCCTGCCCCACCCCACCGAGGTCCATTGCCGCCGCTATGCGCTCCGCGTAGGCGCCGACGGACATTCTCCCGTCGTCAGGCTCGCCATCTCTCCTGGATTTCGCGTCGCGCAGCAGGCGTTCCAACTGCCCCATGTCGCCGGTTAGAAGCGCTCGCCCTAGCGGGGAGAGATCTTTCTTCCAGCGCTTCAAAAGATTGCGGACTTCCTCAAGCCATCTCTGGAACTCTTTGGGGCTGAGTCCCAGTTGCGCCATGAGTCTCCGATCGGACTCGGCGACGGATTTTCCGAAGCCGAGAAAAAAGAG
The DNA here is from genome assembly GCA_036004365.1 of Binatia bacterium. Lineage (GTDB taxonomy): Bacteria > Desulfobacterota > Binatia > UBA9968 > UBA9968 > DP-36. Next base: position 7,871 of record DASYRN010000242.1, read on the forward strand.
ATCGAAAAGCTCCTCGAAAGGCCGAATATCCAAGGAGCGCTTGACCAAAGTGGTCCGTAAGGCGACCCTAAATGATGACGCATCCTCGATGCCTAGAAGTTCTAAAGCTCTCAGCGCCTCTATATTTTCAGAGGGCGAGACGCGAATGCCGTTGCGCCTGAGAAGGTTGGAAAACTCGACGATTTGATCATTCATGAGGCAAGAAGCTCGGGAGCGAACCTATTTAATGCAGAAAGTCTTTGTCGGATTGGACGGCCGGGGTCGGCAGCTTGGATTTGTGTTCCGCCAGGTATCTCTTCAACTCCTCTTCAGCCTTTCGAATGTCTCCCTCGTACTTCATGAGCGTAGCGAGAGTTTCTTCTACGAGCTGATCGTCCAGATGCTTGATGTTGAGAAGCGTCAGCGCCTTCACCCAATCAAGGGATTCGCTGATACTCGGCCGCTTCTTAAGATCGAGCTTTCTCAGCCGCTGGAGCAGATGGACCACCTCCTCCACCAGCTTCTCCCCCACTCCGGGCACCTTGAGCTTGATGATCTCCATCTCCCTCTGCGGATCGGGAAAATCGAGATAAAGATGGAGACAGCGGCGCTTGAGCGCGTCCGACATTTCCCTGCTGTTGTTGCTGGTCAGGACGACGAAGGGGAGATGTTTTGCTTTGAGAGTTCCGAGCTCCGGCACGCTGATCTGAAAATCGCTTAGGACTTCGAGAAGAAATGCTTCGAACTCGGTGTCCGATTTATCGACCTCGTCGACCAAGAGAACCGTCGGCTCCTCGGAAAGGATGGATCGCAGCAAGGGCCGCGGCAGAAGAAATTTCTCTGAAAAAAAGACATCATCCTCTTTGGCGATGCGATCGACTGCCCGTTTGAGATTCGGGGCGCCCTGAAGGATCTCGCCGATCTTGTCTTTAAGAATCTGAGTATAGAGAAGCTGCTTCGCGTACTCCCACTCATACAGGGCCTTCGCTTCGTCTAGCCCCTCGTAGCATTGCAAGCGGATCAGATCCACGTCGAGCGCGGCGGCCAGAACCTTTCCCAATTCCGTTTTTCCGACACCTGCCGGACCTTCGACGAGAACCGGCTTGCGCATCGCGCAAGCGAGATAGACCACCGTCGCCAGGTTTCTATTGCAAATGTATTTCTGGCCTGCCAAGCGGCGCATCACATCATCGATCGATTGAAACATAGGGTCCATGAAGAAAAATCAAACTAACATAAAAGAGTAGGTGAAACAACGCAACTCAACGCTGCGCTCGTTGCAGATTGACAGGACTTTCTGTAAACCTTACCTATGTGCACGCTGGCTCTCTACTTTCAGGAGTTCACGAACTATCCGTTGATCGTCGCGGCTAACCGGGACGAGTTCTTTACCCGCCCTTCAGCGCCGCCGGAAATCGTGGCGCACAATCCGCCCATCCTCGCAGGCAAAGATTTGCTCGCCGGCGGGACATGGTTGGGCGTCAACGAATATGGGCTCGTGGCAGGAATTTTAAACCGGCGGTCCGATGCGGAGAGAGACGCATCCGCTGTCCGCTCGAGGGGCTTACTTTGTCTTGAGGTCTTGAAAGCCAAAGATCCTGTTCATGCCTGTTCTTTTCTATCCACAGAAAGGGGTTCGAGTTACCGGCCCTTCAATCTTCTCATCGCCAATGCAGAAGCCGCGTATGTCGGTTATAATTCGGAAGAGAAAATTCACTGTTCGAAGTTGCCAAAAGGCCTGCATGTTTTCAGCAACACCTCCGTTTATGAAAGCCAGCCGGCAAAGATCGAGAACGCACATGCCCTTTTTGAAAGAGCCAAAGAGCAATTCCTGCCTGGGAAAGACCTCCATTATTGGATCGCAGCGCTCAAACGCGCCTTGAGCGATCACACGCCGGGAAAAGATTTTACTAACCCCAAAGATGCTATTTGCGTTCATACGGAGGCTTACGGTACGGTTTCATCGAGCCTGATTTTCTACGAGGCTTCGGACAGGCTTTTTCACATGTACTATGCACCCGGCCCGCCTTGCCGCGAAGATTATGGCGCGTCCTTATCTCTAAGGATCAATGGCTGAGCCTTCTCACCCCAAAAACGCAGCGAGCGTTATCCTGCTCCGGACGAAACCCTTGGGGGGATTTGAGATCTTTCTCACGCAGCGACCTCTTCAGATGAAATTTCTCGGCGGGATGTACGTCTTTCCCGGCGGCACCGTCCGCAAAGAGGATTGCGCGGACGCTGTCCTAAGGCGATGTCTTGGTTTGACGCCAAGAGAAGCTCAGCGGATCGCCGGCGCAACCTTGAGTCCTAAACTTTGCCTCGGTCATTGGGTGGCAGCCGTTCGAGAACTCTTTGAGGAGGTCGGGGTCCTCCTTTGCGTGACCGAGACAGGTGAGGCTTTAAATGGGAAGGAGCAAAAGAGAAAAGAGAGCGTTGCCGAGAAGCGCCTGGCCTTGATCAAAGGTGAGATCGAGTTCCGAAGCTTTCTGGAGGGCGAACGGCTACTTTGCGATCTTGCCAGGCTGGCCCATTTCTCACACTGGCAGACGCCGCGAGAGTTCGCCATGCGCTTTAATACCCATTTCTATCTCGCGCAGCTTCCGCCGGATCAGGAGCCGCTGCCAAACTCTCAGGAGGTAACCGATAGCTTGTGGGTTACGCCCGAGCATGCTCTTAAGCTCTGCGAGCAAGGATCGCTTCCACTGATCTTCCCTACCTTCGCCTGTCTTCGCACCTTGGCCGACTTTGGCACTCTCAAGCATCTTGGCGCCGAATATGGACTCGGATAAGAAGGGCGCCGAGCAACCGAATGTGGCGCGCCATGCGGGCACTGTCAGTCTCGCCGTGATGGCGAGCCGGGTGTTGGGTTTGGTGCGGGACCAGGTTTTCGCGGTATTCTTCGGCGCCGGCCTGCAGTACGATGCGTTCCTTGCCGCTTTTCGGATCCCGAACCTCCTACGCGATCTCTTCGCCGAGGGAGCGTTGTCTTCGGCGTTCGTGACGACTTTCTCCCAAGTCTTCGAAACCAAGGGGGCGAAGGCAGCCGTCCGGCTGTCGAATCTTGTCGCGACCGCAATGATCTTAATCCTTGCGATTATCTCTCTCGCGGGATGGATCGGCGCGCCGTCAGTCGTCTATCTGCTCGCACCCGGATTTTTCGATGTCCCGGGCAAGGCCGATCTTACCATTCATCTCACGCGCATCATGATCCCGTTTTTACTGTTGGTCGCGCTGGCGGCTCAAGCGATGGGAATTTTGAACGCGCAGCGCCGCTTCGGGATTCCGGCTATCGCTTCGGCATTCTTCAACATTGGTTCGATTGTGGGTGGGTTGCTGCTTGGCTTTGTGCTGGGGCCATTCATCGCCTTGGGTCCCATCGAGGGCATGGCCTATGGGACCTTGCTCGGTGGCTTTCTTCAGTTCGCCGTGCAGTGGCCCAGTCTCCGTCGTACCGGCTTCAGCTATCGACCCATGCTCAGCTTCGCCGATCCCGGGGTGCGGCAGATCCTGCGTCTTATGGGGCCGGCAATCATCGGTGTCGCGGCCGTTCAGATTAACGTCTTCGTCAACAGTAATTTCGCTTCTTCCATCATTGATCCTGCAACCGGCCAAGTTGCTAACGGGCCGGTGTCGTGGCTGAACTACGCCTTTCGCTTTATGCAGTTTCCGATCGGGGTCTTTGGCGTCGCCATCGCGACCGTGACTCTCCCTCCCCTTTCAACCGCGAGCGTCCGCCAAGATATGGTTGGGTTTCGCCGGACCTTGGCGCATTCCGTGGCTCTGGTTTTTCTCTTGTGTGTCCCTTCTGCGATGGGCCTGGCCGTCTTGGGGCGGCCGATCATCGGGCTGATCTTCGAGCACGGGAGGTTTACCGATTTCGATACGATCCAAACGGCCAATGCTCTGACGGCCTACTCGGTCGGGCTTGCCGGATATGCTGCGATCAAGGTACTCTCGCCGGCTTTTTACGCGCTTCACGACGCGCGCACCCCGACCTTGATCAGCCTCGCTTCAATCGCGGTCAATTACGTCATGAATTATCTGCTGGTGGGGTCTCTGGGCCATATCGGTCTCGCCCTTTCGACTTCAACGGTCGCACTGGTCAATTTCATCTTGCTCGTGCTCTTCATGCGTCGCAGGTTGGGCCGGTTGGAAGGCCGCGGGCTCGTCTGGACCTTGCTCAAAGTTGTGGCGGCCTCCGCCGCGATGGCGGCGGCGGCGTGGCTCCTCAGCGCGCAGATCGCCGACCGTCTTCCACTTAGGGGATTTCTCCTCTATCTCGTACAGGTCGTTTCAGCCATGAGTGTCGCCGCCTTGGTTTTCTTCCTTGCCTGCCGATTTCTTAAAGTCAAAGAACTGGGCGAAGCGATGGATGCCATCGCAGGTCCGATGCTGCGAAGCTTTAGAAAAAGCGGGCTGCGCCCAGCATCGGGACTTCACCTTTGACTCGCTCCCAGTTCTCGAGTAGTGTCGGGCGGTTGCTGTCGCCTCGGGGCAAGCATGAAAATCGGACTGTTCACTGAGTTTTCCTATCCGGGAAAAACAGAGCGGCAGATCTACGGCGAAGTCCTAGAGCAGATTGAGCTCGCCGATGCGCTGGGGTACGACTTTTTCTCCACTACGGAAAGCTTCGGAAAAGATGCCATCTCCTGTTCACCCTTTCCCCTGGGACTCTATGTCGCGGCCGCCCAGCGCGCGCCGAGGATTCGCTTTCTCACCGGTATTATCAGCGTCCCTATACACCACCCTGTGATGCTGGCCAGCCAGATCGCGGCCGCTGATCTGCTTACCGAAGGGCGAATCATGGTGGGTCTCGGGAGAGGCCATCCGTGGGTGCTGAATCGGCTCGGCATCGATGCCGAAGAGAGCCGGCCGCGGTTTGAAGAGGGGATTCGGATGCTGGTGCAAATTTTCCAGAGCGGCTACAGCGAAAAATCGTGCGGCAGATTTTGGAGCTTCAGAGACTTCCAGCTCAGCCCTACGCCGGTTCAGCTCCCCTACCCTCCTTTATATGTAGCCGCCGCCACCACTCCGGACAGCGCTATCTTTGCAGGCGAAGTCAGCCAGGGTTTGGT
>DASYRN010000243.1:0-8930 GCA_036004365.1 Binatia bacterium
CACGGCTAAGGAAGACTTCCGCGACGGAAAGTTTGTTCTGCAGAATACCAATCATCTCATTGGAAAGTTTCAGGGAGCGGATGGGATCAAGACCGGCTCGTACCACGAGGCCGGGTTTAATCTCGCGGCCACGGCCGAGCGGGACGGCCTGCGGCTGATTTCAGTGACGTTGGGCTCGTCTACGAACAAAATCCGCTTCCGGGAAGCCTCCCGGCTGCTCGCTATGGGCTTCAACGACTACAAGATGTTCACGGTGCTGAAGGCCGGAGAATCAGTTACGCAGGACATCAGAATCAGAGGCGGAATGATCAGCGTCCTTCGCGCCGTGGCCGGAGTCCCGGCTGAGATTCTCATCAAACGCGCCGAAGAGAAGCAGGTCAAATCGAGCATTCAGATGAACAGTCCGGTTTGGGCGCCTCTCAAGAAAGGAGACAAACTCGGCGAGATCACCATCACGCTCGGCGACAAAGCTCTCGGAAAGTTCATTTTGATTTCCGATAAGGACATCGAGCAATCCAACGTCTTCAAACGGCTCTGGGACAGATTCTTTTGATTAAGTTCTCATTAAAAAAAGTGTAAGCATGCTTCGACGGCGCTCAGCATGAACGGGAAATTCCTACTAATTGGGCTTCTCTTTCGTTCGTCCTGAGCTTGGTCGAAGGAAACGGCCTGCTACTCAGGACAGGCTCACCGAAGGGCGAACGGAACTTTTTCAGTGAGAACTAATTAAGGTCGAATCAGCAGTTTTCTCAGCCAGGCGGGGCCAGTGCTTTAGCCAAGCTTGAGCAATCTTTTTGCATTCTCTTCGTAGATTTTCCTCTTATCCTCGACGGAAGCCGTGATGTTGTCGATCACGCGGATCGTCTCCCTGATGAAGCCGGTTCCCTTCTCGGGATCGAACGGCATATCCGTCCCGAACAGGATGTGGTCGGACCCGAAATATGCCAGGCCACACTCGGTCGCCGGCAGAGCTCCGAAGAGCGCGGTGTCAGCATAAAACATCCGAAAATAGTCGTAGGGCCGTCTCTTAAGACGCGCTAGGGTTCCGACATCATGTTCATCGTCCGTCCGTGTCCCCAACTGATCCAAACCTAGACCGATTCGACCCTCGAAGTAGGGGATCATCGCGCCCATATGGTGGGTGATGATCTTGAGATTCGGGTTCTCATCGAAAACGCCTGATAGCGCGAGGCGACCCATAGCGACGCTGGTTTCATATGGCCAGCCGAAGGTCCACCACAAGTCATATTTTGACCGTTTTTCGGTCTTGTAGTCGGAAAAGTCGGGCGACCTAGTTGGATGCAGCCAGATGGGCAGATCCAGCTTCGCCATGAGAGAGAACAAGGGACGAAATTCCGGCTCATCCAACGGACGACCGTTGACGTTGGAGCCGATCTGGACACCTCTCGCGCCAAGTTGGCGCACTGCTCGCTTCACCTCCCGAAGCATTGCGTCGGGATTATTCATCGGCAGGGAAGCCACAAAGGCGGGGAAATGATGCGGATACTTAACTACCAGGTCCGCCATGCTGTCATTGGCAAGCTGCGCCAGATCCGGGCTTTGTTTCGGCCCGGCGAGGATCTCGATCGGCGGAAGGGCCAGAGTGAGCACCTGAACATAGTCTTCGTACTGTTCCATAATACGAAAACGAGTGTCCAAGTCGTACATGACCGGAATATCCCGCATGCGTTTCTGCATGTAAGCGGTTCGCTCGCTCATCTTGAGCATTTTGTCGAAGTAGGGCTTGGGCAGAATGTGAGGGAAGATATCAATTCTCATGTAACTCTCCTTGAGTCTTTCCGGTCTTACCTCAGCTGGGCATGTAGCTCAATTGGTCCGTGACCGGGGCTGAAGCAAAGTAGCGTGATTCGCGCCGATTGCAGCGCTGCGATCCGAGTCGGTCGGGAATGAACGTGATTTCTAGTCTTGCTGTAGCGAGTTCACTTATGCGAGGGAGGCCGAGCTTCAGCGAAAAGTTAGGTCCCTGTCAACCCGCGGACCGGGACCGACACCGCATTGAGCTCTAAACCTTCCAGCCTTGCTCGGAAAGGTCCACTCGGGTGCCTACGGGATCGAGGACAAACGTCTCCGCAAAACGGCCATCCTTGGGAAGCGAAGCGGTGCCTCCACTAGCGCCGGCCACGAGTGCCGTCTGCAAGGCGTCCTGCAAGTTTTCCACTTCTATCCCAAAGTGGTAAATCCCTTCCTTTCTATTTCTCGCAGGCAAAAGGGCGAGGTTGATATAGCCGTCGGAAAGGTAGATGGCTTCTTCATTGGAACCGCTCCGAGCCACCTCTTTAAGTCCAAAGGAAGACTTGTAAAAATCCGCCAGTTTGGACGGATCTGCTGCAAGTATTGCGATGTGTCGAATTTTGGCCATGCTTTTTCTCCTTTTCTATAGCGTTTGACTCCTCATAGGGATTGCTCGTTATTTTTAGCGATACATGGCGTGCGGATCAAGTTCCTCGCGGATCAGACGCAGTTCCTCAGCCGATGGCGCGTCAGCTTCCTCGATCGTCTCCGCCAGCCGCAGCGGCCAGCCGACTTCAGCCTGCACCTCATTCACCGTAACGCCGGGATAGAGCGCGCTCAGCTGCATTTCGCGGTTGGGGTTGTCGAAATTGAAGAGAGCTTTGTCAGTAATGACCAGCTCTGGACCGCCGCCGGGCAGGCCCAACCGAGCACGACTGTCGCCGCCGCTCAGGTGACCGGGGCTCGTGAGAAAATCCAGCTTGTCCACAAACGCCCGGCGCTTCAGACGCATGATCATGAACGTGCGTTGAGCGTTGATCGAGATTTCACAGGCACCGCCGCTGCCGGGCAGGCGTGTTTTGGGCGTCCGGTAGTCGCCGATGACCGTCGTGTTGAGGTTACCGTATCGGTCAATTTGCGCTCCGCCCAACAGCGCAACCTCAACCAGGCCCCGCTGCAGGTACAGCCCAAACAAGTCGGCCATAGAGACCACGCATATGGCGCCGCTGACCAGGGTGGGGTCGCCGATGGAAAGCGGCAGCCGTTCCGGGCGAGCGCCGTAAACTCCGGATTCGTAGATGAGCTCGAGGTCGGGTGCTACGGTGGAGCGCGCCAGGTTGCAGGCCATATTGGGCAAGCCAACTCCGACGAAAACGGTGCGCGCCCCTTTTAACATATGCGCGGCCACGACGATCATCATCTCCGAGGCGGTGTAGGTCGGTTCGCTCATCGATACCTCCCATAGTCAACCGACGGCGCAAGCAAGGGCTCCGGCTTGAGCTTATCAAAATAGGTTTGTCCAAGTTTTTTCACATAGGCGGCCCGGTTCGCTAAGCCGTAGACCCACTCGTCCAGCCACGCCTCGACCGCGGTGGGATCTTGCGAAAGCTTGTCCCAAGCCAGGTAGGATTCGTTGTCGCGGTCGTAGTAGCCTTGAACGTAGGAGGGGTGCGCGCCGTAGGGCTCATGCACCACGGCGTCGACGATCAAGCCGGGGATCATGGTGCGGTTGGGATCGGCGCGGATCACCGCTTCATCCACCACTTCTTCCACGGCGACAATCACGTGTCTGGAGGCAAAAGCGACCTCTTTTTGCATGCCGAGCAGGCCCCACAGGTGTGTGTTGCCTTGCCGGTCCGCGCGCTGCGCGTGGAGGATGGCGACATCTGGGTTGAGCGGCGGTACGACCGCGATTTTGCCCGTTCCGTAAGGATCGTCGATCACTTTGATCAGCGGGTTTGCCGCAAGCATGTCGGAGCCAACATAACTGCGCAGGGCAAAGAAAGGCAATCGGGAGGCACCGGCCGCATAACGCCCGACCAAGCCGTAGTGTGAATATTCCTCCAGGTCCAGCGGGCGAGGAATGCTTTTTTCCACGGCCCGGCGGATGCAGTAAAGCGAGCCGACGCCGGGATTGCCCATGTAGCTGAAGACAAGCTTACTCGCCGCGCCGGCAGCGATCATTTGGTCGTAGATCAGGTCCGGAGTCATGCGGATTAACGTAAGATTGCGGCGCCGTTGCCGGAGGATCTCGTGGCCCGCGGCGAAGGAAATGAATCCCGTGAAGCCTTCAATGGCAACAGAGCAGTCGTCACCTACGTAGGTGGCGATGGCTTGCTGCATCGATACAAGCTTGTCGGTTTTTGGCGGGTTCTTCATTAGACCGGTTGATCCGTGCGAGATGAAATCTTTTCAGCCCGAAAGCTTGCTCGCGTTTTTGAGCACGTGGTCGATCATTCTTTGAGTTTCGCCGAGATAATTTGCCGGCTCGGCGAGCGCGCTCCAGTCAATGGCCCCTTGCGGGACAGTGTCCCCTGACAAGCTTCGCACGACCTCGATCAATGATTTTCCTTCGGACACGGCGATTCCGCATGCCTTTTGAACCAACTCATGCGCCTTTGAGCGCGGCATCTCTTTGGACAGCGCGAAAACCGCCGCCTCGGCGAGCACGAGATCATGGGCGCGTCGGAGATTCTCCCGCATCCTGGCTTCATTCACGTGCAAGTTTTTGGCGAGAAACAGCGCGTGCTTGAGCGCTCCGCTTGTCAACAGAACCATTTGCGGCAGGGTGAGCCACTCGAGTTGCCACCCGTGGGTCGCCCGCTCGTGCTCTTGAATCAGGGCATTGTGCATCGCCGAGAGGAGCGACGCATTCGCGCGCGCCGCGGCGATGATGAGTTCGCTCGCGATCGGATTGCTCTTTTGCGGCATCGTGCTGCTGCCGCCGCGTCCATGTTCCGCCCCCTCCGCGACCTCGCCGACCTCGGTCTGGGCCATCAGGATGATATCCTGTCCCATTTTTGCGAGGCTGCCCGTCACGAGGCTGAGCCAACTTGCGAACTCCGCGAGTCCATCTCGTTGCGTGTGCCACGGGATGGCCGGCACGGCCAACTTAAGTTCGCTAGCCAGCGCCTCCATAACCGCGAGGCCCTTGTCGCCGAGCGCGGCGAGTGTTCCCGCAGCCCCGCCGAGCTGAACGGCGAAGACGCGCGGGGACATTTCCTCAAGCCGCTCGCGATGCCGCATCTGCGGCGCGAGCCAGACGGCGATCTTCAGGCCGAAGCTGACGGGAACCGCCTGCTGACTGTGGGTGCGTCCCGCGAGAACGGTGAGGCGGTGCCGATCGGCGAGTTTCCCGAGCTGTCGAATCAACTCCGCAAGGTGTTCTTTAAACAGCGCGGCGGCAGAACGAAGCTGAAGCACGCAGGCGGTGTCCATGATGTCCTGAGTTGTCGCGCCCCAGTGCAGATACGGCGCCGCTTTCGGACCGACGACCTCGCGCAGCTCTTGGACGAGAGCGATCACCGGCACGCCCGACTGCATCGTTCCCTTGGTGATTTTCTTTAGATCGATCTTTTCGGGCCGTGCAGCGCCGGAGATCTGTTCCCCCGCCCATGGGGGAATGATCCCTAACCTCGCCTCGGCGCGGGCCAAGGCGACTTCGACCTCGACCATAGCGCGGACATAGGCCTTGTCCTCGAACAGTCGCGCCAACTCTTCATCCCGAAACAATGGAGCGAGAATATCGGAATCGAGCGCGGTGGCCATCAGCAATAATTTTCTGAGGATTGTGCGGGGCTGAGTGAAATCCAATAGGCCAACGCTTTATGCCTGTCACGCGTCGAAGAAGACGGTCTCGTTTTCGCCTTGCAGCCGGACGTTGAAGCGGTAGAGGTTCTTGCCGTTCCTTCCTTCACGATTTGCAACTAGTGTCCTGCGCCGTGCTTTGTTTTTGACCGACAACAGCACCGTATCGGTGTCATTGGCGGGCTCATCGCCGAAGTAAATTCGCGTATAGGCGTGCACCAGCATGCCACGGGCAAAAACCGTCACGTTAACATGGGGTGCCTGCACAGACCCGCCGGCACCCGGCACCGTCCCGGGCTTAATGGTTTCAAAGAAGAAAACTCCGTTCTTATCCGTTTCGCAGCGACCCCAACCTGTGAAACTCGGGTCCAGCGGCTTTTCTTGCTTGTCGTCAGGATGGTTGTAACGTCCATAGGCGTTGGCCTGCCAGATTTCAATCATCGCATCCGGCACCGGTTTGCCGTCACCATCGAACACCTGACCTTCGATGCGGATTTTTTCTCCCTGGGTTGAATCGGTTGCGAGCGCATTCATGGTCCGGCGGGTGAGTCCCAACGAGAAAAATGGCCCCACAGTCTGGGAAGGGGTCTGTTTCATCGTCCGTTCTCCTCGAACGGTGTCTGCTGCCGTCCACGCAACACGACGTCAAAACGATAACCCAGCGCCCACTCGGGTTCGGTGACGTCGTGGGCATAGGATGAAATCAGACGCTGGCGTCCGCTTTTGCTGGGAACCGAACTGAGGATCGGATCCAGCGGGATCAACGGATCGCTGGGGAAGAACATCTGGGTGACAAGGCGCGTCACGAAGCTCGGGCCGAATAACGAGAGATGAATATGCGCCGGTCTCCAGGCATTAGGATGATTGAGCCAGGGATAAGCGCCGGGCTTGATCGTGACGAAGCGATATTCTCCCTTCTCGTTGGTCATGCAGCGTCCGGCCCCGATAAAATTCGGGTCCAGCGGAGCGTTGTGCTGGTCGACCTCATGGTGGTATCTGCCGGCGGCATTGGCCTGCCAGATCTCGATGAGCGTGTTCGGCACGGGCCGCTCGTCTTCATCTAGGACTCGACCCACCACGATGATTCTCTCCCCCATCGCCTCGCCGGCGGTGCCGGCGTTGCGCGTGAGATCGGCGTCACCCGGCTGCACCGCCTCATGGCCGAGAATGGGACCCGTAGTCTCGGAGAGCGTCTGCTTCATACGCAGCAGCCGCTTAAGCGGCGCGCGTTTGACCGACGACGCATAGCCTTCATAGCGATAGGGTGGATGGGATTTCCAATCGCGCGGCTTGTATTCTTTGACCTCGATCATGGCAGGCACCTCTTGAAATTACTTAACTCTTGCTGAAACTACTCCCGTTCGCCCTTATACTGAGCCTGTCCTGAGTAGCAGGCCGTTTCCTTCGACCAAGCTCAGGACGAACGGCCTGCGTATCGAAGGGCTCAGGACGAACGGCAGAGAAAGCAACATTAGCAGGAATTTCCCGTTCATGCTGATCCCTCGACGAGCTCGGGACTAAAGGCGAGTCGAGGAAGCCTGCACTGAGCCAAGTCGAAGTGTCGAAGCATGCTTACAGTTTTTTCATTGAGAATTACTTTGCTTCGCTTTTCAATTCTTTATACACCCGTTTGGCTATGCCGAACGCCGAGTTCGCCGCCGGCACGCCGGCATAGATCGCAACCTGGAGAAATACCTCCTTTACTTCCTTGGGCGTGACTCCGGTGTTTCGCGTCGCGCGTATATGCATGGCCAGCTCTTCATGTTTTCCGAGTGCCGCGAGCAGGGCGACCGTCAGCAGGTGACGGGTCTTTCGCGGGAGCCCGGGTCGCGCCCAAACCGCTCCCCATGCGCTCTCCGTTATAAAGCGCTGAAAATCGGCATCAAACTCCGTCTTATTGGCTTCAGCGCGCGCGACGTGATCGGCGCCGAGAACCGCCTTGCGCACCGCCATCCCTTTATTGAATCGATTGTTGGACAATTCCATTCTCCTTAAAGAATTGCATCATCCTTTGTGCGAGCGCCTCCGGCTGTTCGATGCAGGGCAGATGCGCCGCGCCATTGATGAGAGAAAACTCAGCGGCAGGTATCCCCCCGCGAACGACTGAACAACGTCGGGAGGGGTCGCGACGTCCTGATCTCCGCATAGGACGAGAGTCGGTTGAGTAATCGAACGCGCGGATTCTCTTAAATCCGCATCTCGGAGGGCGCAGCATGCGCCGATGTAACCCTCCACGGAAGTTCTGGCGAGCATATTAACATAGCCGCGGAGTTCCGCAACGCGGCTCTGCCGGAACTTCCGAGTGAACCAGCGCTCCATAAGCGGGCCTGCCATTTTCCAAGTCCGGTTGTCTTAACGGCTTCAATACGCTCTTTCCACATGCTAGGCGAACCGATCTTCGCGGCGGTGTCGCACAGAACAAGCGCGCGGACAAGCTCGGGATGTGCCGCCGCCTAGCCTGGGCGATCATGCCGCCTATTGACACGCCGCAGACCACCGCATCGTGGATCGCGAGATGATCTAACAAGCCGGCTAGATCCCGCACGTAGTCGTCGAAGATATAGGGCGGCGAGGGAGAGTCCGTCAGACCGTGTCCTCTCTTGTCATAGCGGACGATTCTGAAATTTTGGCGAAAACGGCCTGCTACCGCATCCCAAATACGAAGGTCCGTGCCTAGAGAGTTGGAAAAGACAAGCGCGGGACCGTTTTCCAAACCCTCGATGAGATAATGATGAACGACCCGGCCTATCTCCAGAAACGGCATCCGCGTTTCCCTCGCGCAAGGGCAGACTTTCCCAAGGCAAACTCAGCGATTCTGAATCACGACATCGACGAGCGCCGGTTTTCCCTCCTGCACCACTTTGATCGCGTCGCGCAGCGCGTTGGCGAGATCCTTCGGCTCGGTGATCGGGCCGACGCTCCAAACTCCGTAGGAGCGGGCATTGGCCGCGAAGTCGACAGGCGGATCTTCGATACGAATTCCGATGACCTTGTTCTCGACCGGCCGGCCTCTCAGTCGAGCCATCCTCTCCTGATGCTCTTCGTCGTTGTAGTAGGAGCGATTGTCGCAAACAACGATCAACAGCGGAATCTCATAGTGGGCCGCCGTCCACAGAGCACTGATGGTAAAGAGCAGATCTCCATCGGGCTGAAGATCGACGCAAAGCTTTCCCGTGCCTTTGAGCGCGAGAGAGGCTCCTAGAGAGGCGGGCAGACCATAGCCTAAGCCGCCGCCCACGTATTTGCCGAGGATCTGATTGAAATGGGCGGCCGGAAGGATAGCCCATTCCCTTTCCGGCGTCGTGCCGTTGGTAAGCACCCAGTTTTGATTCTTCAGGGCTTCGGCTAGTTCGGTATAGAGTCTGGAAGTC
>DASYRN010000244.1:0-5721 GCA_036004365.1 Binatia bacterium
ACGGCGCAAGTTATTCACGTAGTTAGGCAACGCGAGATACCTGGAGGTGTGCGCTCGCGCGATCTCTCGCGCTTTGGTTGAATCGGTTTCAAGTACGACGGCCTGCTCGACCGCCAGGAGTCGGTCCCTGCCTAAGATCTCACGGGCGCGCGCGGTGTGTTCCGGCGGGACGAAATACGAATGCGCGCCGCCGGCTCGCTCCGCGGCTAACCTCAGCATCTTAGGTCCAAGTGCCGCCAAGACTCTGACGGGTTTCACGCTCGGAGGTACCGCTCGGTAGGGAGCCCGGTCCATTCCATCCAGGTACGCCCGCATTGAAGCCACCGGGTTGCCGTAACGGTGGCCTCTTACCTGTTCAACCAGCGGAATGTGGCTGACACCGAGACCGAGGAGAAACCGCCCGGGATAGGCTTCAGCCAGAGTATTTTGTCCGGCGGCAGTCGTTACCGGATCACGGGCGTAAATATTTGCAATCCCTGTGGCAATGACTATTCGGCTGGTTGCGCCGAGAAGTAACGCGGCATTCGTGAGCGATTCGCGGCCCACACTTTCGGGGAACCAGATCGCTCCGAACCCGAGCTGTTCGAGTTCCGCGGAGGCTTCTCGCACCTTGGCGGCGGGCTGATAATCAAACTGTGCCGTCCAGATTCCAATTTGTCCCAGTTCCATGGACGAAGAGTTCATCTCTTGCTCCTTTCGTTCGGGCATGCCTCAGGAATAGTTCAGCTCGCGACCCCGATAATAGATACTCTACCAGACGACATCGCCAAGGGAAGGCAGAGCGAAAATTTAGGGGAAGAGTTTAGGGGCGGTTGCCTGCGGACTACTAAACGTCAGGTCTTTACTTTTGCCGGTCGTACGACTCGACTATCTTTGTTAATTATTAACAGGCTGTTGAAAAAGACTCATATGCTTCGTTGCGCTCGATCGCCTCGCTCCAACGTACCGCACAAGTACGCCTCCGCTCATCGATTTCTCGCGCGCCTTGCCCCTGAGATCTTTTTGATCAGCCTGTAAAGAGAGTTTTTCAACACTCTATTAAAGCCTGGCCGGGCGTCCGCGATAACACAACTCCCATGGCTTAAAACCCACCATGAGATGGGCCCGATGGGCTCGAGGACGGTCTCCTTCGCTCTGAGCGCGACATGTACGTGCCCGCCCTTGCGATCGCCTCGGGCGAAATGGCTGTTGACTAGCCTATACTCGGGCCATCCAGGGTTTTATAATCTATTCATATGAATTCGCCTTTGCAGCCCATCTATCTTTTTGCCGATAGTCAACTTCTCTTTTGGAAGAACAAAGGAACTATCTTTCTTCAGTCGATAAGGGAAACGATCGACCGAACCGAACTCAAGGCTGCCTATATAGGAGCTTCCAACGGTGATGATCCTGAATTCTATTCGATCTTCGAAGGTGCTATGGAAAGCATCGGTATTCAGGATTGCAAAATGATTCTCTCTTCCTTCCCGTCGGACGATGAGTCGTTCGTCAAGGAAAGTGACATCATTCTTCTGGCAGGCGGCGATGTCGAGAAGGGTTGGAATGCATTTACCAAGGTTGGGTTAAAAGAGCTCATCATCAAAAGGTACTATGAAGGCGCTCTTTTAATAGGCGTGTCAGCCGGGGCGGTACAACTGGGTTTGTTCGGAGTGGTTCAAGACGGATCGGCAAATAAGCTGATCGATACTTTCAAGTTGATCCCTTTCGTCATCGGTGCGCATGAAGAGAAGGAAAAATGGAATAGGCTTACCGAGGCGGTTCAACAGTTAAACGGTTCTGCCAATGGCATCGGCATACCGTCAGGCGGAGGCATGGTCTATCACCCCGATCACAGCATCGAAGCCATTCGATACCCTCTGTATGAATTCTCGCTGAGAGATGGACTAGTGAGCGATAGCTTGCTGATTCCAAAGCAGGAGCAGTAGTCTCCCACCGGGGAAAAAGACTTCCCGCGAGGGAGGGGAATACCTAACTTAGCACCGGTCGGCCCCGTGGACACATGGTACTTTCATGTCCGAAGAGACTTGCGATTTTGGTCTCCAAAAGGTCTTTGGCGATTCACAGACTCACGAATTGAGGCCAACTCGCTCGCTGATAACGGATCGTCGACCTTCGTTATCCAGTTTGCCTCGACTTTCACACGACAGGGATCGACCGGCTCGCTTCGGCACCAACTTGACCATGGCCAATCATTAACCGAAGCTGCCAAGCCCGATCTAACCGGATTTTGCAGAACGTAGCGCAGAAAAATCGGCAAATGTTCGTCGCGCTGCACTGGAAAACTTTTATACCGGCCCTGCCAAAACGTGCCCGCTGCTCCCGTAATTGGACTTATCCCTTTTTTTTCTCCTACGGAGAATGAAAAGCATCGCTTTGGTGAGAAAATGAGGCTTGTAAAAGAATTTTTCTATCATTTGAGTTTGACATAAGACCCGATTATCGGATATTGTCCCCGCCAAATTGGGGATGTGGGGCCAGCTTGCCTTCTCTGATGGGCGCGTTAGGCTCTCGATGCTATGCTGTCCTCACAGCAAAGTGGAGGTGTCGTGATGAAAGCGAGGTCACAGGTGACCGAGTTGCGCCCGTTGCCGGCCGCATCCGTGGGCGACCTCCAGGCCGCAACACGAAAGCGCATAAACCGCATGAAGGCTCAGTCGCCCCGCGATGGCATTAAGGTGGAAAGGCATCGCCTGCCGATCAACCGGGCCAAGTTGAAGACCTACCGTCGACTGCGCGCGGCGGTGGAAAGGAAACTGGCAAAGAAACTCCAGGTCGAAGATCTGGACGCTGTTTTCGCTGCGGCGGAGGATCTGAGAAAGACCTTGGCCGGCCAGATTCGCAAGAAGCGCGCGTCGAGGAAAGGACGTTAAAAGATGAACGGCTTTCCTGCGCGGCGGGATCTGGGGAGATTTGGGGCCTTTTTGGACTTTTTACAGAAATTACGGCCGTTCGCGGCGACCTTCGTCACGCGGAGCGGAGAAAGTAGCAAGATTGTGGCGGAGGGGGCTTGTGATCGGCCGACGTTCCAAGTTGCTCTCGGGGGACCGACCATCAACACGACTAACAGTACCGTGGACGGAACCGTCGAAGGTTGCACCACAGGGCGGTTCTTATTCTTTGGCGGCGCTAACACTAGGGGTTCTGTAACGGGCGCAATCTCATTCTTCTACGCCGTTCCGGCGAATCGGCTGCTGCGAACGACCTACATCTTCACGGCGGACGAGAGGCTGTTGGGGCGGGTACGCCTGGAGACACTCATAACAATCAATGGTGGGCTGGTGAGCGAGGCGGAACGAGACTTCTTTGCCAGCTTTCTCATCCGCCGGCGGCTCACGGCGTTCGACGGAGACCAGCAGGTACTTACGATCGACGAACAAGTCGCCAGCGAAAATTCTGGAGGCAACTCGGATAGCGATGACTTTCTGGGAGAGACGGTAAACACGAATATTGATGTGAATGCCTTTCTTTCCAGTGAATTCGCAGTCTCAGGAGACAACGATCTGGTGATTCGGTTCGACTACATCTTTTCCGCCGACGCGAAGGGCTCGCTCAACCGCGTCATCTTCAGCGGTCCGGGCGGCAATGGGGCCTTTTCCGTTCGGAACCGGGGCATCACTCTTCAGGTGAAGCCGTTCAGCTTTTTTCCGTTTGCAGGCTGAGCCACTACACGAACTCTATCGGACGCTAGCCCTTAAGAAACAATCGGTCCCTCTTTCTCCTACGATCCAACACTTGGGTCTTTGGGAAGAGTCTTAGCCCCGCCAGATAGAGACATTCCAAAGAAAGAGATCACTTTTGACCCTTCATAACCGTTCGTCGACCTTCGTTATCCAGTTTGCCTCGACTTCCACTGGATAGGGATCGGCCAGCTCACTTTGACCACGGCAATCGCGATTCGAAGAGGGATTCAGGCTGGGACACGGATTCGAAGAGTAACGCAGCAGACACTGTAGCCAGCAATGAGTCGCAATGAGCGACTG
This sequence comes from Binatia bacterium, assembly GCA_036004365.1. Taxonomy (GTDB): domain Bacteria; phylum Desulfobacterota; class Binatia; order UBA9968; family UBA9968; genus DP-36. The sequence goes on from DASYRN010000244.1 coordinate 3,981, forward strand.
CGGACGGGGACCGCGTTGGCAGCCGAACGAGAAAACGTTTGCCGCCGGCGCACGGACGCGCTATTGTCCAATCAATTCCAGAATCGGGAGGACTGATCATGGCCGAGACAAAACCCAACTACTCCACGCCGAGTGTAGCCCGCTCGGTTACCTCTTATCCCGCACGCCGCGGCTTCAAGCAGGGGCCCGTCGATCCCTCGCTCGACTACGTGATCGGCGTCGAAGACGCCATCGACATCCACTGCCATGCGCACGAGGGGCAGCAGGATGCGCTCGGCGTCGCCAAGCTCGCCTCGAAAAGCGGCATGATGGGGATACTCTACAAGACGATCGTCGGAAGAAAGGATCCGGCGGCGGCGGTCGGCGCCGTGCGCAGCGCGCTGGAATCCTGGTGCGCGGAGAAGGAGTTGATCCCGGTGCATGTCTGGCCCGGCAGCTCGGTCACACAGGGGTTCCTTTCGAAAATCGAACCGGCGTGGTCGGCCAAGATGCTCAAAGCGGGCGTCGTCGCTCTCTGGATGCCCAACAACACCTCAGCCAACACGCTCTCCATCGTCGGCGGCAAGCCGAGCGCTTGGGACAAGACCGCCGATCCCCATGCGCATACCGAACCTCTCTCCTGGTCCGAGTCGCTCAAATACGGCCATTACCTGCTCGACGACAAGGGCCGGCTTTTACCTGAGATCGAAGAGATCTTCCGCATGGCCCACGACCATAACGCGGCGATCTTTTTCGGCCATCCGACCAAGCACGAATTTCAGGCCATGTCGAAGTTCAGTCACGAGATCGGCTTCAAAAAGGGCGTCGTCGACCATCCCTTCAGCCCCTTCGTCAATTTGACCATCGAGGAAATGAAGGACGCGGCCGCGGACGGCCTGTGGCTCAACTTCACCTACGACGAGTTGTCGCCGCTGCTCGGCATCGACCCGGCAAACATGTACAAAGCCATTCGGACGGTCGGCCCCGAGCACTGCACACTCTCGTCGGACGCGGGCGAGCCGCTGTTTCCGAATTCGGTGGAATCGCTTCGTCTGCTGCGCGGTCACATGACGGCGTTTGGCTGCACGCCTGACGAGATCTACACCATGTGCACTGTGAACCCGTCGTTCATCGTGGGACTGAACCTGACGACAACGCAACGGGCGAGCGCAGCATAACAGCGGTTTCCTAGCAGCCGCGCCTTAGTGCCGCAGAACCGATGGGTATCCGCGCAAGGCGCCTCCACCCGTCCTACAGTCGCATGAAACGTTGAACGATAACGATTCATGTATCCAACAAACGAACCAGAAGCGTTAGAAGCCCTCAAAGGCGAAGATCCGGAGCTCGCCGCGACGGCGGAAGCGATTCTCTGGCATATCTGGTGCCGCTCGGGAGATCCGGAAACTGACCGGGTCTTTCGCGCCGGCGTCGAGGCGATGCAGCAGCAGAAGCTAGCCGACGCGGAAGCGCTGTTTAGCCGCGTGATCGACCTGAAGCCCGGCTTTGCCGAAGGCTGGAACAAGCGGGCGACCGTGCGCTTCATGCGCCGCAATTTTGCCGGTTCGATTGCCGATTGCCAGCAGACGCTGGCGCTCAACCCGAATCATTTCGGCGCCGCGTCCGGCCAAGGTCTCTGCCATATATCGTTAAACGAGTTTCGCGAAGCGGCGGTCTGCTTTCGCCGCGCGCTGGAAATCCATCCGCATTTGGACGCGGTCCGTCACAATCTCGCGCTGGCGGAAGCCGAAGGCGGCGGCAGCGG
>DASYRN010000245.1:0-6752 GCA_036004365.1 Binatia bacterium
TTTGTCGCCTTCCAGAAGGACCGCGAGAGTCATTCGCTTGAGAAAGGCTAGATAGGTTCCCCGGTCGCTCAAGATGTAAGCGTTGCGGTCGTTGGCGATGCCGAGAGTTGCGCCCATTCCTTGACCCGATTCGATGTACCAGCTTCCCTTGGGCTCGACTCCAGCCATCTTCCACAGCGATTTTTCGAGATTGTGAGTGCCAGAATTGTCTCCGCGAGAGACGAATCGACTTCCAGTCCCGGCAATCAACTTCAAAGCCTCGACGCTGCTCTTGGTCGCTTTGATTCTGGCAGGATCATCAGCCGGGCCGAGAATAATAAAGTCGTTGTACATGACGAGGCGGCGGTTCAGTAGTTTTTCAGCAGCAACATATTTCTTCTCCAGGCTCGGCGCATGGACTAGCGCCACGTCAGCCTCGCCCTTAGCCGCAAGCTCCAGCGCCTGGCCCGTACCGACGGAGACCGCCTTTAGGCTGTAGCCGGTCTTCTTCTCAAAAAGCGGCACGAGGACGTCCAGCAGGCCTGAGTCCTGTGTGCTGGTAGTGGTTGCGAGGATCACATTCCGGCTCGGCTCGCCAGCTGGAAGATAACCAGGAACTGCAAGAATGAGAGCCAGAAAGGTGAGGGAAGAAACGAATCTTTCCATAACCATTCTTTGTTTAGTAGTAGGTCATTTTGTGAGAGATCCTTCGCGGAGCGTCCTGAGACTCTTCGCCTTGCTCAGAGTGACAATTGTAAGTGTTATTCTGCGCCCTTCCTTTGTCATGCTGGACGAAGTGAAGCATCTCAGAGTACGCGTAGCGAAGAATCTCTTACTGTCATGCATGCGTGAATGAGCCTCTACCTCCTAACTTTGCGCGATTATGCGGCCGGACTCTGAGGTGTCGTATCCACCCATGGCTTCCACACGAGTGCGAAACTCCCGCGATCCAACAATCTCTAGGAGAGTTTTGATCCCCGGCGAGAAGAAGCGTTCTTTCAGTATCAGAATGTCGAAGCGCTCCTGTGTAAGAGAGACGAAGTCGAGACCAAGCATCCGAGCAGTCGCTTGGGTTGCTACTCCCGCGTCGGCCTCTTGTCTTAGGATTTTCAGTCCGACTTCGAGATGAGTGGCCACAGAATCGTCGTATCCTCTAATTTCTTTAGCGTCGATGCCCAACTTCGAGAATTCTTGATCAATGTAATGACGCGTACCGGATCCCACCTGTCGGTTAATCATCCTGACGTCGGTTCGTGCGAGATCGGTGAGGGTTCGAAGGCCTAGTCGGTTCCCCGGCCTAAGCAAAAGCCCGACCTCGCGATGAAACAGAGGGACCACTGCGACACCCGAAGGAATAGTTTTCTGAATGAATGGCAGATTGTACTCGCCGGTTTCGGGATCGAGCAGATGCGACAAGGCGAAATCCGCAATGCCATCTCGGAGCGCTGTCAGGCCAGCACTGCTCCCGACGGTTGCCAAGAACAAGGAAGCAGGTGTCCTACGTGAGGAATATAGATCCCGCAGAATGCCAAGACTCGGATCATCGCTGCCAGCGGCTAATAGAAAATCCCTTTGCTCGCTCTTTTGAGTTCGCCCGCCTTTCCGACTGGTCTCCTCAATCCACTCATCGACTAACTTCTTGGAAAATGTCCATTTCCCTGTAGCCCTCGTACATGGAATCTTGCCGTTTTTTGCCAGGTAATAGACCTTCTTCTCATTGATCCCCAGATACTTCGCTACCTGTTTGGTATTTAAAAGTTCGTTCATGCTCTGCCCTTTATTCCGGATTTGGAAAAAAATCAAGGATAATTACAAAAAATAACTTTTACGCTGAGATAATAACTATATCAATGGGATAGAACGAGCCGTATCCGGCGCGAAATAGTCTTGGACAAGTCCAACTAACAGGCGGATATTTCAGCCGATTCGGAACTGACCGGCCCAAAGGAGCCTGGCGTGGTATAATTATCCTGTTGGCAGGATGAGCAAAAGCCCAGGGGTCAAATGGATACATCTATTCGCGGTCGGCCGTTCGTAAGCCGCCTCTTGGGGTGGTTTTTTCGTCACTCCGCATCCCGCGTCATCGATGGGATTCGGGTGGCGACAGAGTCCGCTGATTGTGAGCGAATCTTCAGCCAGCTGGATTCGGCCCTGAAACTCCTGAGGCGATATGATCCGCGCGCCCACGATGCCCTCCGGAAGGAAACGGGCGGGATTTTCGTATTTGGAACGGCCGGCGTCTATGCCGAGTGGTGGCGCGACGAGAGACTCATTGTTATGCAGCCGGAGTACATCTCCGATCCTGCAACCTCCCCAGCTGACGTCGCCGCGACTCTTGTGCACGAAGCGACGCACGCGTGGCTGGAGCGTGTTGGCTTCCAGTACACGACCCAGCGCCGCGCGCGGCTCGAATCCATCTGCTTCCGGCGCGAATTGCGCTTCGCACGTCGAGTGCCCGACGCGGGCGATCTCGTCGCTAGACTCGAGCAGCAGCTCACGTGCGACCCGGAGTACCTGACGGATGAGGCCTTCCGGGAACGCGCGGTGGCGGAGTTACAGAGGCTTGGTGTTCCAAATTGGCTGTTTCGAATGATGGAGGGATGCTCAAGACGTTTGCATCGTTTGACAAGCGCATGGAGCCGAACGTCCTGAATCTCCTCACCTCCAGGAGAGAGAAAAGGGGACATTCTGGATTTTGAGCGTAACCTTCTGTGTCAGAGCGACGCGAAATACGCACGCTAATTGCGGCAATCGTCTACCCTCAGATCCGGAATTCATTTTCGTTGTCGTAATAGCTCTTGGTTTTCTTGCAGGCGTCTTTTTTGGGAGCACAGCTGTCTTGGTGCTTTTGCAATTTCTTGGCGCCGTATGACGAATAAAAGGGCAGGAAATTCTATTCCTTCTTGGTCTGAAGCCGCTCGATCAGTGCGCTAACTTCTTCAAGAAGCAGAAAGAGGGCCATTCGGAATTCTCCTTAACCTTGCATGTTGGACAACTAGAATCGGTGGAACCGCCTTCGACTAAAGTGCGATTCTTTGGTTCTCTTGCTGGTCTGATTGTTGGAGCCATTTTGGGCGCACTAATCGGGATGGGTTTTAACAACGTCCTTTTTGGAGCCACCATTGGTGGATGTGTTGGACTGATTCTTGGATTTTGCTTTCCAAACGTCGCAGCTTATATATTTGGTGGCTTTATCGATATTCCTTAAGGGAAAATGTTTTGCAAGGGGAAAGACGGGTCGGGAGTCTTTTGGCGGTTTGGCCAATCATTCTGATTGCCGCTCAGCCGAAAAACATTACGCTCAAAGGGACTAAGTAGTGAAATTGCTTGCGTCGTTCGTCTCAGTCTTGCTCTACGTTTTCAGTCCCTATTTTTCAGAGTCCTATGGATCATATGTTGAGTCATGCGAGGCTCGAGTTACGGTTTTGAAAGTTTTCTCGCAAGATCAGACGGATATTATCTTGAAGCAGAACAAAGATCTCTCTGTGGGGCCGAAATACGTAGGCATGCGAGTCAGAGTGGTTAGCGCGAAACGACTACGGCGTAGCCACGGGGGCTGCGGTTCTATGATCAACAAAGAGTTCGATATTGTTGCGTCTGTTGACGAGAGCAAGACGGTGCCCGTAATTACGGCCGGTGAAGTGCTGTTGTTGAATTACTCGTTCGTCAGCGGTCTAGGGCCATATGGTGCGGTGCGCCACATCCAGTGGACAATATTGGGGAAAAATCAGGGACAAAATACGGCTCCTTCTCTTGGCCAGTGACTCTGCTGCGATTGGTTGCAGTCCACCTGTAGTTAGGAGTCAAATATGGAGCAAATGATCTCCGGCAGCTGTCTGTGCTCTGGCGTCAAATATCGAATCACAGGCCAGCTTTTTATGGCAGCGTACTGTCATTGTTCCATGTGCCGCAAAGCGCACGGCTCTGCGTTCCGCCCTCGTGCGCTTGTTAGGGCAGAGCACTTTCAATGGCTTCAGGGAAAAGAACTAATAACCGAGTACATTTCCTCGCCAGCAGCGCACAGAACGTTTTGCCGAAACTGCGGTTCACCGCTCATTGCATACTCCGATGACTATCCGGCCGTCTTCAACATCGCGCTCGGAACTCTGGATGATGATCCACGCGTGAGGCCCGAAGCACACTGGCATGTTGGATCGAAAGCTCCATGGTTTGAAATTACAGACGGTCTTCCGCAGCACCAAGAGTTTCCATCGTTTCAGGAAGACTCTTAGTGTTTCTAAAAAGAAAAGGGACTTTTTCAGGTCAGAGAAAAGGCGGTTATTTTTTCTTGGCGCGTAGCCGCTCGATCAGAGCGGTGACCTCTTCAAGGCGGGTGCGGACCTCCGTTTCGGCTTTTTTTAGCTCTTCTGGCGCCGCGCCTTTATCGACCGCGTCCTCATAGGCCGTTACTGCAACACCAAATACTTTCAACACGCGGCGGGTCTCATCGGTGGGCATGACTTGCTCCTCGTTTTTCACCCTCACCCTAACCCTCTCCCTGTCAGGGCGAGGGAAACAAAAATAAGTGCGTTTGTATTAGTTTAGGTTGCGGTTTCAAGTTGATTTGAAACCCCAGACCGGAAACTCGAAACCGGAATCCCTAGTTCAGTCAACTTCCTTTCCGTGACAAAGCCCTGCTCATCCCATCCCCTTGCCTGATAGTATCCATGGATCATCTCTCGCAGCTCGGCGGGTGTTAGGCCAACACCCTGGGCCACGCCGGTTGGGAGGGCCTCGCTCAGCAACCGCTCGGGTAGCCAGTCGTCCTCGGGCCGCCAGCCCTCGCGCACGTTGAACAATTTTTTTAATGTATGAATCCGCTCGCCGATGCGCCGGAGCTCGGCGCCCGAGCAGTCCCAGCCGGTGACTTTGCTTAGAAGTTCCGAGCCTTCGCTATAAAAGTCAGCAAAGCACTTGCGTAAGAATTTGCAGACGATCAGCGAATCGAGCACCGCCGCGAAGTCCTCGGATGCGGCGACCAAAGAACCCCTTCCAGGGTCGGCCCGAAACCGGTCGACCTCTCCAGAAAAGTCGGCCTCGTAGGCGCCGGAGCGGTTGTGGCACGCGCCGCGCGGGCTTACCGCTAGGCCCAAAGCCATAGTCTTCAAACTGCGCGGCTCGTATCCGGGAAGCTCAAGCCCTTTGACATGCATCGCCCAATGGGAGGTTCCTTTACCGATCTCAAGCGCAGCTCGTCTGGAACCTTCGCCCAACAGCGTCCCGAGGCCTTCGCGTTCGGCGATAGTCGGGATAGCGGCGAGAAAAGCATCCGTCTCGCCGAATCGCAGTCCCGTCTCGTACGCTTCGGGCAGGAGCTTTCGCTCACCGCATTCCATGGCCCAGGCGAGTGTGCCGCCGGTGCTGATCGTATCCAGCCCATAGAGATCACACAGGTGCGCGGCTTGAAGCACGACCTCTGGCTCTTTGATCCCGCAGAGCGGTCCCAGCGCGAATAGGGTCTCATATTCCAGGCGCTGCTCCTCTCCATTTAAAGACTTGAAGAGCCGCTCGCAACGAATCGAGCAGGATGCGCAGCCGTGCCTGCGGCTGAAATTGTTTTCCGTTAAAGTTTCTCCACTCAAAGCCTCCGCATCGTCGAAGGTCGGTTGCTGAAAATTGCGTGTAGGCAAAGCGCCGAGACGGTTGAAGACTGCCAGGTTGGCGACCGTCCCGATACTTCGGTACTTGTCGGTCAGAGAGCCCAGGCTGCGCAGCCGCAAAGATTCGGCGATCGCTTCGACACCGCTTGGATCGGCCACTAACACCTCGTGATTGCCGCGAACAGCCACGGCTTTGAGATTCTTTGATCCCATCACCGCGCCCACGCCACCGCGTCCGGCGTGACGCCCTTCGTTACTGATGGTCGCGAAGCGGACTCGGTTCTCTCCCGCTTTGCCGATGGACGCCACTCGGACTGACGAAGCGTTCATCTCTGAGCGAATCATGGATTCGGTCTCTCCCGGACTTTTTCCCCGTAGTTGTTCGGCTTCTCTGATCTCAACATGTTGATTATGGATAAAAAGGTACACCAGAGAGGAAGCCTGGCCAGTGATCACAACGGCGTCGAGGCCGGCGCGCTTGAGTTCGAGGGCGAAGTGGCTGGAAGAGAGCGAATCAGCGATAAAACCGGTCAGAGGAGATTTAGTGACGACGGCAAACTTGGCAGTGGTGGTAAGGCCGGTGCCAACCAATGGAGCGCTGGTAAAGATTAACGGGTTGGCGGGAGAGAACGGCTCGACACCAGGTGTAACATAATCATAGAGCAGACTAGTGCCGAGACCGATGCCGCCCAAGAATGCGCGCAGGCGCGACTCTTTGATGTCATGCCATGAGCTGGCGCGTTTATTTAAATCGACATGAAGAAGGCGACCGTGGAAACCGTACATGGCTAGCTCCGATCCGATGTTAAAACGTTTTCGGTTGGTTTCACAACTGACTGTCCGTTTGTTAGAAGCAGCTTCATGAAATTTCGGTGGTCTCTCATATGTTCATCGGATCGGGGCTAGCCTCCGGCATCCGCGGAGAGAATGAAAATCTTGTCTCCCGGATTCACCTTGGCACGAGGGTTCCGAACAAAATCTAGCCCGTTGATATTGCACGCATAGCCGCTCGACAGGCCGTTTCCGTCCGGGCTAATGACCCGGCCAACGAGCACGGGATGTCTTTCAGCCAGTGCCGAAAGGACATGCGAGAGAGTGGCATCTTGGGGCAGAGGCAAAGGGACCGCCTTCGTCTTCGCGAGCAACCGGGGGACACCGAAAAGCTCGACAGTG
>DASYRN010000246.1:0-21648 GCA_036004365.1 Binatia bacterium
CTAGACAGATGACGCATGATCCGCTTGTCTTTATCCCGCCTTCGGACCCACTTGCTTTTTCCCATTTTACTCACCGTATTTCCGTCGCCGTTCCTGATAAGAGAATTAAATCTATCTCCCCCTTGGATCAGAGAACGATGAGGAAAAGTATTCAGTAGGGAGGGTAATACTCATGGAGCTATCTCCGCATGTTATTGATAGCCCTGTTCCTCTGGAGTCGGTTATCACCACGGCAGAACTGGGCCGGCGGCCGTCGCGGCCCCCGGATTACGAGGCCGAGAACCGCGCTCTGGTTGCCCTAGCGCGGGAGATGGCCAACTCGCCGACAGGCATTCTGCAAAAGCTAGTGGACGCCGCCCTCGAGTTGTGCCGCGCGCAGTCGGCCGGCATCAGCCTGTTGGAGGACGACCGAAAGAGATTCCGCTGGCGCGCCATCGCGGGGCAGTGGGCCTCCCACTTGGGGGGCGGCACGCCGCGCGACTTTGGCCCGTGCGGCACAGTCTTGGACCGCAACATCGCCCTGCTGTTTTCACACCCCGAACGCCATTTCACCTACTTGGCCCCGGTAACGCCCTGTATTGAAGAGGGCCTGTTGATCCCCTTCCACGTCGCCGGGGAAGCCGTCGGCACGATCTGGGTGATCGCCCACGACGAGCGCCGCAAATTCGACGCTGAAGACATGCGCGTGATGAAAAGCCTGGGGGAATTTGCGGTCACTGCTTACCAAGTCTTGTCCTCGCTAGATGCTCTCAAGTTTGCCCGCGGGCAGTTGGAGCAGGCCAACGCCGACCTGCTTCACGGCAATGAAATGCTTAAGGTGCAGGTTGCCGAGCGCGAGCAATCCGAACAGGCGCTGCGCCAAAGTGAAGAGAAGCTACGGCAGCAGTCCCACGAATTGGAGCAGCAGCTGATCGCGTCGGGCCGTCTCGTTTCTCTCGGCGAGATCACAGCTTCCATGGCCCACGAGTTCAATAACCCGCTGGGAATCATTATGGGTTTTACCCAGGATCTTTTAGGCGAGACGACGCCGTCCAGCCCTAATTATCAAGCCCTAAAGATCATCGATGAAGAGAGCAAGCGCTGCCAGAAGATCATCCGAGACCTTTTGGATTATGCGCGTCCCAAGAGCGCCGATTTCTGCCCGACGGATATCAGGCAGTTAGTTGAGAAAACCATTAGTCTCGTGGCCAACCATCTCTACAAGCAAAAGATTGAGAGCGCGACTGAGATAGAAGAAAGCCTACCTAGTCTCCATGCTGACCCTCAGCAATTAGAGCAGGTTTTGGTGAATATATACTTGAACGCGCTCGATGCAATGTCCGAGGGCGGAAAGTTGACCGTGGCTGGGACCCTTGAGGGAGAGAGTAAGAGAGAGGGTGATGGGAAGGTTGGCGGCGTGATGATTTCGGTAACCGACACCGGCTTTGGGATCGAGGAGCATGATCTGCCTAAGATTTTTCAGCCGTTTTTCAGTGCGAAGAAAAAGAGAGGATTGGGGTTGGGCCTTCCGATATGCGAACGCATCGTTAAGAACCATGGCGGCAGGATTGAGGTCGAGAGCCGACCGGGGCAGGGGACAAGTTTCAAGATTTATTTACCCCTCACCCGTGCCCTCTCCCTGGAGAGAGAGGGTAAAAGAGAGGATGAGACGGTTGAGCAAAAGCAAATAGAACAGAGAACGGATGGAGGGCGATCTGATCGGACTGTTGCGCGAAATCCTAGATGACAGCGCAGATCACGGGGGCAATCATGAAGAATGAACTCACGCGGGAAATATTAAATTTACGGCAAGGAGACCATGCTTGCTTGCTCTACAATGAGGATCCCGCCGAACAAATGCTCGCGCTTGTCCCCTATATCAAACAAGGTCTGGAAGAAGGTGAGCAATGCATCTACATCGCCGATGATCTGACGGTTGAGGATGTCGCTCGTACCCTTGAGAGCGGCGGAATCGATGTCCAGAGGGAATCTGAACGCGGAGCTTTGCGTCTTTGGACCCGAAGTGAATGGCGCCAACCCGGTGAACTCGACTCGGCCAAGAAATCTCTCCAAGTGCGCGGGTTCATAGATGAAGCACTGAAGGCCGGCTTTAAGGGCGTTCGGTTTGCCGTAGAAATGACCTGGATTCTCGGCCCGGATATCAGCGTGGATAAGTTGAAACATTGGGAAGCAACGATAAACACCCTCTTTGTTCCCGGCGTCCCGGGACGGATCGTATGCCAATATAGCCGGCACCGCCTTTCCGCGTCGGTTCTACAGGCAGGATTAAGTACTCACCCCATCGCCATCCTGGACGATCTCTGTGCGAACTTCTTCTATGAGGCGCCTGCAATTCTTGAAAACAAGTCTGAAACGGAAAAATTGGACTGGATGGTATCCCAACTTAAAAAAGTGCGTGTGGCAGAACAGCAACGTGAAGAAGCGATTCGGCAGGAGGCTCAAGCGCTGCTGGTGGCCATCGTCGAATCTTCCGATGATGCCATTATCAGCAAGACGCTCGACGGTATCATCACTTCTTGGAACAGAGGCGCCGACCGGTTGTTTGGGTATGCGCCGCAGGAGGCGATTGGCCAGCCGATCACGATCATCGTCCCGCCTGAAAGGCATGACGAGGAGAGGTCGATTCTTGAACGCCTTCGTCGCGGCGAACGGATCGATCACTACGAAACGGTCCGCGCGTCCAAGGACGGCCGCCTGATCGACGTCTCGATAACGATATCCCCGATTCGGGATAGACGAGGTCGTATCATCGGCGCATCGAAAGTTGCACGAGACATCACGGCGCAGAAAGAAGCCGAGGAGAAGCTGCGCCGGCAGGCGGAGGAATTAGAGCAGCAGCTCATCGCCTCGGGGCGCCTGGTCTCCCTCGGCCAGATCACGGCGTCCATGGCCCACGAATTCAACAATCCCCTCGGGATTATCATGGGCTTTACTCAGGATCTTTTAGGTGAGACGAAGCCGTCCAGCTCTAATTACCAGGCCCTTAAGATCATCGACGAGGAGGCCAAGCGATGTCAGAAGATCATCCGAGACCTTCTCGATTATGCGCGTCCCAAGAGCGCCGATTTCTGCCGGACGGATATCAGGCAGTTAGTTGAGAAAACCATTAGTCTCGTGGCCAACCATCTCTACAAACAAAAGATCGACAGCGCGACCCAGATAGAAGATAATATACCTAGTCTCTATGCCGACCCGCAGCAATTGGAGCAGGTCTTGGTGAATCTGTATCTCAACGCGATCGACGCGATGCCGGAGGGCGGGAAACTGACTGTGGGCGCGGCTCTCACCCCCTCCGTTGAGGGAGAGGGAAAGAGAGACGGCGATGGGAAGGTTAAGGGGGTGACGATTTGGGTGACCGACACGGGGTTCGGGATTCAGGAGACGGATCTGCCCAGAATTTTCCAACCGTTTTTCACTGCCAAGAAAAAAAGAGGGTTGGGTTTGGGTCTCCCGGTATGCGACCGCATCGTTAAGAACCATGGCGGCAGGATTGAGGTCGAGAGCCGGCCGGAACAGGGAACGACATTCAAAATTTATTTGCCGTTGCCGGAGGCCCCTAGCGAGAAAAGAAACGATCAGGATCCCGTGGGTGAGCCCAAAACCCAGAATGTGGTAAACTAGACGTTGGCAGGACATACACAACAGCGGAAGTAGAGCTCTTAGGCTCTGTAAAAAGCGCGAACGTGGACACTCTGACTTCAAATTTGGCGGTCGTCGGCATCGGCACATCGGCCGGCGGGTTGGAGTCGTTGAAAGAATTCTTCGCGGCGATGCCCGCCGACAGTGGCATGGCCTTCGTGGTGATCCAGCATTTGGACCCGACCCACGTGAGCTACATGGCGGATCTGCTAGCCAAATACACCGAGATGAAAGTGCTTCAAGCCGAAGACGGGACGATGATCGAGGCTGATACGGTCTACACGATCCCTCCCAATAAATTTCTCATGATCCGTAAAGGCATGCTCCACCTGACCGAGCCGGTGAAGAACGACGGTGTGCGGATGCCGATCGACTTCCTCTTCCGATCTCTGGCGGAAGACCAGCACGAGAAGGCGATCTGTATGATTTTTTCGGGCAGCGGATCCGACGGGACCATCGGATTACGCGAGGTCCGGGGTGCCGGCGGCATGACGATTGTGCAAGAACCCGAGACCGCGCAGTTCGATGCTATGCTTCGCAGTGCCATAGCCACCGGGATGGTCGATTTTGTTTTGCCGCTGCGGGAGATTCCCGGGACCATCCTCAGATATGCGCGGCAATCCTACATGGACGCCAGGGACGGAACCGACAGGGAGCAAAAACTCAACGATGTGGATGCCATCTTGAAATTGCTGTCGGCCCAAACCCGTACCGACTTTGCGCCTTACAAGAAGAACACCGTACTGCGGCGCATCGAACGGCGGATGGGACTCAGGCATATCCCTCTTATCTCCGACTATGTGCGCTTCCTCCAGGAGAACCCGGAAGAGGTACGACAGCTTTCAAAGGACCTGCTGATCAACGTCAGCAGTTTCTTTCGGGACGCCGAGGCGTTCGAGGAACTACGGCATAAGGCCATTGCGCCGCTGGTCCGGGAAAAGGAAAACAGTAGTCCGTTGCGAGTATGGGTGCCGGGTTGCGCGACGGGCGAGGAGGCCTATTCCATCGCCATCCTGCTCCTCGAAGAGCTTTCGGCCGCCGGCAAGAATTGCGCCATCCAGCTTTTCGCATCCGATGTTGACGGTGACTGCGTGAAATTCGCCCGGGAGGGAGTCTATCCTCAGACGATAGCCGCCGACGTGTCGGAGGAGCGCCTCAAGCGATTCTTTACGAAGCAGGACTCCAGGTACCAAGTCAGCAAGCAGGTGCGCGAATTAGTGATCTTTTCAGTGCAGAACCTCATCAGCGAAGCGCCGTTTTCCAAGCTCGATTTGATTAGTTGCCGGAACGTCCTCATTTACATCGAACCCAACGTGCAGAGGAGGATCATTTCCCTACTGGCTTTCGCGCTAAGCCCGGGCGGATATCTATTTCTGGGCAAGTCCGACGGTATGGCCGCTCAGACCGGGTTGTTCACCACGATTTCCCAAAAGCGGCGCCTTTACCGGCGCGACGGCGCAGCCCAAGCAAGCCCGGCGGACTCGCCGTTTTTGTTCGAGGCGAGAAGGGCCGCGCCCGTAGTGCAAAAATGGCAAACCCTCGGTCGCACCAATCTTTCTGAGCTGAATCAGCAGGTGCTGCTCAAGTATTTCGATGCCAGCGTGGTCCTGATCGATGAAAAAGGGAACATCTTGAATTTTTACGGCCCGACCCGGAAATATTTGGAGCATCCAACAGGCGAGCCGAGTCTCAACCTGTTGAACATGGTCGAAAACAGGATTTCCGCGAAGTTCCGGCTCGCGCTGCGCAAGGCGGCCGAGGAAAGCGAACCGGTTACTATGGAGCGCGTGCAGTTCGGCGAGGGCGATTCCGGTTCTTCGGCCAATGTAACGGTCATGCCCATTCTCAGCCATACGAGAGGCGACCGCCTGTTGGCCGTCATCTTCGAGGAAGCGTCCGGTGTCCCCGACTCTCCTAACAGGGTCCCTGGTAAGAAGATCGGCGAGGACGAATCCCTCGTGGCCCAGCTCGAATCCGAGCTCAAAGTTTTAAAGGCTGAATTCCAGGCCACCATCGACGAGTATGAAAGCTCCGCCGAAGAGCTCAAGGCGGCCAACGAAGAAATCCTCTCCATCAACGAGGAGCTGCAGTCCACCAACGAGGAGTTGGAAACCTCGAAGGAAGAGATCCAGGCCATCAATGAGGAGTTGAACACCGTTAACAGCGAGCTCAACTCGAAAGTGGACGAACTCACGGAAGTCAATAATGATTTGGTGAATTTTCTCAATTCCTCCGAGATCGGGACGATCTTTCTCGACAATCAATTTCGCATCAAGCGCTTCACGCCCTCGGCTGGAAGGCTCATGAACTTGATCAGCTCGGATCTGGGCCGGCCGGTCAGCCATATGGCGCATAAGTTTGTCGGCCTGGATCTCGTAGCGGACGCCGAAAGAGTGCTCGCAAGCCTGTCTACGATTGAAAAGGAGATACAGAGTTCCGATGGCCAGTGGTATGCGATGCATTGCCTTCCGTACCGCACGTTGGACAACAGAATCGACGGCGTGATCTTTACGTTCGCCGACGTGACCCGGCTAAAGCGGTCGGAAGAATCGATGCAGGAGGCCCGGAATTACGCCCAAGACATTGTCGAGACGGTTTCGATGCCTCTCGTCGTTCTGGACGGCGGGCTGCGGGTAGTCTCTGCCAACCGGACTTTCTATCAGACTTTTCGGGTCGAGCCGCAGGACACGAAGAATCGCTCCATCTACGAGCTGGGAAGTCAGCAGTGGGATATAGCGCCGCTGCGGCAGTTGCTGGAGGATATCGTCCTCAAGGAGACGCCATTCAACGATTTCGAAGTCGACCTCGATTTTCCCGGCATCGGGCGTCGGACCATGCTTTTAAATGCCCGGAGGATATCCAGAGGCTCGGACCGCACCCAACTCATTCTGCTCGCTATCGAAGACTTCACCGAACGCAAGCGGGCCGAAGAGCTGCTCAAAAGCGAAGCACAACTGCGGCAAAAAGCGCTCGAGCTGGAGCAGCAGCTCATCGCCTCCGGCCGGCTCGTTTCGCTTGGCGAGATCACCGCCTCCATGGCGCATGAATTCAATAACCCCCTGGGGATAGTTATGGGCTTTATTCAGGATCTTTTGGCAGAGACGGACGCATCGCATCCGAACTACCGGGCGCTGAAGATCATGGACGAGGAGAGCAGGCGTTGCCGCAAGATCATTCAGGATCTCATGGAGTATGCCCGCCCTAGGAGCGGCGAGTTCGACTGGATCAAAGTCAAAGATGTGATCGAGAAGACATTAAGTATGGTTCAGAGCCATCTCTACAAGCGAAACGTACAGGTGATAAACGAGGCGGGACCGGATGTGCCAAGGATCTACGCCGATGCGCCACAGTTAGAGCAGGTGCTCCTCAATCTCTATCTGAACGCGATCGATGCGATGCCGGAGGGGGGGACATTGACCGTGGCAGTTGAAGTAAATTCTCACCCGGCAGATGAAACCGGGAGGCCGACGGAGGTGATGATCACCGTAGCGGATACGGGGGTCGGGATTGAAAGCGGGGATCTGCCCAAAATATTCCAGCCGTTTTTTACGGCTAAGAAAAAGAGCGGGTTAGGGCTGGGGCTTGCCATATGTGACCGCATCGTCAAAAATCACGGCGGAAGGATTGAGATGGAGAGCCGACCGGAACAGGGAACGACATTTAGAATTTATTTCCCTTTGGAGCGACAAGCGGAGACGGGCGTTCCGTCATCTTCCGCCGAACAGAAACGGACGGGTGTATAGTCATTGCTGCTGTGAATACGATTACAAGAACGGTTTCAATCTAAAAAGGAGGGTGTATGCGGGCCGAGACAAATGTCTCTGACGTGTTGGACGGCCAACGGCTTTTGAAAGTGCTTGTGTCAGTCAAAAAGGGTGACTTCTCCGTTCGCCTGCCTTCCGGATGGACCGGCATCAACGGAAAGATCGCCGATACCCTGAACGATGTCATCGAGATGATGGAAGACAGCGCTAAGGAATTCGAGCGCGTGAGCCGCGTCGTTGGGAAGGAAGGCAAGCTGTCGCAGCGAGCCTCGTCCCCAGGAGCGGGTGGCTCCTGGAAGACCAGGATCGATGCGTTGAACGGTCTCATCGACGATCTGGTCCGCCCCACAAGCGAGATGGCGCGGGTGATCGGCGCGGTGGCAAAGGGCAATCTCACTCAAACCGTCGCTTTAGAGGCGGAAGGCCAACCCCTGAAAGGAGAATTCTTGCGGACTGCGAGAACGGTCAATGAGATGGTCAAGCAGCTCGATGCCTTTGCCGCGGAGGTGACGCGGGTGGCGCGCGAGGTGGGTACGGAGGGAAAGCTCGGCGGGCAGGCGATCGTCCCGGGTGTTGCCGGCACCTGGAAGGATTTAACCGATAGTGTCAACTTGATGGCCGGCAATCTTACGGCCCAGGTTCGAAACATCGCGGATGTAACCATCGCCGTGGCGAGCGGCGATCTATCGAAGAAGATCACGGTGGACGTGCGCGGCGAGATTCTGCAGCTCAAAGAAGCGATCAACACGATGGTGGACCAGCTACGGAGCTTTGCGGCGGAAGTAACGCGGGTGGCGCGTGAAGTGGGCACGGAAGGAAAGCTCGGCGGGCAGGCCGTCGTCGCGGGAGTCGCCGGTACATGGAAAGACCTGACTGATAGTGTGAACGCCATGGCGAGCAATCTTACGGCCCAAGTACGTAACATAGCGGACGTGACCATCGCCGTGGCAAACGGCGATCTCTCCAGGAAGATCACCGTCGATGTGAAAGGCGAGATCCTACAGCTTAAAGACACGATCAACACGATGGTGGACCAGCTCCGGAGCTTTGCGGCCGAGGTGACGCGGGTGGCGCGCGAAGTCGGCACTGAAGGCAAGCTCGGCGGCCAGGCGGTTGTGCCTGGGGTCGCCGGCACATGGAAAGACTTGACCGACAACGTGAACGTCATGGCGGCGAACCTCACGGGGCAGGTACGAAACATCGCCGATGTGACGATCGCGGTGGCGAACGGCGACTTATCGAAGAAAATCGCGGTAGACGTGCGCGGGGAGATTCTGCAGCTCAAAGAAGCGATCAACACGATGGTGGACCAGCTCCGGAGCTTTGCGGCGGAGGTGACCCGGGTGGCGCGCGAAGTCGGCACGGAAGGGAAGCTCGGCGGTCAAGCCCAAGTCCGGGATGTCAGCGGCGTTTGGAAGGATCTGACAGATAACGTAAACGTCATGGCGGCGAACCTCACGGCTCAGGTACGAAACATCGCCGATGTGACGATCGCGGTGGCGAACGGCGACTTATCGAAGAAGATCGGGGTCGATGTCAAGGGCGAGATTCTGCAGCTCAAAGAGGCAGTCAACACGATGGTGGACCAGCTCAGGAGCTTTGCCGCGGAGGTGACCCGGGTGGCGCGCGAGGTCGGTACCGAAGGAAAGCTCGGCGGTCAGGCGGTGGTGCCGGGAGTCGCTGGAACTTGGAAGGACCTAACGGACAGCGTCAACTTGATGGCCTGGAACCTGACGGACCAGGTACGAAACATTGCCGACGTGACGATCGCCGTGGCGAACGGCGATCTATCGAAGAAGATCACGGTGGACGTGCGCGGAGAGATTCTACAGCTCAAAGAAGCGATCAATACGATGGTGGACCAGTTGAACGCTTTTGCCGCGGAAGTCACGCGCGTAGCGCGCGAGGTCGGTACGGAAGGGAGCCTCGGCGGCCAGGCGGTGGTTCCGGGGGTTGCCGGTACGTGGAAGGACTTGACCGACAGCGTGAACTCTATGGCAAGCAATTTGACCGCTCAGGTCAGAAACATCGCAGAAGTGACGATTGCGGTGGCGAACGGCGACCTGTCGAAGAAGATCACCGTCGATGTGTTGGGTGAGATTCTCCAACTGAAGGACACGATCAACACGATGGTGGACCAGTTGCGCAGCTTTGCGGCGGAGGTGACGCGGGTGGCGCGCGAGGTCGGCACGGAAGGAAAGCTGGGCGGGCAGGCCACGGTGCCAGGGGTCGCCGGCACATGGAAAGACCTGACCGACAACGTCAACGTCATGGCCGCGAACCTAACCGCGCAGGTGCGAGGAATCGTTAAAGTTGTGACCGCCGTCGCCAATGGAAGTCTTAAAGAGAAGCTCACGGTCGAAACCAAGGGCGAGGTGGCTGCTTTGGCTGAAACCATCAACAACATGACGGATACGTTGGCGATCTTTGCCGAACAGGTGACCAGCGTGGCGCGCGAGGTGGGCGTGGAAGGAATATTGGGCGGCCAAGCGAACGTGCCGGGCGCGGCCGGCATCTGGAAGGATCTAACCGATAACGTCAACCTGCTGGCTGCAAACCTTACAACACAAGTGCGGGCCATCGCCGACGTTGCGACCGCGGTCACGAAAGGCGATCTTACCCGTTCGATTCAGGTGGATGCGCGCGGTGAAGTCGTGGAGCTCAAGGATAACATCAATGCGATGATCCAGAACCTTCGCGCGACGACCGATCAGAACACTGAACAGGATTGGCTCAAGACGAACTTAGGTAAGTTCACACGCATGATGCAGGGCCAGCGCGATTTGGTGACCGTCGGACAGATGCTGCTCTCCGAGCTGACGCCCCTGGTCAATGCGCAATACGGTGCCATCTACCAGATGGGATCCAATAACGGCAGCCAATCTCTATTGATGCTGGCGAGTTACGCGGGCGGAAGCGATTGCATACCGGCCGATTTGCCTTTGGGCTCGGGTCTTGTGGGACAGTGCGCCCTGGAGAAGAGAAGCGTCCTGTTGAAAGATGTCCCGCCGGATTACGTGCGCGTAAGGTCCGGCCTGGGGGAGGCTCCGGCGCGCAGCCTGATCGTGCTTCCCGTTCTCTTCGAAGGACAGACCAAGGCCGTAATCGAACTCGCCTCGCTGTTCGAGTTCACCCCGACGCACCTGACGTTCCTCGCTCAGTTAACCGAAAGCATCGGCATCGTGCTTAACACGATCGAGGCAACCATGCGGACGGAGGGTTTGCTGCAGCAATCGCAAAAGCTCGCCGGCGAGCTTCAGACGCAGCAGACGGAATTGCAGCAGACCAACGAGGAGATTGCGACTAAGGCGAAACAGCTCGCCGAGCAAAACGTGGAGGTCGAACGCAAGAATCAGGAGATTGAGCAGGCCCGGTATGCTCTCGAGGAAAAGGCCGCCGAACTGGCGCTTGCCTCCAAGTACAAGTCCGAATTCCTCGCCAATATGTCACATGAGCTGCGCACGCCTCTCAACAGCGTGTTGATCCTAGCGCAGCAGCTCGGTGAAAACGTCGAGGGTAATCTATCCGCCAAGCAAGTGGATTTTGCGAGGAATATTCACGCCGCCGGAGCGGACCTGCTGAATTTGATCAGCGATATCCTCGATCTTTCCAAGATCGAATCCGGCACCGTGACCCTGGAGCCGGAGGAAGTCGCGTTCCTGAGACTGCACGAGGCCGTGGAGCGAAGCTTTCGCCATGTGGCCGAAGCCCGCAATCTCGACTTCACGATCGAAATGGATTCCGATCTTCCGCGCAGCATGACAACCGATCTCAAACGGCTGCAGCAAGTGTTGAAAAACCTCTTATCCAATGCCTTCAAGTTCACCTCGCATGGACGCGTGAACTTCCGGGTAAAAAGGGCGCAAATTGGCTGGAGTCCGGATCATAGCGTGCTCAAAGACGCAGCGAGGGTTATCGCGTTTGAGGTGAGCGATACCGGGATAGGCATTCCGCTGGACAAGCAAAAGATCATCTTCGAAGCTTTCCATCAGGCCGATGCAGGGACGAGCCGCCGCTACGGCGGCACGGGCCTTGGGCTGGCGATCAGCCGGGAGCTGGCGACGTTTCTCGGCGGCGAGATCCGCCTAGTCAGCGTGCCGGGTGTCGGAAGCACCTTTACGTTATACTTGCCGGAGGAGTGCCTCAGTTCGGGAATGGCGACCGCCTTCCCCCTGAAAGCCGAAGTCAGACCCGCCCCGCTGATCGTCCGTCAGGAGAGCGACAGGGAAGGGATCCGTGATGATCGGAAGGAGCTGGCTCAGGGCGACCCGGTCGTGCTGATTGTCGAAGATGATCCGCATTACGCCCGTGTGCTGCTGGATCTGGCCCACAGCAGAGGCTTTAAGGCTGTCGTCACCGCGAAGGGGGGCCCCGCCCGAAGTTTGGCTCGGCAGTACAATACAGTGGCGATTATGTTGGATATCTTTCTACCCGACATGCTGGGCTGGACGGTATTGAGCCATTTGAAGCAGGATCCTGCGACGCGCCACATCCCCGTGCAGATCATTACGATCGAGGAAGAGCGGATGCAGGGGCTGGGACACGGCGCGTTCTCTTACCTGCTCAAGCCGGCGAGCACCGACGATCTGGAGAAAACATTCGACCGCATCTTGGAGTATGCGCGCGCGCGCAACCGGAGCCTGCTGGTTGTCGAAGACAATGAAATTGAACGCCAGAGCATCGTCGACTTGCTGGACCATGATAGCGTGGACATCGCGACGGCCGAAACGGGCGCCGAGGCGTGGGAAGCTCTACGCTCGCGGCGGTTTGATTGCGTGGTTCTCGATTTGCGGCTGCCGGACGTTTCAGGATTTGATCTGTTGGAGCGGATAAGGCTGGAATCGGATCTGCGCGATCTGCCGATTGTCGTCTTCACCGGCAAGGATCTGACCGACGAGGACGAGATTCACCTCAGCAAGATGGCCGAAAGCATCGTCCTCAAAGGCGTGCAGTCTCCGGAGCGGCTGCTCGACGAAACCTCCTTATTCCTCCATCTCGTTACGGACCAACTGCCTCCCGCGAAGCAAAAGATGCTGGAGCGGCTGCGGCAGACCGATGAAGCGCTCGTGGGGCGAAAGGTCCTCGTGGTCGACGACGACGTGCGCAACATCTTCGCTCTGACAAGCCTGCTCGAACAGCACGGGATGCGGGTCGTCAGCGCTGAAACCGGGCGCGAAGCTATCGCTTTGCTCGGCGAAGACCCTCATGTCGAAGCCGTTCTGATGGATATCATGATGCCCGATATGGACGGCTACGAGACCATGCGCATCATCCGGCAGAATCCCAGGCACCGGCTGTTGCCGATCGTGGCCTTGACCGCCAAAGCGATGAAAGGTGACCGCGAAAAGTGCCTGGAGGCCGGCGCTTCCGATTACATCGCGAAGCCCGTCAATAACGAAGAGCTGCTTGGGCTTTTGCGCATCTGGCTCTTCGGCAAACAAAAGGGTGCCGCCCTATGACGATCCAAAAGCCGCCGCTGTCCTCGCCGCCTCCGATCCTTTCTCCAAGGCTCCGTTCGGACGAAATTTCGGTCAATAGCCCGCCGGTCACGGAGCCAACGGCTACTATCTTGTTGGTCGATGACGATCCCCGAACGCTCATGGCGATGGAGGCGCTCTTGGCCGGACCGGGCCGCATGATCGTCAACGCACAATCCGGTCAGGAGGCGCTGCGCCGACTGCTGCGCAGGGATTTTGCCCTGATTCTTCTCGACGTGCGGATGCCGGACATGGACGGGTTTGAAACCGCAGCGCTGATTCGGCAGCGCGAGCGCTCTCGGTACACCCCGATCATTTTTCTCTCGGCCGTCGATACTTTGGAAACGGACGTCTTAAAAGGAGCCTCGAGCGGAGCGGTGGATTATCTCTTTAAGCCGGTGGTTCCCGATGTGTTGAAGTCCAAAGTTGCCGTTTTTGTCGACTTGTTTCACATGAACGAGCGGCTGAAGCAGAAAGCGGTCCAGCAAAGTGAGGAGCGCTTTCGCCTTCTGGTCGATAGCGTGCAGGATTACGCTATTTTCATGCTGGATCCACAAGGGCGGGTCACCAGCTGGAACGCGGGAGCCGAAAGGATCATGGGATTTCAGCACGAGGAAATCGTCGGCGAGCACTTTGGGCGATTTTACCCTCCAGAGGATCAAGTGAAGGGTCTTCCGGCGCAGGCACTTCAACAGAGTGCGGGAGAGGGGCGGAACGAGCAGGAAGGTTGGCGCGTCCGCAAGGATGGCTCGCGTCTCTGGGCCAACGCCGTCATGACCGTGCTCCGGGACGAGCGGGACAATCTGGTCGGCTTTTCCGTAGTGACCCGCGATCTCACCGAGAGAAAGCGGGTAGAGGAGACGCTGCGTGAAAGCGAGAATAGGCTGCGCCAGCAGGCTCTGGAATTGGAGCAGCAGCTCATCGCCTCGGGTCGCCTCGTTGCTCTCGGCGAGATCACTGCCTCGATGGCGCATGAGTTCAATAATCCTTTGGGCATTATTCGCGGTTTCACCCAAGACCTCTTAAGCGAGGTTGAATCCTCAAGCGCCCATTATCGGCCCTTACAGATCATTGATGAGGAGAGCAGACGGTGCGAGAAGATCATACGGGACCTTTTGGATTACGCCCGTCCGAGGAGCACGGAGTTCCATCTGAGCCATGTCAATGAGATCATTGGAAAGACCTTGGATATGGTCGGAAGCCTTCTCTACAAACAGAAGGTAACGGCGGAAAGGGAGATGGCAAAAGATCTCACGCCCATCCATGCCGACGCGCAAGAATTGGAGCAGGTATTGGTGAATCTCTATTTGAACGCGATCGACGCGATGCCTGAGGGCGGCAGGTTGACCGTGGGCGCGACCCTCACCGACTCCCTCTCCCTTGGGAGAGAGGGTGATGGGAAGGTTGGCGGGGTGATGATTTGGGTAACCGACACGGGTTTCGGGATTGAGCAGAACGATCTGCCAAAAATTTTCCAACCTTTCTTCACAGCAAAGAAGAAAAGAGGTATGGGGCTGGGCCTGCCTATATGCGACCGGATCATCAGGAACCACGGAGGGAAGATCGAAGTGGAGAGCCATCCGGGGCAGGGAGCGACTTTTAGAATCTATTTGCCCTTAGAGCAAAAACCTACCCAAGATAGACAGACAGAAGAATCCAACAGTCAGCGGTCGGGTCGACAGTTGGAAGGCTAAAGGCCAGGCCCTGCGGGCGCCTCCCATTTCCCTTTGTATCGCGAGCTCCCCTTGTTTTAGATTGGCAAAGCCAAGTGGAACGCGAATCCCGAACCAAGCTAGACCTTTCTCGTCTGATAGCGATCGGGCTCCTTGCCGGAGTGTACTTCTACGCGGGCAAGCTCGGGCTATCGCTCGCTCTGTTTCATCCCAGCGCGACTGCAGTGTGGCCTCCTTCCGGGATCGCTCTCACCGCCCTCCTGTTGCTGGGCTATGACATTTGGCCCGGTATTCTGATCGGCGCATTCTTCGTTAATTTGACGACGGAGGGAACCATCGCAACATCTGTCGGGATTGCGGCGGGAAATACCCTGGAAGCGCTTGTGGGCGCCTTCCTAGTCAATCGTTTTGCCGAAGGGCGCGATGCCTTTGATCGAACGATAAATATTTTCGCTTTTATTCTTCTTGCCGGCATGGCGAGCACGATGATCAGCGCCACGTTTGGCGTGACCAGCTTGTCGTTGGCTGGTTTCGCGCGCTGGGCAGACTACGGGTCTATCTGGTTGACTTGGTGGTTGGGAGATATGGCAAGCGATCTCATCCTAACCCCTCTGCTCTTGGTCTGGACTACAAAGCCTTTTCCTCGTTTGAACCTCCAGCAGACACTTGAGGCCATCTCCTCGCTCCTGTTGGTTTTTCTGGTGGGTCAGATCATCTTCTGGGGATGGCTTCCCGCCCGCATCCAACATTATCCGCTGACATTCTTATGCATCCCGCCGGTGTTAATGGCGGCGTACCGGTTTGGGCAGCACGGAGCCACTATGGCGGCTTTCTTGATGTCGGGTACGGCGCTCTGGGGGACGGTCCACGGGATCGGCGCGTTTGCAACCGCCGAGCCCAACGACTCATTGCTTTTGCTCCAAGGCTTCATGGCCACTGTCGCAGCGACGGCCTTGGTGCTTGCCTCCGTGGTTGCGGAGCGGGGGCGGGTGGAGGCGGAGCTCAGGGAGAATGAGGAGCGGCTACGGCTCGCCTTGGACGCCGGTGGGATGGGCACATGGGAGTGGCATGTCTCGACCAGCCGGGTGATGTGGTCAAACGCATTGGAGCGTATTCATGGCCTGGCTCCGGGAAGTTTTGGCGGAACTTACGAAAGTTTCCTGGCGGAGATTCATCCGGAAGACCGCGAACACGTCGTGCGGTCTATAGAGGAGGCACTTCAACAAAGAAGGGATCATTACAGCCAGTATCGCATCGTGTTGCCGGATGGCCATACCCGTTGGTTGGAGGGGAGAGGAAAAATGTTCGGGGGCCTCAAATCTCAGCGCATGATCGGTATTTGCAGCGACATTACCGAGCGCAAGGAGGCCGAAGAAGCACTACGGCGCAGCGAAGAGAGACTCCGCCAACAAGCCCAACAATTGGAGCAGCAGCTGATTGCGTCCGGCCGGCTGGTCTCCCTTGGCGAGATCACGGCCTCCATGGCGCACGAGTTCAACAACCCCTTGGGAATCATCATGGGCTTTACTCAAGATCTGCTAAGCGAGACGGACCCCTCGAGCCCGAACTATCGGGCGCTAAAGATCATCGATGAGGAATCCAAGCGCTGTGAGAAGATCATAAAAGATCTTTTGCAGTTTGCCCGTCCCGGAAGTACCGATCTCAGCCTGACGGATGTCGGAGACGTCATCCAGAAGACCATCGATCTCGTCGACAATCACCTTTACAAACAGAATATCGAGGCCGCCGCGCAAATAGAGGAAAACTTGCCTAGGATCTATGCCGATCCGCAGCAGCTGGAGCAGGTGTTGGTGAATCTCTATTTGAACGCGATTGAGGCGATGCCCGACGGTGGGAGACTGAGCGTAGGGGTGAAGACGAAATCGGTTAATGGAACGCCGATGCTCGCCATTACGGTGGCTGATACCGGTTTTGGGATTGAGGCAGAGGACATGCCCAAGATATTCCATCCTTTTTTCAGCGTGAAGAAGAAGAGAGGATTGGGATTAGGCCTTCCTGTATGCGACCGGATTATCAGGAACCACGGAGGGAAGATCGAAGTGGAAAGCCTACCAGGCCGCGGGACCAGCTTCGAAATCCACCTGCCTGTAGAGCGATCGCGGTCGGCTGACGAACTTCCTTGAACCCTTACGCAGTAGACTCAACCTTGGTCTTCTTTGATCGCGAAGTTGACTTCGTCGGTGGCAGTGCTTTCACCGGCTTGATTTGCGGCCGTGACCACGCAGAAATAGCGCCCCGGCTTGGTCGCCACTTCTTTTAGTGGAACTTCCAGCTTGGGAAACGGGACGCGCACAATCGGAAGATCGTATCTGCCGCTTGCGGTCCCGCATTTAACGCGAAACTCCAATGCTCGGTCCTCTTTGCCCTGCGGCTGCCACTGCCAGGTGAGTTTTGCCTTATCCGGATCTTTTACGATATCGGTTCGTTTGCAAGCGGTGAGAAGAAGCATGATGAGCGCGGCAAGGGTCAGTCCGTTTCTCATCAACACTCTAATTCCGGTCGTCCAGGAGCAGCAGTTCGTTGCTGGGGCTCGGCTAAAACCGGACAAATATATCTTTGGCCTCGTCTCCTGTGAGCTGCTTGATCGTGGTGATGCGGTCGCTGAACTCCTTCAGGGTCCCGAGAGAATTCGGGCCGACATCGATGAGAATCGAGAACAGTGAGAAACCCAGCTTTTCTTTTTTATCCCGAAATCTTTGAGCCCATTCCGGTGTCACTTGACACTCGCCGTCGGTGATGAAAACGATGTCCCCCTTCTTGTAGCGCGCCTTTTGGAGGCACTCCAAGGCCGCGTCCAGAGGCTTCTCAAAGTCCGTTCCCCCGCCGGGAAAATACTCCGCAAGATCCATGACCTTTCCGATATCCGCCTGGTAGCGGTCGCGCAGGTTGATATCGAGGATTTGAAGCGGCGCGTCGGCCGAAGAAAAGCAGATCGAGCGGAAAAGCCGCCGCTGCCGGCGCGCGATCTCAAGCAGGGTCAAGGTCACCGCCTTGGACCAGATCTCTTTGTCTCCCGCCATGGAGGAACTGCCATCCAGGCAGACCACCATCGGCCCTTTGCCTCTCTCCTCGGTCCCTCTTAGGGAGTACTGGAGCAACTCCTGGTCGAGAAAGCGACGCTGGAAATCCTTTCTCAGCACCGGATGATGAAGAGTGAGCAGTTCATGGGGGAGAAGCCGGTTGAGAAAATCCCCTCTCTCGACTTCAAGGATCTCTTCGCTCGAGCGCTCGAGGATCTTCTTGCGCAACGCCAAGGCATGGAATTTCATCCGGCCGACCATCTGAGCTAGCTTTTTGAACTTCTCGTTCCCGGCAAGTCTCTTTCCGAGCTCCAGCTTCTGTGCGGGAGGGGAGCGGTGGCCGGTGCCCAAGGTTATGCCCCAGCGCTCCGCCTCCTCGGTGGCATCTTCGAGCTGCTGGGCCACCTTGATCGCTTCGGCCTCAAAATGGGAGGTCAGCTTACTTTCCAGCTGGCCGAACTGTTCCTTCAAATTCGTCGCTTTGCGGCGGAGCAAGGCCTCGGCGCCGTCAAGCTCGCCTTCGACCCTCTCCTTGGCCTTTTCGAGATTCTTTTTCCCTTCCGGCGATGGTATCACTTCAGTGAGCTTAGCCGCCTCTTCAAACTCTTCCCTTTTTTCTTCGAAGATCTCCTCCTGCTTCTTCAAGTCCCATAGATCGAGCATGTCCCGCCGGGTAAAGACCTTTTCCGACTTGATAAGCGCGAGGAGTCGCTCTCCTAAGAGAAGCGTGTAGAGCCCGGCCTTGGCTTCATCGAGAAGGGTCTGCTCGCGGACGATGGAATAGAGGCCGCTTTGATGAAGGTGGTTCAGGAGAATGCGGTTGAACGAGGCGCTCGGCAGCACCTCCCCTTCTTTTAAAAAGATAATATTATACTTAAAAAGAAGGCAGAAAAGGTCCTGAAGAAACGAGGGAAAGTGGGGAAGAAAAGCAGCGCCGCTCTTTTCCGCTTCAGCCAGCGAAGGGGATTCTGAGCGCAGCTGATGGTAGACCCTGCGGTCATAAGCATCGCTTTCGATCCAACAGCTGTTTTGAGGTAGAGGCTTGGGGAGCTGCTTAGGTGGAGAAGACTTCTTTCGCTTTGGAGGCATGGCTTAAAATTTTTCCAGCATCTGTTTTTGGATATCTTCGATCTCTTCCTTGATCGCGCCAACTTTATCGATCGAGCGGCCGAGCCGCCTGGCCTTGTCCATGATCTGCTCTACTTTGCTCAGAATATTTCTGAGCTTGGTATGAAATTCAATGAGCGCTCGCGAGCGGTCGTCGCTGCTTGCCCACGGTCGAAGGGCGGAGTCGCGGATCTCGCGCGACTCGTAGAGCAGCTCCCTGACCTCCTCCTCGTATCCCAACAGGAGCTCCCGTATGGTCGCGCGAACCTCGGCTTGCTCTCCGGGATCCTGCCACAGGACATGCTCCAGAAACAGGAGATCCTTTTCTTGAACCTCTTGCTGCCCCGAAAGGTAGGCATGGGCCTGAACGAGCGGGAGAGACTGGCGGTAGCGCCGGTCGGATGCGACGATGTTCTTCTTTCCCAGTTCGCGGCGGATGTCCGCTATGGTTCGGTACACGTGACTCGGAATCGAGACGGCGCGGGCCTGATCCTGCACCTCTCTTAACTCTTTCATGTTGAGCGTGGTTCGTTCCGTTTGTTGAGGGGTCTCGAGCATTCTCAGGAAGCGGAAGTCTTCAACGATATAATTCACGACAAAGCGGAGCAAGAAACGGTCGTACAGGGCCCGCAGCTCGTCGTCCTCCGGAAGTTCGTTGCTGGCGCCGAAAAGCGTCAGCAAGGGGACGGAGACGATCTCCCTGCCGTTATGAAAGACGCGTTCGTTGATCAAGGCGAGGATCGCGTTCAAAATGGAAGAATTCGCCTTGAAGATCTCGTCGAGAAAGGCGATGTGGGCATCCGGTAGCTTGTGTGAGGTCACCCGACGATAATCGTCCTGCTCCAGGGCTTTGAGGCTCACGGCGCCGAAGATCTCTTCAGGCGTGCTGAAGCGCGTGAGCAGCCATTGAAAGTAGCTTGCGCCTTCGATGCGGCGGCAGATCTCGTCGGCGAGCATCGATTTGGCCGTTCCCGGCGGACCGATGATGAGCACGTGCTGAGAAGAGAGGAGGCCGCACAGCGCGCCGTCGATCAGCTCGCCGCGTTCGAGAAAAATCTGCTTGAGCTCTTCGCGGATCTTCTTGAGCCTTTCCTGCCCCATAGGAACAGCCTGTTAAGGTAGCAAATGGCTCAAGGAGAAACAATCATCTCTCCTTTTTGGCCGTTAAGTTGACATCGATCCGCGTGACGGCTAATTTCACGGATGTTGCGCGCTCCATCCTTAAAAACGTTGCAGCACACCTGCAACGATCACCCTGCTCGGTGGTCTCAATCCCGAGGCGGAGACTATGGATATTGAAATCATCGAGCGGCAGCAAAAAGCCATGCGCGCCGAGGGGCTGAATGCTCTTGTGGCGGTCTCGCCGGAGAACTTTGCATATAGCGCCGGGTTTGTGGTTCCTTCCCAGCCGCTCATGAGATGGAGGCATGCGCTATGCGTGGTGACGGCCGACGGGCGGATCGCCACGGTCGTTGTCAACATGGAAGAGACTACGGTTCGGGCGCATGGAGGCATCAAGGAGATCCGAGTGTACCGCGAGTTCGCTGAAGATCCGACCGAGAAGCTTTGCGAACTTATCGCGGATCTTAAACTGGAGCGCGGTAGGCTCGGAATCGAGATGGCGTATCTTCCGGCAAAGGATTTTTTCACGCTCCGTCGGCGCCTTCCTCATGCGGAGCTCGTCGCGGTCGATCATTTGTTTGAGCGGCTGCGCCAGATCAAAACCACGCAGGAGCGGGATTTGCTTCGCTCCTTGAGCAGGATAACCGACCAGGCTATCGGCGCGGCCCTTAAATCCGCTCGCGAAGGGATGAGCGAGATGGAGCTGGCGGGCATGCTCGTGGCCGGGATATTTTCCGGTGGGGCGGAAAATTTTAAGCTCATGATCGTTGCAACCGGAGAGCGGAGCCAGTTTCCCAACGTCGGGCCGACTGAGCGGATTTTGAGGAGAGGGGACCTCATCAGAATGGAAATTTTTGGGATGAAGAGAGGATATCATGCGGGTGTCTGCCGTACAGCCGTAGTGGGAAGCCCTACGGATGAGCAGGAGAGGATCTGGGCGAATCTCACCGAATGCAAATACCGCGTCATGGCTTCGATCAAGCCGGGCGCCAGTTGCAAAGAGACTTACGGAGTCTTCTTGGAGAAATTCAGCGAGCTGGGGCTGGAGCCGATAAGCTTCGTGGGACACGGCATCGGCCTTTTTCTCCATGAAGAGCCTTATCTCGGCGGCACCGGGGATGATATCCTTCGGGAGGGAATGGTTCTCGGGATCGAGCCTTTGGTCTATATCCCCGGAAGAATGGGATTGCAAAACAAGGACATGGTCGCCGTAACAGAGCGAGGCTGCGAGCTACTTTCGGATTGTACGCCCGCGGATCAGCTTATTCGAGTCCCAACAGCCTAAGAAAATATGAAGATTGAGAGAATTGAGACAATTCCTATTAGGCTGCCGACTCGGAGGGAACATCAGTGGGCGAGTCTCACGACCCCAATCGGAGTCTATGTGATCCTTAAGTTGGAGACGGATGGGGGACAGGTGGGTTTCGGCGAGGCTCCGGTGCTGAAGGATTGGGGCGGTGACCATATGAGGTACTACGGCGAGACTCCGCAAACGACGGTTCATGTCATCAACGATATCCTTGCCCCAGTCTTGATCGGGCAGGACCCGGGCAGTTTTGAAGCCATTCACATGCTGATGGATAGAGCGATCAAGGGGTATCCTTACGCCAAAGCGGCTATGGATATGGCGCTCTACGACGTCGTCGGCAAGGCGTATCGACTGCCCGCGTATGATTTCCTGGGTGGATGTTATCGAAAGCGGATAACCATCTCTCACAGCATCGGCTTGATGGAGGTTTCTAAAGCCGTGGAGGAAGCAGTCCAGGTGAAAGCCGAGGGGATTAAAGCCATCAAGCTTAAAGGAGGAGTAGAGCCCAAGAGAGAC
>DASYRN010000247.1:0-4995 GCA_036004365.1 Binatia bacterium
TGCCTTCTTTATTGGTTTCAATGGTGGCATGAGTCTGCCTACCTGAGATCTCTGAGCTGTGGCCGCGGGCGTTGGTGGTCCAACTCTTCCGAATAGCCGTCGCCGTAAGCCGCCGCAGTGTCCAGAAAGTTCAAGCCCATAGCCGAGCGGATACTAAGCCAACTGCCACTTTGCCAGCCGTTTCAGGCGATATCGCAACTTTTGCACCACTATCAAGAGGACCCGTGCAAGCCATCGTGGTCGTAAGAACAAGAAGGGATATTTCCTCCTGACAACTCTCTGCCATGGGCCTATTGTAGGTGAGAGAGACAGACACTTCTGACATAGCTCAAACACAAATTCCGGGTCGGAATCTATACAACGTGGCACGACCCACTCGAAAATCGCCCAAGTCTGAGCATCCATCAGCTTGTATGCGGTGCTAGCGGTACAATTAAGATCTCGAAGAAGCTCAGCCGTACGAGACGGAGACTCTACAAACGCCTCCACATAGGTACGATTAGAAAGACTTATAGACTGTTCGTGTCCCGTTCGATAGCGTCCAATAACCTCAGGCAAGAATGCTACTCCGTAGGAATGCGCCAGCTGGCATGCAAATGGAAAGTCGGCAGCCAAGCCCCTAACATCAGGAAAACCGCCGACCTCGCGGCTTTTCGTCACGCTAAGAATCGTGTTCGAAGACCGTGCATGAAATGGTAATCCTATACTAATTAAACCTTCTTCGCCCCTGAAAATTCCAAACTTAGGATTTACTTCCCCCATCACCTTTCCATTTGAGTCGATATACTGGAATCCACCGACGACTATCCCTACATCCCCGCGCTCGGCGAGGAACGCTCCAAGCTTGACAAGCATATTTGGACAAAGTTCGTCATCATCATGAAGCAAAATCATCCATGGCGTTGACACCAAGCCGAAGCAGGCATTGAGATGTTCGGTCATGCTCATCTTCCCGGACCGCCTTACGTAACTGAAATCATATCTGCTTTTCAGTGCGGTCACGGTCGAGTGCTGCAACGCAGAGTTATCGGAGACAATGACCGGTACCGTAACTGTCTGATGCTCGAAGATTGACCGTAGACAAAGTGCGAGCCAATCGGGCCTGTCTCGCGTTGGAATGACAATTGTAAGGAGCCCTGAGTTCACTAGAGTGCTTTTCCAGTCTTTCGTTCCCCTAATCTTTCCTCCAGTCACAAGCGCGTTTGACGAATTTTCCGAACTAAGTCACGTCGGCAGCGATCGGTGACTTCGGTGGAGTCACAGAGGAGATACCACCGGCATCGAGTTCCAGTTGCGCGTCGCAGCTGGCCAATATCCCCAAACGGTGCGTGATCAGGAAGGTCGTGCGTCCACTCATGAGGCGTTCCATCGCTTCCATAATTACGGCTTCAGTCTTTATATCAACAGAGCTGGTGGGCTCGTCGAGGATGAGGATCGGGGCGTCCTTCAGGAACGCGCGGGCCAGGGCGATCCGCTGGCGCTCGCCGCCGGAGAGCCGCACGCCACGTTCGCCGACCAGTGCTTGATATCCATTGGACAGGTTGACGATGAAATCGTGAGCATTGGCTGCCTTGGCCGCCTCGACGATCTCGTCCTCCGTCGCTTCGGGACGGGCGTAGGCGATGTTCTCAGCGACGGTGGTGGAGAAAAGGACGGGCTCCTGGAGAACGAGGCTGAACTGGTTGCGTAGGTCCGCCAGCTTGTAATCACGCAGATCGACCCCATCCAGCAGAATTTGGCCCGTGGTCGGGTCGTAGAAGCGGAACAACAGGCTCATCAGTGTCGTCTTGCCGGCCCCGGTGGCACCGGCGATGCCCACGCGGGTGCCTGCGGAGACTCCGAACGAGACGCCACGCAGGACGAAATCATCGCCGTTGTAGGCAAACGACACGTTGCGGAAAGCTACGGCTCCTCCCGCGCGCCGGAGGGGACGGGCGTCTCGTTTCTCGGTCACCTCCACGGCTTCGTCGAGAAGCTCGAAAACTCGCTGTGCACTTGCCAGCGCATTCTGCACGGTTGCGATGCCCTTGCTGATGACCTGGACGGGCAAGTAGAGCTGGGCGAGATACCCCATTACCAGGACTAGTTCACCTATCCCAAGGTTGCCGCGCGAAACCTCCCGACCGCCGATGAAGAGGACCAAGCCGGTGCCGACAGCAAGGGTCACTCCGAAGAGCAAGCCAAAAATGCCCTCCACCAAGGCAACACCAACCCGAGCCCGCATGCTTTCGCCCGAATGGTTTACGAAGCGCCCGTGTTCGCGATCCTCCTGACCAAACGCCTTAACGACACGAAGGCTCGTCAGCACTTCCTGTACCACGGTATAGACGGTGCTTTCGAGGTTCTTCGTCGCTTCCCAACCGCTGCGGAGGCGGCGGCTGGCGACGAACGTGATGAGAAAAAGGACAGGAGAAACTGCCAGCGCTACCAAGGCGAGCTGCCCATTGATCCGCGCGGTGACGTAAATCATCCCGACAAGGGTCAAGCAAGCGGTGGAAGAAGGTGGCAGGCCGTAAATCGCAATCCACTGGATCGCCGCGGCATCCCAGTGGATGCGATAGTTGGAGTCCGCCGTCCCCTTCGTATCGTGGTAGCCAAGCGAAAGCCGTTGGACGTGGCGGAAGATTTGCGCACGAAAGCCGAGAAGGGTCTTTTCGCCAACATAAGTACCCAGCAACGAAGAGGCCAGCTTTTGAACCTGGTCAAGCAAACTCAGGCCCACCAGAAAGACGACCGCAAGAACCAGCACTTCGGTCAGGGAATTCGTGCCTTGTTGTAAGAGCCAAGAGCCGGGGACCCACTTGGATCCCGAAAGGCCATCGACGACCATGGCCAGCGGGAGCGGCATTAACAGCGCAAGAGGTGTGGCAAGGAAGCTGATAACAAGAAGAGCCACCAGATGGGGCCAGTAAGGTCGCGCCTGGCGGAGCAAACGCATCAAAAGATAAAAGTTCGTGTACCTCCGGCTGGCCATTTTGTCTACTCAGGCTTTCCTCACCTTCGGCTCCTTCGTTGTCACCACGACCACACCGTAGCCTTCAAAGGAGATTGTTTTCTTAAAGGCCATCTCAACTATGCGGTTCCCAGTGCCATCGTCGATCTTCAGAAGCGACTGATAATCCGCACGGCTATCCGTCAAGTCCGAAACAGCATAGCTCGCAGCCTTGTCTTGAAGATGAACAAACAAGGCGCTCCCCTGACCGTCCTCACCGCGGGCAACCACGGCATCGACGGCCGGGTTGCCATTCCTTTCCATCGGGAAGGAGATCCAGTCGCCGTGACGGATATATTGGGCACACAGTTTCTTGGCGTGGAACACGGGCCAAGGCTCGCCGTGCCTGTTCATCATGCCGTACCCGCCCCGATCTTCTGTGCCGGTCCAGAACATTTCGGCATAGGCCTCACCCCGCATCAGATGAAGCAAGGCGGCTGTGTAAAAAGTAGCTCCAAAGATAGATTGGTTGAAACGGGCCCGTACCGGCTCCGTGTAGTGAGAATGCGTGTTCAGCTCGCCGCAGATATTCAGGATATCGCGTCCTCGCAGGAGTTCGGCGATCGCTCGGGATCGCAGCTCATAGTCCGGCGCCTGGGACATGATCAGCGCTCGATAGTTTGTCTCGTCCTGTGGGGCGCCGTTCTCACCAGCGTCGCGCCAGTCAGCGTAGCGGTGCCAGTCGGCGAAGCCGATGAGCGAGTTGTCTATCTCGTTCACGAAGCGCCAGGGCCAATCCCACCAGAAGGGTTGAAAACCCTCAACAGCGGGACCACCAACGAGCGGCTTTTTTCCTCCTAGATACGGAGATAACCAATGCACGATCCGTTGGGCGACCTCTTCATAGATGCGGCGGTACTGTTCGAAACTGACCGGCCCACTGATCCAGGCGTTGTTGGGCTCGTTCCAAACGCACCAGTACCAGTCTCGTACCACCTCACCACCCCACTGTTCGATGCAGCTCCATACAACATCGGCGCATTGATTGGCAAACCAGCGCACGGCGCGCGGGTCGTTCAATGGTCTATGGAGCTTCGCAAAAGTAATCATTGGAGTGGCGCCGATGTTGAGCACCGCCTGAACATAAGAGGCAAAAACACCCCATTCACAAACAGGGTCGGGACCACCTTTGTCAAATAGAAAAATGCGGACCAAGCGCGTATCAATATCCCTGAGGCGCTGCCAAATGATCTCTCGCTGTTCTCCTAGAGCAAAATCCCAGCATTGATCGGCTTGATTGACGCCATAGTGTAGTCGCATCTTTCTCTCAAAACCGCGCTCGTTGCAGGAGACTGTTTTATCTTCGGCTTGCGCATGTAAGTTGCGTTCTGGAGATAACACATGGGTAGACATCTTTTGATCATTCCTTCACGATTTTCAGCAACTCTTTTAGGCGTAGAACGTAGGAATACTTCTCGGCTAGGTGCCTCCTGAGCCTAATAACGATTCTTTCATACCGTTCTCGCCTACGAAGCAGGTCCAAAATTTTTTCCTCTGGTTTCTTCTCTGGGAGAACTAACTCGAGGGCTTCTTCTCCATATATCTCCTCCACGTATTGTGGATCTTGAGCAAACAAGGGTATGGTATTTGCCGCAGGGGTTTCAAAAGTACGGCACGTCACCAGCCTTAAGTGGTCGAATAAGGGTCTGTATATTACCGGTGAAAAGATTCCCCTGCCCATAACTTCAATGACCTCGCTAAACTGAACCGGAGGGTTGATCTCTATGTCCATCTCTTCTAAATAGGAGGCGTTTGTGCAATAGGCGTCCTCAATTAAAGTTGGGCTAGCCCATGGAGGTACTGTGGTCCATCCGTGTCCGACGAGGCCGATGCGACCCACTTGCTCACGGACCGGCTTGATCGCCTCCAGTACCCGCTTCATGCCGCGCCATCGAAACCAATTGTTGCCAACGTATACCATCCCGTACTCTTTGGCTCCGAAGTCTAGCGGCACTTCCCACGCCGGATTGTAAGCATGGAAAAAAAATGGGCGCACATTCGGT
>DASYRN010000248.1:0-9564 GCA_036004365.1 Binatia bacterium
ATACTCCAGTTCTGACAAAACCGGCAGCCTAAATTGCAGCCTGCCGTGCCGAAACTCAAGATGCCGGTGCCTGGAAGGAAATGGTTGAGGGGTTTTTTCTCAATGGGATCGATCGCGAACCCGGTGGATTTGCCGTAGCCAAGAGAATAGAGCTTGCCGTCGATGTTTTTCCTGATGTAGCAAAAGCCCGCCTGCCCCTGTCCGATCTTACAGTAGCGGGGACAGAGCGTACAAAGGATTCGGTCGTCTTCTTGCGTCTCCCACCAAAGCGCCTCTTTCATAAAGAAAAATATCCCTCTTTTCCTTCTCCGCCGCAAGGGGACGGTTAGCGGCGAAAAACTGCTCAGCTTCAGCGATCGGCGCTGACCTGCTGTTTGTTTGCCGAAGACTGGCTGATAGCTGACAGGCATCCGCTATGCTATAAAGAATTTCATGAGCGACATTAAGGGGCTCAAGGGCATGCGTCATGTCGCTCTTAGAGTAAGGGATACGAAGCGGTCAAAAAAGTTTTATCAGGGAGTCCTGGGAATGAAGGTGGTCTGGGAGCCTGATCCGCGGAACGTGTACCTCTCTTCAGGTTGTGACAACCTCGCCCTCCATGAATCCTCGCAAGGAGGCAGCTCTCCTGAGGAAGAGCATCTCGACCATCTGGGATTTGTGGTGGAAAGTGTTGAAAGAGTCAGAGAGTTGGAGCAGGAGTTTCGCACGCAAGGAATAAAAATTGTCCATCCCTTTAAAATACACCGGGACGGAAGCGCCTCTTTTTACTGCTCTGATCCGGATGGAATCGTCATCCAGATGATCTACGAGCCGCATATAAGCCCACAGGAAATAAAATGACTCTGACCTCTGTGTGCCATTTACTTATGTGAGGGGTCAGTTCTGTGATGGATGCTTTCCGCGATCTTACGCGCTTGCGATCGATTCTCACCGAATTTGCCCCTCAAGGTCGTACTGCGCTTCTGCCAGCTCTGCATGCAGCACAGCATCTCTATGGCTGGTTGCCCGAGGCTATTGCCACTGAGGTCGGGCAGGCTTTGGGCGTGCCGCTCGCTGACGTCTATGGCGTGATCGATTTCTACACGATGTTCCAGCGCCGGCCAGCGGGCCGGACCATCATTCGGGTATGCGAGGCCCCGGTCTGTGCCTTTGCTGGGTGCGACGCTGTGTTTGACGCGGTGTGCCGTCATTTGGAGATCGGCCCAGGTCGTCTGAACGCGGATGGCGTATTCACCGTGGAGCGTGCCCCCTGCTTAGGGTTGTGTGACCGCCCGCCTGCCGTCCTGGTGAACGAGGCAGCCTTCGGGCATGTCAATCCAGCGCAGGCGGCTAGCCTTTGTGTCGGGAGTCCCATGCGACTCACCAGCTTCGTCGGCGGAGACATCCGCCGCCTCACGGCGAATTGCGGTAGAGGTCTTCCGGCCTTGCTCAGCGACTACGAAGCGAGCGGGGGTTACAAGGGCTTGAAGCGGGCGCTCCAGATGAAGCCTGAAGATGTGATCGGCGAAGTTAAAGCTTCGGGGTTGGTCGGATACGGGGGCGCAGCGTTTCCAACTGGCGTCAAGTGGGAGGGGGCAGCAAGAGCACCAGGCGGCCCGAAGTATGTGGTGTGCAACGCAGACGAATCCGAGCCAGGGACGTTCAAAGACCGTTTGCTGCTAGAAGAAGACCCCCATCGGATCATTGAGGGCATGGTCATCGCGGCCTATGCCATTGACGCGAGCAAGGGCTACATCTATGTGCGGGGCGAATATCCTTACGCGTTCCGAGTCATGCAAGAGGCTGTAGGCGCAGCCCGGCAGGCCGATTACCTGGGGAAGAATTTGCTCGGCTCTGGATTCGAGTTTGATATTGAAGTGCGCCTCGGCGCGGGGGCCTACGTTTGCGGCGAGGAAACCGCGCTGTTCGAGTCTATTGAAGGCAAGCGCGGCTTCCCTCGCGTCAAGCCACCTTTTCCGACCACGCAGGGTTTATTCGGCAGCCCCACCGTTATCAACAACGTTGAGACGCTATGCAACGTGCCGCTCATCCTCCAGCAAGGTGCAGCGGACTATCGCAAAATCGGCACTGAGAAATCGCCCGGCTCAAAGTTATTTTGTGTCTCAGGCCGAGTGCAAAGACCGGGTCTGTATGAAGTGCCGTTCGGAGTTACCCTGCGCCATCTTTTATTTGACCTCGCAGGTGGGTTGAAGGAGGGATGCGTGCTCCAAGCGGTGCTCTTGGGTGGGGCTGCGGGCGCATTTGCCACAGAGAAGGACTTGGATGTGCCGATGTCATTCGAAGGCTTTCGCGCCGCGGGCCTTCCGTTGGGCTCAGGTGCCGTGATGGTCTTTGACGACACCGCGGATATGCTAGATGTGTTAAGACGGCTGGCGGCGTTCTTTGCCCACGAAAGCTGTGGAAAATGCTATCCCTGCCAGCTGGGAACGCAGCGGCAGTATGAGATCCTTGAAAGGGTCGCCGCAAGGCGATCGTTGCCCGGTGATGCTGACCGCCTGGCAGATGTGGGTTGGACGATGACCGACGCTTCGCTCTGCGGGTTGGGTCAGACTGCAGCGCTGGCTGTCTTGAGCGCGATGAAACTATGGCCGGAGATATTTGAAGAAAAAGATAAACGGCCTGATCGCCATGTCTGATGTTAGCCTCACGATTGACGGGCGCGATGTCACGGTTCCTGCCGGGACGACGCTCCTCAGCGCCGCTCAGAAAGTCGGAGCGCGCATTCCGACGATCTGCTATCACGAACACTGCACGCCAAATGGGCTGTGTCGGATCTGTGTGGTTGAGGTCGAGGGGACCCGAGCGTTGGTGCCAGCCTGCGTAGCCCAAGCTAGCGAGCGGATCAAGGTTCACACTCGCAATGCCCGCGTCGAGCGCAGGCGCCGCACCATCCTCGAGATGCTTTCTTCTGGCGTGGATCTCTCCGAGGCTCCGGAGTTGCTGGAGTTGATGAGCGAATACCATGCGGATCCTACGCGATTCCCCGAATCCGAGCGGCGCGAGCAGCCCGTACTGGACGACAACCCCATGTATATCCGTGATTACTCAAAGTGCATTCTCTGCTGGCGCTGCGTGCAGGTGTGCGCCGACGACGCGCAGTTCACCTATGCGCTCAATTTCTCGGGGCGCGGTTTTGCGACCAACATCAGTACCTTCTTTGAGAAGCCTATGCCCGAGACTACGTGTGTCTTCTGCGGCCAGTGCCTGGGTGTCTGTCCCACGGGCGCCTTGAAGCCCAAGCGAGAGTGGCTGCTCGAGCGGGGATTGGCGCCGAATGAAATCATGCGGGAGACGATAAGTACAAAGAGAAAGCCAAAGCGCTAAGTGAAGATTTGCTATGATTCAGCCTGACCGTATCGTCGCCACGACCTGCCCTTACTGTGGGGTAGGTTGCAACCTGCAGCTGCATATCAAGGATGACTACATCTATAAAGTGACCTCGCCCTTTGACTCGGTGGTCAATCACGGCAACCTGTGTGTCAAGGGGAGATTCGGCTACGACTTCATCTACAACAAGGAGCGCGTGACAGCGCCGCTCATCCGGAAGACGTTGCAAAAACCCGGTGCGCGGACCCAGGGCTTTGAGCGCTCGGAGTGGGGCGAGATCCCTTGGGATGAAGCGCTCGATTACACCGCGGACCGGCTGGTCGAGGTCTATAAGCGCGATGGCTCAGACGCCATGGCAGTCTACTGTTGCGCGAAAGCAACCAACGAGGACAACTACCTGCTGCAGAAGATGTTCCGAGCGCTCTTTCGCACGAACAATGTGGACCACTGTACACGCCTGTGCCATGCCGGATCAGTCGTTGCGCTGCAGATGGCCATCGGCTCTTCGGCCATGAGCAATACGGCCGCAGAGGTTATTCACAGTGATGTGTTTATCGTAACCGGATCGAACACTGCGGAGACCCACCCTATCATCGCGCTGCAGATGAAGGCCGCGGTCGAGAAGCACGGCGCTAAGCTGATTGTCGTGGACCCTCGCCGGGTGGAGATGGTGGACTGGGCCACGCTCTGGTTGCCTGAGAGGCCTGGCACCGACGTTCCGGTCTTTTCTGCGATGGCACACGTCATCATCAAAGAGAGGCTCTACAACGAGCACTTTGTTCGCGAGCGCACCTTGGGCTTTGAGGAATTTTCCAAGTCTGTTGAGAAATTCACACCAGAATACGCGGAAGCTATCTCCGGTGTGGACCGTAACCTGATCATCGAGGCCGCGCGGATGTATGCAAAAGCAAAAAACGGAGCCATCTATTGGGCCCTCGGCATTCCCGAGCACTCCCACGGCACCGACAACGCGATGACCTTGATTCATCTCGCATTGCTTACCGGTCACATCGGGCGCACGGGTACGGGCTTGAATCCTCTCCGAGGGCAAAACAACGTTCAAGGCGCCTCAGACTCCGGCGCGATGCCTTGGCACTATCCGGGCTACCAGAGCGTGGATCATGAAGAGTCCGCGCGCAAGTTCGAAAGAGCGTGGAGCATCGAGCCCGGTGGGCTCAGCCGGAAGCGCGGGCTTACCACCACTGAAATCCTGAGTTCGATCGAGCCCGGCGGTGTGCGCGCGCTCTATATCATGGGCGAGAATCCGATGATGTCCGAGCCCAATCTGAACCACACGCGCCAGCAGATGGAGCAATTGGAGTTTCTGGTCGCGCAGGATATTTTTATTAACGAATCGGGCGCCTACGCGGACGTGTTCTTGCCCGCGGCCTCCTGGGCGGAGAAGGAGGGGACGTTTACCAATACCGACCGCCGCGTGCAGCGCGTGCGCAAGGCGATTGAGCCGCGCGGTCAGTCTCGAGGGGACTGGGAAATTATCTGCGATCTCGCCATCCGGATCGAGAAACGACTAAGCCGCCTGAGCACAGCGTTCTGGAGCTACAAGGAGCCGTCAGAAGTGCTGGATGAGATGGGCCGCCTGGTACCCGAATATGCCGGTGTCAAATATTGGAGGATCGAGAGAGAAGGCTTGCAGACCCCCGTGTGGGACGACAACCACCCCGGCACTCCGTATCTCTTTAGCGAGAGCTTCCCCAGCGGCAAGGGCAAGTTTCATCCGCTCGAATACCGTCCCGCGGTCGAAATGCCTGACGGCGAATATCCGTTCATCCTCACTACGGGGCGCGTGCTCGAACACTGGCACGGCGGCACCATGACACGTCATTCTCAACTCGACGAGCTATATCCCGGAGCGCGGCTCGAAATGAATCCGGCGGATGCCTCGTGGCTGAAGATGGAGAACGGGCAAGTGGTGCGCGTCTCATCGCGTCGCGGTTCCATTGTCCTGCGTGTATGGACGACGCCGCGCACGACACCAGGCGTGGTCTTTGTCCCTATGCATTTTGCCGAGGCGGCCGCGAACCTGTTGACGATAGACGCCCTTGATCCCGAGGCTAAAATCCCCGAATACAAGGCATGCGCCGTGCGCATCACGCCCGCGCGGGAAGAAGAGTTGGCCAGGCCGGGGACAAAGTTTGAACGGGGAAGATATTAAGGAGTAGGTATGAGTTGGAAGAGCCTCTCAGCGGCTTCTTCTCCGCTGTGGACGCAATCGGCAATCCCGACTCCTCGATAAGCGTTTCCCGCAAGCGCCAAGGTAGGAAATTTCTCCAGCTTTGCCTCGACTCGCTGGAGGAGCTCAAGGTGTCCGAGCTGATACTGAGGCATTGAGTTGGGATGTCTGTAGATCCGGCAGAATAGCGGCGCCGCTTTGACCCCTAGCAGCATATCCAATTCCTGCCGGACAGTCTTCTCCATCGTGGCGTCATCCTGTTCGAACAGCTCGGGACGTAGGGCGTCGCCCACAAAAACCCTAAACAGCAAATGATTGTTAGGCGCCCTGCCTGAATATTTGATGCTGCTGAAAGTGCAGGCGATGATCCGGCGCCTTTCAACGGCGGGGACAACAAAACCGAAACCTTTGACCTCGGAAGGAATCTGTTCCAGCCGATAGGCCAAACTCACGGTTGCGGTTGAAGAATAGTGTATGGACTTGAGTTCCTGAGCCAACTCCTGAGAAACCGCCGTCAGGATCTCTGCGGAAGCGTGGGAGGGAAGTGCCAGGATGACACCATCAGCCTCCAGTTTATCGCCTTGGTCTGTGGCGACCCACCAAGTCTTCCTTGTTGCGTCCCAGGCTAGATGTTTAACTTTGATGCCGATCTTTGGTGTCCCTGTGGGAAACCGGCTCGCAAGCGCATCGACAAGTTCCTGCATGCCGCCAGCCAGAGTCACAAAAAGACTCCAGCGCGCTCCGCTTCCTCTCTGACGGCCGTGCTTTTCTCGCCACATCGCGCGGATCACGCTTCCGGCCGTGCGTTCCATTTCTACGAAGCGCGGCATGGTAGCGCTTAGACTGAGCTTTTCAGGATCGGCAGCATAAATGCCGCCGACTAGCGGCTGAGCGACGCGTTCCAAGACCTCCCGACCCAATCGGCGTCGAACGAACGATGCGAGGCTCTCATCGCTGTTCCCGCCTCGGGGAACAAAGAGTTCCAATCCCATGCGGAGCTTGCCCAGCCAGGAAAAAAGCGGGCTTCGGGCGAGAGGCCAAAGACGTGTGGGCGCTAGAAGAAAAAAACCCTCGGGGAGCGGCTGCAAGATGCCATGATGAACGACGTAGAGGCTTTGGTTGGTGGGATTCGTCGAGATCAGACGCGCGGCAATGCCGAGGCGCTCACACAGACGAAGCGCCCACGGCTTCTCTGAGATGAAAGAGTCGGGGCCTCCCTCCACGAGAAAATCGCCGACCTGCTCTGTGGAGATGACCCCGCCCAGGCACCGCCCTGCCTCCACGAGTAAGATTTCTGTCTTAAGGTTCTTCTCACGGCTAAGCTCCAGCAGACGGTAGGCTGCAGCCAAGCCGGAGATGCCACCACCCACGACGACGATGCGACGATTCATGACTGGCTGAGACGGGAACTGAAAGGGTCTTCATCTAACACGGTCAAACAGGTCTGCTAGTTGTCTGCTCTGATTACTGAGGACGCGCGGTTCAGTACATCAGCCGGGATCGTAAGACCGATCTCTTTAGCCGTTCGCAGGTGAACCGCGCTTTCTCTTGCGAGAAACTCAGAAGCGCAGGTTAACTCTGTTAGCTGGTTGGTGGCTAGAGGAAACTATCCGAAGGTAAAGGTCTATGTCAACCTGAGGCCGTGAGCATTACTTACGATTCCAGTTTGCTCTTGATCACCTCAGCCATCATCCGGATAAAGATGGGGTGATCATTGACGCAACTGGCGCGGCTGAAAGTCATCCCGAGGCCTTCGGCGATTTTTCTCGCCTCAATGTCGAGGTCGTAAAGCACCTCCACATGGTCGCAAACAAAGCCGATCGGAGCGACAACAACCTCGGTCTCACCTTCATTGGACAGACTACGGAGAACGTCGCTAATGTCGGGTTCCAGCCATGGGTCGGTCGGCCGACCGCTCCGGCTTTGATAAGCAACGGACCAGCGCGCATGGCCGATCTGCTCAGCGACCAAACGAGAAGTCTCATGAATCTGGCTGACGTAGGGAGATTCTGCCGCCATGGCGGTGGGTACACTGTGGGCTGTAAAGACGAGGGGAGTCGTTTCTCGTTTTTCTGCCGCCACTTTTTCGAGGGCAGGTCTAATCTCCTCGCAGAGGGCCTGAATGAAAAGCGGATGGCTATGCCACCCGGGACAAAAATCGACGACGGGCGCAGCACCGGCAAGTTCGGCTCGCGCTTCGGCTACATCGTTTTTATAACGATTCCAGCTCGCTTCGGTCTGATGGGAAGAGAGTATAAAGCCCAGCGCCCGGCGCATGCCATCAGCCGTCATCTGATCCAGTGTCTCTCGAAGGAAAGGTCGTGAGTTGCGCATCCCGACGTAGACGGGCCGGGCTAATCCGCGCTCTTTGAGATTCTTTTCCAGACCGTTTGCCTGGCGAAAAGTAATTTCATTGAGCGGAGAGCGGCTGCCCACAGCCGTGTAATGTCGGATCACTTCTTCAATCCGCTCCGACGGCACTGAATGGCCGCGCAGCACACGGGAAAGAAACGGACGAATTTCCTCGGGTGAGGTAGGACCGCCAAAGGCGATTAGAAGGACCGCGTCATAGGAAGGAGGCATGCGTGAAGCCCTAGCGCGTGCTCAGCTCATGCACCGCCTGCACCATCACGATGACGTTTTCTACTGGAGTTTCAGGGAGGACACCGTGGCCAAGATTAAAGATATGGCCCGGCCTCCCACCGGCCTGTTTGAGGATCTCTGCGACCCGTCGGCGGATCTCTTTAGGCGAGGCAAGGAGCGCGGCTGGATCGAGATTCCCCTGGATCCCAACATCATATCCTATTCGGTCCCAGCCCTCGTCTAGATTGATCCGCCAGTCCAGGCCGATGATGTCGCCTCCCGCGGCACGGAGAAACCTCAAGATCCCAGCAGTTCCGGTGCCGAAGTGGATCACCGGGATGCCGGGAGTCAAACCTGCAATGGTAGCGCGCGTGTGGGGAAGAACATATCTCTCGTAGTCGTCGGGAGATAAGCAACCGACCCAACTATCGAAGAGCTGTACCGCCTCAGCGCCCGCTGCGATCTGTAGGTTAAGATATTTGACAATGACGGAAGAGAGGCGCTGCATCAAGGCACGCCAGGCACCGGGATCGGCATAGATGAGGCGCTTCGTTCGAAGATAGTTGCGAGAGCCCCCGCCCTCGATGAGGTAGGAGGCGAGGGTAAAGGGTGCTCCTGAAAATCCAATGAGGGGAACCTTTCTGTTTAGCGCGGCGCAACTCTGGCGCACGGTCTCGAAGACAAAGGGAAGGGCTTCCTGGGGGTCGAATTCGAAAAGCTGTTCGACACTAGTCCTACTGCGGATCTGGCTATGGACCACCGGGCCGTCTTCTTTCGTATACTCGAGGCCGACGCCCATCGGTTCCAGCAACAGGAGTATGTCGGCAAAGAGAATCGCCGCGTCGACGCCCAAGCGCTCGACCGGCGCCACAGTGATCTCGGCGGCCAAGTCCGGTCGTTTGCAGAGATCGAGAAAGTTAAATTTCGCTCTGAGCTTTCGGTATTCCTCCATGTAGCGCCCGGCCTGTCGCATGAGCCAGA
Source organism: Binatia bacterium (assembly GCA_036004365.1). Lineage (GTDB taxonomy): Bacteria > Desulfobacterota > Binatia > UBA9968 > UBA9968 > DP-36. The sequence continues at coordinate 9,083 of DASYRN010000248.1, forward strand.
CCGGTGTGTAGGGCGTTCTTTCTCGACGGCAGGCGGCAAGGAAGGGATGGTCCGATTGAGTCATGTTCGGGAAGGCTGATCTCGACTCTCAAGCGGATTTTGGTCGCTTCTGCTCTAAGACGGCACGCGCTCGCCGCGCTACGGTTGCCACTAGATGGCCCATCTTCGGGTGATCGGGCTCGACGTCGGCTTTAAGGCCGAAATGTTCCAGCGCCTCACTGCAAACGGGCCCGATAGAGCCAATCAGCACTCGGTCTAAGCCTTGGCGCAAAGGCTGGTCCAGTTTTTCTTCTGTCGCGATGCGGAAGAGATGGTCTACCTGGGTCGCGTTGGTAAAGAGGGCGATGTCCATCTCGCCGTTGAGAAGACCGCGCAGAGCCAGCCGAAGAGGTCCGGTGTCTTCAGGAAGCCCCCAACGGTACACCGCAACGCGCAGGACCGCGGCGCCCCGGCTTTCGAGCCCACGGATGAACTCCGAATTG
>DASYRN010000249.1:0-14480 GCA_036004365.1 Binatia bacterium
CCAGAGATAGGCCTTGTCCATGGCAGCGTGAAAGTCCGTTGGGTCATGGCCCATCTCTTCGAGCCTTTTGACGCGGGCTTTAAAAAACTCATGGCTGTTGTCGTGATTGTAGGTGACACAAGGGCTGAAGACGTCAATCAAGGCGAATCCTCTGTGCTGAATGCCACCTTTGATAATCTCCACCAGATGTTTTTGCTGTCCGGTGAATCCGCGGGCTACGTATGTGGCTCCCCCAGCTATGGCGAGGGGGATCGGATTGATCGGGTTCTCTACGCTCCCGAAAGGCGTGCTCTTGGTCTTCATTCCTTTGATGCTCGTGGGTGAGATCTGGCCCGTGGTGAGTCCATAGATCTGATTGTCCATCACGAGATAGGTGAGATCGACGTTCCGGCGCAGCGTGTGGAGGAAATGGTTCCCTCCGATCGCGTAGCCGTCGCCGTCACCGCCGGTCACGATGACCTTCAGTTTGTGGTTCGCCAGCTGGGCACCCGTGGCCACTGCCAGGGCACGACCGTGCAAGGTATGCATACCGTAGGCGTTGATATAACCCGGCAAGTTGGAAGAGCAACCGATGCCGCTAATGGTTATCACCTCGTGGGGTTGGAGTTCCAGTTCGACGAGCGCCTGCTTGAGCGCGGCGAGAACGCCGAAATCCCCACAGCCGGGGCACCAATCCGGGTCCACTTTGCCCTTGAAGTCCTTGACGGTCAGCTTGGGACGTTCTGCTTTCGCCTCAGCCCCACTGCGGCTTTTGGCTTCTGTCTCCATCATAGATAGGCTCATACCTTTCCTCCTTAGACCATGACTTCATGGACCGGCACGTATTTTTTGCTCGTGCCCGCCAGTATCGCTTTTACGCCCTCGACGATGTGGTGCGGCATAAATGGCTCGCCGTCGTATTTCCGCACGTGGCCGTCGGCCACAACGCTGGTCTCTGATCGCAAGTAGCGTGCGAACTGGCCGCTATAGTTATTTTCCACTATGATGACTTTTTTGCTTTGCGAGAGAAGGGCAGGGATCTCCTCCGAATGGAGAGGCACCAGCCACTTGATCTGAAGATGGTTTGCGACAATTCCTTCTTCCTCGGCCAGCTTCTCAATCGCCTCGCGGATGACCCCTTGCGTTGAGCCCCAACCCACGAGCGTGACTTCAGCATGCCTCGAGCCGAAGATCTCGGGTGGCTCCAGCAAGGATAGAATACCTTCCATCTTGCGCATCCGCTTTTCGTGGATCGCTTGGCGCTTGTGAGGGTTGGTGAACTCGTCGCTGATCAGCACGCCGTCTTCGTCGTGTTCATCAGTCGCCACCACGTGCACGTATCCCGGCGTGCCGGGCAGCGCGCGCGGCGATATGCCGCTTTCGTTTAGCCTGTAGCGTTGATACCCATTCCCGGGCGGCCCATCACCGTTGAGCCCAATGACCTCTCCCCTGTCAATGGGAACATTAAAGTCCAACTCTGACGGATCCACGCTAGACCTGCCTTCCGAAAGCAGCAGGTCGGAAAGGATGATGCCCGGGCATTGGAATTTGTCTACTAAATTGAAGAGCTGGGGAACGGTCTTAAAACAATCCAGGATCGTGGTCGGCGCAACGATGATCCGCGGGTAATCACCCTGCCCCGCACCGATCACCTGCCAGAGATCGCCCTGCTCTGTTTTGGTAGGAACGCCGGTGGCCGGCCCCGCCCGTTGCACGTCGATGCAGACGACAGGGATCTCCATCATCGCCGCCGAGCCGAGTCCCTCGCTCATCAGAGCGAAACCGCCACCAGAAGTCGCGCACATGGCGCGGCAGCCAGCATGCGCAGCCCCAATCGCCATATTGATTACCCCAATTTCGTCTTCGACCTGGCGCACCATGATACCCAATTGGCGACCGTGCCGGGCCATCCAATGTAGCACTCCGGTCGACGGACTCATCGGATAGGCGCAGTAAAACCGCACTCCTGCCGCGGCCCCGCCCATCGCCAGCGCCTGGTTACCCTCCAAGAACGCGAGTCTCTTGCCGGTGTTGGGGAGCGAGAACGGAAAAGACTTGAAATGAGCGGCGGCATACTCGTAGCCCGCCCGAGCGACACCCACATTTTCGGCAATCACAGCCTCGCCTTTTCTCTTGAACTGGAGAGTTAGAATGTCTTCGAGCGGTTTAAACTCAACTCCAAGCAGTCGCAGAATGGCCCCTAACGCGATCGTGTTTTGCACAAGATCGCCTTTGATGTTAGGGGCCAGCTCTTTGACTGAAAAGGGACAAAGCTGAACACCGTCGGCGGCTGCTCCAGGCTTGATCTTGTCACTGTTATAGAGAACAGCAGATCCAGCTCTCATGAGCTTTAGATGCCGATCCATACTATCCTGGTTCAGGGGAATCAGAACATCCAACTTGTCGCCCATGCTGAGAACTGGTCGGTCACTTGTTCGCAGCGTTAGAAAAATATGGCCGCCGCGTATGATCGACTGGTAGGCGTTATAGGCATTTAGGTGAAGGCCGCGCCGCACGAAAATCCGCGCAAGAATATCTCCCGGAGTAGCAATCCCTTGACCAGCAGCGCCGCCAATTCCGATGGCTAGATCAAATTTGTCCATGGCTGATCTCCTTCGAAATTGCCTCCCTCATCCTCTACAGACACAGCATCAAAACTACCCGTCTTGATACTTTATTAGCCCCCTTCCTCTAGAGTTGCAAGCTTTATTTAGCCCTGGAGCGCGACAATGAAAAGGCAACATTGACAGCGGAGAGTTCAGACGGGTAAAGTGCATTCCATTTAGGCGGGAGGGGAGATTTTTCTTTCCGTGTTCCAATCCCCGTTCCACTCTCCCTGGTTCGTGCGCAAAGATCTGGACGGGTTTTTCGGTCTCATGATCGATAACCTGATCCAGTTGATCCTCATCGTCAGCCTCTGCCGAGAGCTGATCCACCTTCCCGATCCGTATATCTTCGGACACATCTTACCTGGAGCAGCGATCTCCATTCTTGTCGGGAATTTCTTCTATTCCTGGCAGGCCAGACAGCTCGCGCGCGAAACCGGCAGGGAAGATGTGACCGCTCTTCCTTATGGAATCAACACGGTCAGCCTTTTCGCTTATGTCTTCTTCATCATGCTGCCCATCTACCAGGAAACCAAGGACCCGATATGGGCTTGGAAGGTTGGATTGGTGGCCTGCTTCTTGAATGGAGCCATCGAAATCGCCGGCGCCTTCGTCGCGGAAAGCGTGCGGCGGATGACCCCGCGCGCCGCTCTCCTTTCCGCCCTGGCGGGCATCGCCATTACTTTCATCTCCATGGACTTTAGCTTCAGGATCTTCGACCAACCGCTGATCGCCTTGGTCCCCATGGCGCTCATTTTTTTATCCTATTTTGCGCACCAGAGATTCCCCCTCGCTCTTCCGGGGGGCTTAGTGGCCATTGTCGTTGGTACAGGACTTGCCTGGGGGCTAGGCACCATGTCTGGAAAGCCGTGGAACGTTGGCTTTGAGTTTGCGCGACCGGTATTCACCGGCGGCTCTCTCTGGGAAGCCATTTCAAATCCGGAATTCCTCAAGTATATGTCGGTGATTCTTCCCATGGGAATCTTCAATGTGGTCGGATCGCTCCAGAACATCGAAAGCGCCGAGGCCGCAGGGGATAGATATCGGACCTTTCCGTCACTCATGGCGAACGGCATCGGCTCCGTGGCCGCTTCTCTTTTTGGCAGCGCTTTTCCGACCACTATCTACATCGGCCACCCAGGATGGAAGAGATTGGGAGCCCGCACAGGCTATTCCGCTTTGAATGGAATCTTCATAAGTTTTCTCTGCCTTACCGGAACGATCCAATCGGTGCTCACTTTCATTCCGCTGGAGTCGGGAATCGGGATTCTCCTCTACATCGGCATCATCATCGTTGCGCAGTCCTTCCAGGAGACTCCGAAAGAGCATGCTCCAGCGGTAGCCCTGGGACTCTTTCCGGCTTTGGCCGCCTGGGGACTTTTGATGGTGGAGACGGGGACTAAGGCGGCGGGAAAAACGCTTTACGAGGCCGGTCTTTCATCTTTCGCCCAAAGCTTAACGATACACGGGATGATCTCGCTCGAGCGCGGCTTTATTTTTACTTCTACCATACTCTCGGCCATCGGCGTCTTTCTGATCGAGAGGCAATTTTTCCGGGCGGCTTTCTGGTCTTTGGCTGCCGCGATCTTTGCTGGCGTTGGAATCATTCATGCTTATGTCCTCACGCCCGGAGGCATAGCAACGCGCTTTGGCCTTTTAGTAGCTCCGGACTTTACGGTAAGTTATCTCTTCCTTTTCATTCTTTTCCTGGTCGTGGGGTTCTGGGAGAAGAAAAGGGGTCGTCAGCCCTAAATCCTTTCGATCGCCTTCGCGACTTCCGCGGTTTGTATTTTCCAGCCTGCATGATAGGAAACAGGATAACTCAAAGATGCTCCAAAGCCCTACGAAGCAAAAAACTGATCCAATAGTAGAAACCAAGAGACTTCTTGCCGACAAGATTGCCCGGGCAGCACAATCTTCTCACGTACGAAATTCCAAAGAGGAGTCGCGCGTGCTCCGGCTCGATGCCCCGATATCCCACGCCGACGCCCTATCATGGCTCGCGGCACAACCCGAGCCCATAAAATTCTATTGGAAAGAGAGAGAAAAGCATCTTGAGACTGCGGCGGCCGGACGGGTTGATCTTGTGAGTTCGGATGGTCCTATCGACTACGAAGGTCTCTTCAGCAAGCTGGGACAAAAACTCTCCTTGGCTGATGCGGATATTCGCTACTACGGCGGCGCACGCTTCAACAACGATATTTCCCCGGACCGAAGCTGGGAGAGTTACGGATCGTATCGTTTTTTTCTTCCCCGGTTTGAGCTCCGCCTCGACGGCGGAAACGGTTATCTGGCATGCAATTTACTTGTTTCCAAAGACGGAAAATTTTCGCCCTCGTCCATCCTCGCCGAGCTTGACGCGATGGTTTTTCCCGCAAAGGAAGAAGGAAAAATCCCTCGCTTGGTGAGTCGTGAGGATATTCCTGACCGATCGATCTGGGGACAGAATCTGACGAAGGCGCTCGATTTCTTGCACAAAGGCTCCTTTAAGAAAATCGTTCTGGCAAGGAAGTCCGCGCTGAAGTTCGACGCCAAGCTCAATGCGTTTGCCCTGCTTCGAAGCCTAAGAAGAAAGACTCAGGATTGCTTCCACTTTTGCTTTGTGCCCGGTCCACAAACGGCTTTTATAGGCGCCTCGCCCGAGCGCCTTTATGCTCGTCAAGGGCGGACGCTTGAGACTGAAGCGCTGGCCGGGACCCGTCCCAGAGGAAACAACACGCGGTCGGACGACAAGCTTGCGAAGGAGCTTCTCCAAAGCGAGAAAGATATCCGGGAACACCAATTTGTCGTGGATGGAATCCAGGAAGCACTGTCCCCGCTATGCCAAAGTCTCCGGATGCAGGACCGGCTCCGACTTCTAAAGCTTGCCCGCAGCCAACACCTGCTGTGCACATTCCAAGCCACGCTGAATCACGAAACAACAGACGCTCAGCTTCTCCGCAGCCTGCACCCGACACCGGCGGTGGGAGGTTATCCCACCGCAAACGCGTTGCCGGAAATCGGGCGCTTGGAATCTTTTGATCGAGGTTGGTATGCTGGTCCCATCGGATGGGTTGGCCGGGATCAAGCTGAATTCTGCGTAGCGATCCGCTCCGGGCTCGTCGAAGGCTCTAGACTCTATCTTTTCGCAGGGGCAGGCATTGTTGAAGGCTCAACCGCCCAAGGGGAGTGGCGCGAGATCGAAAACAAGATGAGCGATTTCATCAAAGTCTTCGCCGGCTCATGAGTCTCGACGCGCCAAATCTCAATCAGCTATGGGCTAATTTGCTCGTCGAAGAGTTGCTCCGCAACGGCATCGATTGCTTTTGTCTGGCCTCTGGCTCGCGTTGTGCTCCGCTGACGACCGCCATCGCTTCCACCGGCCGCGCAAAAAGCATCCTCCATTTCGACGAGCGAGGCGCAGCGTTCCACGCTCTCGGCTTCGGCAGGGCCAAAGGCCAGCCCGCAGTCGTCGTGACAACGTCGGGTACGGCGGTGGCCAACGTCTGGCCGGCAGTCGTCGAGGCCTCCGAAGATCAAATACCGATGATCGTTCTTACGGCGGACCGACCTCCGGAACTCCAAGAAGCCGGTGCGAACCAGACGATTGATCAAGTCAAGATCTTCGGCCAGTATGCGCGCTGGCAAAGCAGTTTTCCCTGCCCAACGACTGAAATCACTCCCTCAGCTATACTCACCGCGGTGGATCAGGCCGTCTATCGTTCGCGCTGCTCACCGAAAGGTCCGGTTCACCTAAACTGCATGTTTCGCGAGCCCCTGGCTCCGGTGCGCTCCGGCGGCGACTACAGCGCCTATATTTCGTCTCTTGCGCAATGGCAAAAGAGCGGCAAACCCTATACGGCCTACAGTTTACGGAAACAAACAGTGCCCGATGAGTCCTTACGCGACTTAGCTCATATACTCACCAAGACAACGCGCGGGCTGTTGGTCGTTGGATCTCTGAGCAATGAGCCCGATGCAAGAGCGGTGAGAAAGCTTTCCGATAGCCTGAACTGGCCTGTGCTCCCAGATATAACCTCGGGCCTCAGGCTAGGCGCCGACTCTACTCATACCATCGCTTATTACGATCAGATTCTCGCCGGGAATGGGTTTGCTGGCAGTCATACTCCGGAGATCGTCCTCCATCTAGGGGGACGCCTTACCTCAAGGCGCTTGCTGGAACACATCGAAAGCTCCCGGCCGAAGGAATACATCATCGTTGACGATCATCCCTTTCGACACGATCCCAGTCACCTCGCGACCGCGAAAATCGACGCAGCCATCGGCTCGTTCTGCACTGCCTTATCTTCCCATCTCACCAAGCGGGAAAGTTCGCCATGGCTCCAAGATTGGTGCCGCGCCTCAAGAATGGTCGACGAAGCCTTGATTCACTTTACAGCCAAAAATTCTACGCTGAGCGAGCCTCTGGTCGCGCGCTTGGTATCTCAGGAAATCAAGGCCCGGTGCGGCTTGTTCCTAGCTTCAAGCATGCCGGTTCGGGACATGAACATCTTCGGCATGACGGGCGGCCCATCGGTGCGGGTGGCCGCTAACCGGGGCGCAAGCGGCATCGACGGAACCGTCGCCTCAGCGAGCGGGTTTGCCCGAGGCCTTGAGCAGCCTGTGACGGTATTGATCGGAGATTTGGCGCTGCTTCATGATCTTAATTCTTTATCGCTGGCGCGATCTCTCGACCCGCCGTTGATTATAGTGGCTTTGAACAACAACGGCGGCGGGATCTTCTCGTTCTTGCCGATCGCTCAATTCGAAGATGTCTTCGAGCGCTATTTTGGCACTCCCCACGACCTCAACTTTGAAGGTGCCGCCCGCATGTTTGGTTTCGAATACGCCAAACCTTCCTCCAAGAGCGCCTTCATCGAAGCCTACCATGCAGCCGCCGAGAGGCGAGGCCCTACTCTGATCGAAGTTGCGACCCAACGCAAAGACAACTATGATCTCCATCTTTTTCTTCAGAAAGAGATCTCTGCGAAGTTAGCCGGCCTATAACCTGATGATTGACCTCTGCCGGTTACATTGGCTCACGTCCGGAAATCCCGATTCCCCTGCGATTCTTTTTCTCCACGGTTTTTTGGGTTCCGGCCTGGACTGGGAGGAGATCATCTGCGGCTTGTCCGACGAGTTTTACTGCGTAGCGCCCGATCTTCCAGGACACGGCCGGACGGCAAAAAGCCCCAATCCTGAAGCCTACTCCATGAGAGGCGCCGCCGAGGCTCTGCAAGTTACTCTCGACGAGTTGCGCATAGCCAACCCTGCACTGGTTGGCTACTCCATGGGAGGGCGCCTAGCGCTTCACCTGGGGATGACTCATCCGCAGCGCTGGAATCGTATCGTCATCGAATCGGCCTCTCCTGGCATCGAAAGCGCTTTGGAGCACGCAAAGCGAAAAAAGATGGATGAGAAAAAAGCTAAGCAGCTTGAGACCATAGAGTTCGAAGTTTTCCTCCAAGAATGGTACGAACAGCCTCTATTCCAATCTCTTAAAAAAGATAGGGTGAGATTCGACCGGCTGCTGGAGCGAAGAAAGATAAACGATCCGGCGGAACTGGCTAAGTCCTTAAGGGGCATGAGCGCAGGCGTTCAACCGCCTCTTTGGCACGAACTGCAGCGATTCGATATTCCCCTTCTAGTCATTGCCGGAGATGGAGATACGAAGTATCGAAAGATCGCGAAGAAAATGGCCCGCTCATGCAAAAAAGCTTCTTTGGCACTAGTGGACGGAACTTGGCATAACGTGCATGAGGAAAATCCAAAAGAATACACTACACTGCTAAGACAATTCTTGACCGAAACTATCTGAGGTGAATCATGAAGAAGATCGAGTGGAAAGAAGCCGGAAAGTTCACGGACATCAAGTACCATAAGTTCGAAGGAATCGCTAAGATCACTATCAACCGATCCCGCGTTCGTAACGCCTTCCGCCCGCTTACGGTTGTAGAGATGATCAACGCGCTCTCGGATGCGCGCAACGATACGGAGATCGGCGTCGTGATCCTGACGGGCGAAGGCAAGGAAGCGTTCTGCTCCGGCGGCGATCAAAGCACCCGAGGTCATGCAGGCTATAAGGACGAGCACGGGACAGACAGGCTGAACGTGCTCGATTTTCAAAGGCAGATCCGCACTTGTCCCAAGCCGGTCATCGCCATGGTCGCCGGGTATGCCATAGGCGGAGGTCACGTGCTCCACCTCCTCTGCGATCTCACCATCGCGGCGGATAATGCGACTTTCGGCCAGACCGGGCCAAGAGTCGGTTCGTTTGACGGAGGCTACGGCGCGACCTATATGGCTCGCATTGTAGGTCAGAAAAAGGCTCGCGAGATCTGGTATCTCTGTCGGCAGTACACGGCGCAGCAGGCACTGGATATGGGACTAGTCAACGCCGTGGTCCCGTACGAAAAGCTTGAGGAGGAAACGGTGCAATGGTGTCGTGAGATTCTGGAGAAATCTCCCATAGCGATCCGTTGCCTTAAGGCGGCCTTCAACGCCGACTGCGACGGTCAGGCCGGTCTTCAGGAGTTGGCGGGAAACGCCACAATGCTCTTTTATATGACGGAGGAGGCCCAAGAGGGACGAAACGCTTTTATCGAGAAGCGCAAGCCGGATTTTTCTAAATTTCCCCGCCGTCCATGAATCATCCCTGAAAGAGCAATGGCTCGGCAGAAAACCTCCCCATGGATCTTGGCAGCCCGCCCGAAGACGCTTGTGGCGTCGGCCTGTCCCGTCATCATCGCGACAGCTATGGCTTACGAGTCCCAGGTCCACCACTGGCCGGCGGCGCTCGCCGCGCTTCTTGGAGCGGTGCTGATTCAGATCGGGACTAACTTTGCCAACGACTACTTCGATTTTCAAAAAGGAGCCGACACCCCGCTCCGGCTGGGTCCGATCCGGGTGACGCAGGCTGGATTGATCTCTCCCGAGAAGATGAAGCGAGCGACAGTTATGGCTTTTGGTTTAGCCTCTTTGATCGGCCTCTATCTGATCTGGCACGGGGGATGGCCGGTTTTTATCGTCGGCATAGCTTCGATCCTCGCAGGTGTCCTGTACACCGGCGGGCCTTATCCTTTAGGCTACCTCGGCTTGGGCGACCTCTTCGTTTTTATCTTTTTCGGACCCGTAGCTCTCATAGGGGCCTATTACGTCCAGGCTTTGACGATCACGACTCCAGTTGTCATCGCCAGCATAGCGCCCGGGTTCTTAATAACTGCGATATTGGTCGTCAACAATCTGCGGGACATTGACGAGGATCGATACACAGGAAAAAAAACGCTTGCCGTACGGCTCGGAAGAGATTTCACGAGGGCAGAATACCTGTCTTTAATTGGACTGGCCTCTCTGATCCCGGTTCTTCTCTACATCAGCTCAGGCGAACATCCGGCTTCCTTACTCGCTGTTCTGGTCATTGTCACAGCCCTTCCTGCTTTTAAAATCTCTTTTACTAAGAGCGACGGTCCCTCGTTGAATCGCTTGCTCGCCCAAACCGGCGGGCTTCTCGCAATCTACAGCGTGCTCTTCTCGATTGGCTGGCTTCTATGAAACTCGCAAAATTTGAGCTCTTCGAATATGAACTGCCCTTAGCTCAGCCGATTGTGACAAGGGGTCAAGAGTTAAGCCGCCGCTCCGGTCTGCTCGTCAAGCTCTCATCCGACTCGGGCTCCGTCGGATGGGGAGAGATAGCGCCGCTTCCCGGATTTAGCCGGGAGAGCCTAGAGTTTGCCAGACAGGAGACTCTCAAGTTGAAGTCGCCATTAATAGGCACGGATCTGCCTGAAGATCTAAGCCCGAGAGGAAAAGGATGGAGCCGTTGGAAACTTCCGGGTGATTTAGCCCCGTCGGTACGATGTGGTTTGGAACTCGCTGTTTGGAACCTTCATCCTGTCGAGGAACCCCGCAGGAAGGTTTTAGTGAATGGGTTATTGACCGGCCCTCGAGATGAAGTGTTTCATTGGGCGTACGAAATGGTCAGACTGGGCTACAGAGCGGTGAAGCTCAAAGTGGGAGGGCGACCATTGGCCGAAGAGATTGAGATCACATGGAAGGTGAGGGACACGGCCGGTGATCGCGTGCGTCTTAGGCTCGATGCGAACCGAGCCTGGAGCCTCGATCAAGCGGTCAAATTTGGCAAGGCGGTTTCTACCTGCGATATCGACTATATCGAGGAGCCCACGGCTGATCCGGCCGATTTCGAAGCCTTTTCTTCCGAGTGTGGTATTCCCGTAGCGCTCGATGAAACGCTATTGCATTCTCCTATCAAAGCGCTCGAGGAAATTCACGGAATCAAAGCGATCATATTGAAACCCACGCTTTTAGGCGGCTTCCAAAAGGCACACGACTTAGCCCAGAAAGCGCAGAGTCTTCGGATTCAACCCGTAGTGAGTTCTTGCTTTGAGTCCGGCGTCGGTATCTTGGGCCTTGCCCGATTCGCCGCTTTTCTCTCGTTGGAATACGTGGCCGCAGGATTGGACACCTACCGGTGGCTCCAGGCAGACGTTTTGGTTCCCAAGTTGGAAATTGACCGTGGCAGCATCGAGGTGAGCCTGCCTGTCGAGAGAGGCCGTGAGATAAAGATGGATTCGCTACGGGAGATAGGCGATGGATGAGATCCGCTGTCCGCTTGATGAGGCCGCGGAAGTTCATCGAGAGCTGCCGGCTTTAATTTGCCCTGATGGGACATTTTCTTATTATGCCTATCGAAATTTAGTCTGTGCGGCCGCAGAGCGATTAAAGCGTCGCGGAATCGCGGAGGAAGAACGGGTCGCACTCCTCATGCCTAACGACTGGAGATATGTCGTCATCATTATGGCTTTACTCAGAATCCGCGCCGTTGTCTGCCCGTTCAACAGCCACACGCCGCCGCCTGGGCTTAAGCCGTTGCTCGATAAGATCGCTTGCCAAACGTTGATCACTTCTTTGCCGCAGATGGGCTGCGAAACCGTTGCCGACGGAAGAGCCTTAAATCCAGAGGATCTCGTTGACATCGATGACGCGCGACAGGACCGTCCGACCCGAGTCGACATTCGCTTAGCACAGGCGGCAACGATCGTCTTTACTTCGGGAAGTCTGGGGAGCCCAAAAGCCGTTCTGCACTCTTACGGGAACCACTACTACAACGCCAAAGGGTCGAACCGGAATATCCGTCTCGGACCCGGCGATCGGTGGCTGCTGGCTCTTCCCCTCTATCACGTCGGTGGACTGAGCATTGTGTTTCGCTGCTTGCTGAGCGGTGCAGCCGTGGTCACTCCGGAAAAGAGCGAAGAGTTGCTTGAGTCACTCAATCGTTATAGCGTGAGCCATCTCTCCGTTGTTCCGACACAGCTGCACCGCCTAATGCGCCAGGGGTTCGCAAAACAGCATCGCACACCGCAAGCGATCCTCCTCGGTGGCGCATCGGTCCCTGCGAATCTCCTCGAGGAAGGTTTTGCCGCCGGACTGCCTCTCTACACCAGCTACGGCCTCACGGAGATGGCATCCCAGGTGACGACGACATCGTCAAGTCTATCTCCAGAAAAGCGATTCACTTCGGGAAAAGCATTGCCGTTTCGGCAGGTTCGTGTGTCCGAAGAGGGAGAGATCTTGGTGAAAGGCGAAACGCTTTTTAAGGGTTACGCGGAGCGCGACGGTTTAAATCTTCCTCTCGACCTGCACGGATGGTTCGCAACAGGCGATCTCGGATACCTCGACCGCGAAGGATATCTTACCGTCACGGGCCGGAAGGACAACATGTTTATCTCCGGAGGAGAAAACATCCAACCGGAAGAGATCGAAATGGCCCTCTGCGAGCACTCGACCGTCGCGCAAGCCGTCGTAGTGCCTGTTCTTGACGAAGAGTTCGGCAGCCGCCCCGTCGCTTTCATTCAAACCAACAGCGGGGACCTCAACCCACAAGCACTGGGTCAGTTTTTAGAGGAGAGAGTAGCAAGATACAAAATTCCTGTCGCCTTTTATGATTGGCCGGAAACCATTGGGCCGCAAGGCCTTAAAGCGAATCGAGAATGGCTTCGTAGATTAGCGGCTCAAAAACTCGCGAGTCCATAGATGCCGCGAAGACCCAGACCTGGCATACGGGCTAAAACTCCCCTCGAAACCGACCGCGCTGGCCGTGACTTTCTTCGACAGAAACTTCCATGAAACGGAGTCTTGCCACCGGAAACTTTTGCTCGACCCTGCGCTGAATCTGTCCTGCAATATGTTCAGCGAGAAGCTCCGTGCTCGTATTAACTAGTGGAAGCAGGATGACGTCGCGCTTGGGCAAGATGATTCGCTGGTTCTTGTACAGCACTTCGACCTGATTCTTTGTTTGGCTGACCTTTAGAGCAGGGCTGCTCCGCTGAATGAGCGTGCGGTGGTCCAGCTCGTCGCAGATTTTTTTGACGAGAGGCTTGAAGGTGATGAAATCGAGAACCACGCCCGCACTGTCCAACTGGCCCTCGATGGCGACGGAAACCTGATAGTTATGTCCATGAAGCGCTTCTCGTCGGCCGTTGGCAAAAATCAAAAAATGCGCCGAGGCAAAGTTGAAATAATCTTTTGCGACCTCGATGCTGAACTTCTTTGGCATGGACGGACGTTATCCAAATCATATTCGTCTTGCAACCGGGAAGTTAAAGTCAGTCCTAAGCCTCATTGCTCAGTCCTTACTATGGCTGAAAGCTGATTGTTGATTGCTAGGAGGCGATCTAAGTTAGATGTGGCGATGTAGGCCGTTCCCTACAGCCTTGAAGTGTTATTATGTAGGCTATTTTCGTTCGGTCTGACAGGGTAGGAAGCTAAAAAGTAAGAGCTGGAAGGGTGCCGCGAGGAGCACACTCTTCCAGCCCTTTATTAGGAATCGTTACTTCTTCGGCCGTGGAGTGCCACCCCACACAAAACCCAATCCCACAGTGATCACGTGATTGCCGTCGTCTTTGTTATTTGCGGCCGATCTAAAAGTATTAAAAAACCATTCGTAACGATAGCGCAGGCCTAAATAGGTCTGATCGGCCAAAAAGAACTTAATCCCGGCCTGTGGGCCTATGGTTCCGGTAATGTCTCTGTCATTCCAGACCGCCCCGCCAAATATCCCCAGAAAAGGCAGGATGTTCTCGCCAAACCTGAAATGGTAGTTTACGAAAGGAGTCGACGTCGCTTGCCAAGAGTCCGAGCCATCATCTACAAACGTATAGGCGACGGCCTGACGGAATCCGATTTGCCAACCAGGACTCAAATAATAGCCGTAAGAAACCTCGCCCGTCAGCGCGCCCACGTCGGAGCCTTGCGCATGGGAAAGCGATCCGGCCGCCTCAATTTCATGGTCACTAGCAACCGGGCCAGCATAAATCGGTTGAGTCCAGAGAACCGCAACAAAAAGTCCTAATGCTGCTGCTAAAAGCGAACGCTCCCTGAGTGATTTCATGCTACTTCTACCTCCTTATGGTGATTTTTAAACGCTGCAGCACGGTTCAGCAAAGAAAGTGCCAGTCTCTCGCCCAATGATAAGGCTTCCGCTGTGACTCTTTCGCAAATTAAGTACTCGGTGGCGCATGATCAAGGGCCGCAAAGTATCATCTTACAATTGGATCCGCAAGCCTTTTGTGCATATTCGCAGAGTCGGACTCCGAAGCCTCAACTCCAAAACACGCTCAATGCACTTTTGCCTCGCTTCCCACGGCTTCCGAGATATGCTTAAGGCCATCCCGCTCCATGAGTTTGAGCAGTCCCTGATTAATTCGCTTCACGATGGCTGGTCCCTCATAGATAAATCCGGTCAGTATTTGCACTGCGGTCGCGCCGGCTTTCATCTTTTCGTAGGCATCTTCGGCAGTGAAGATGCCGCCCACGCCAATGATGGGCAGCCGCCCCTCTGCAACCTTGTAAATATGGCGGACGAAAGAGGTTGCTTTGTCTTTCAGAGGCTTGCCACTG
>DASYRN010000250.1:0-9589 GCA_036004365.1 Binatia bacterium
GAAAACAATTGAATTCCTTCCGGCGTTGGCATTGGTTACATCTCTCCTGGTCCAGCACGACTTCGTCACGTTAGTGGCCCACTACGTCGGTTATCGCTGCGGAGCTGGGCAGGATAAGACGACTCCTCGCGAAGCGTTAGAATATCTATTCCGGTGACGAATCGCCCATCCTAGCATCACGCCGCAACCCGGCCCCTTCCAGTCAAGAAACGCGCTTTACGTTCACATTGACACCACTTTCAGCGGATCCGAAACAAACTCGAACGAATCACTCTTTATTATGCGCCCTGAAGAGATCAAGGGTCGACAAATCTAATAGGAAAGACTGGCGGGATTAGGAACAATCAGCGAGTGGCAGTTGAACCGTGAGCCGCGCTTTAGTCTACCTCAATTTTGGCTTCCCGTGGTCGATCCATTTCTTAACCACGGGGATTGCGGCCTTTTCAGCTTCTTCTTCGGAAGGATGCTTTTCACTGGCGCCGTCAAGCTGATGCGTCGAAGTTGGATCGTCCTGGTGAGTTATAATTGCTTTCCACGTCCAGTGCCGGCTGTTTGGAATTGGATAGGCAGCCAAGCGGATGAGATGGCGCTTGTAGCGATGATTCATTGAACAGCCTTGTTACCACCTTATGGGAATTTTTTCAAACTCTCTCTCCTCCAGGCCGCTCGATTCAATTCGTTTAGATGTATGACGGGACCTTCAACTGTGGGATGAAACCTGCGATCAAAAAAGGAAATTTTCTCAAAAATTCCTCGGCGTGAATTCATAACCGCTTTAAATAACGAGAATAACCGGAATCCAGTCGGCTTGGCCTATCCTTTGCCTCCCTGAGTGAGGCTTTGTTTAGATAGACGCTTCCGCAGTCGTGCTGAGCAAACTCGAAGGAGTAATCGAACCTCTATTTCATACCTATGAAGGCCCGAGTAAGGTTGACCACGCCCGACAATCTATTGCCGCGATCAAAGCGCTCCTCCCAAAGAGAAAAGAAAAGCGATAAGCTCCTGCCGACGGCTTGCTGCCCTATTTGAGAAAAGTTGTAGACGTTGCCTATCCGGTTGAAGGGTACTGCGAGCGGTCTCCCGCGGGGCTCCGTGTGCCTGTCCTGGCGGAGCTCCAATTTTTCTGTCTCACCGGCAACCACAGCCAATGCACGCTTTACTGTTTGGGAACCGAGGCCGCTGAACCGCCAATTGACTCCTAATACAGGCTTCGGACGGTTAAGCCTATCTCCCGCCTAAGACTGTGTTCCTGCCGAACTCCGTTGCTTTTGATTCTCATAGTTCTTATAGTGTTTTAGGAGACTGGCCCATGAAGAAAGCATTCAATGTCCGCATGACGCGGACTCCCCACTATGCCAAAGCTCTCCGGGCCATTGGACAGAATCTGGAAGAGCTGGGCCTTAAAGTCTTCGGCATAAAAAGCGAAGGGAATGACTACGTTATCCCCGAACCCATCGGCCTGCGATATACGCCAGCAGATATTGACCGCCTGGACAGGGAAGGCCAAGCAAAGCGCAGCGATCCATCGGGTATGCCTGATCTCAGGAGCTTGTCACAACTCCTACGCGCGGTCGGCGACTATCTCGAGCACAAGGACGCCTGCCTCTTAGGGGTTTCCCGGCAAGCGGGAGTCGTACCGCTGGTCGCCATTGAATACAAAACCGAACAACGCCAGTTGAAAGAGGAAGAGTACCTATCATCCGATCTCTACGATTTCTGTCTCAGAATGTACAAGCAGAGAAGCACTAGGATTTCTTTCGTTCCTCGTTGATCAGCTTGAGGGCTTTTTTGCGCAGCTCCTCATTGCCGTTGACGGCTGCGAAGATCCTATTATAGCTTTCCACGGTAAACCCTTGTTTCTCAACCGCCTCCTTCACCTTTAAGTTGCCTTCCTGTTGAATTTTTTCTTTCTCCGCGGAGTCCTTGGCTTTACTCATAGCGGGCTCGTAGCGCTCCCGTATCTTGTGAAATTCTACGTAGGCTTTGGCAAAGGCTCTAAGTTCCTTGTCGCTCACCTTCGCGGGCTGACCGGACCCTTGCTGCGCGGGCGCCTGTTGTGCGTGGGCTAGTGCGAAAGGTAGGCTCAATAAACCTACCAGCGCGGCGAGCATAACCCGCCAGGATATAATTTTTTTCATCGTAAAAACCTCCTCCCATGGGAAAGAAGATCAATCAGAGCGGGAAAAAGCAAGAGGCTATCAGCCGAAAACTCGGTTCCTCACCCCTCAACAGACTATCACGGAAGAGGGACGCCGTGACCACGGAACGCGGAAAGACTGCTCGCAAGTTTGCCTGAATAAGAAAGCCAAACCGTTTTCACGGGTCCGGCCGCCTTCTCTTCTGAATGACAGCCGATGAATAAGGGTGACAGAATTTGACAGGAGATCATTATTCAAGTGGCATAATTTCTGCGCTTGCCCACCACTTATGTTGATACCCCATCCTCGCTTCGAAAATCTCCGGTCCGTCTTCCGGCGCTGGATCATTCGTTACATGTGGAAGAGATGCCAGCTTGCTCACCGCCGACGATGGCCGGGTGATGCTGGTCCTAAGAACCGAAAATTCAAGACATCTTTTATCCCACATCGAGCGTGGACTACGGCACCAAAAGGATAAGCGCTATGGTTGGCAATGTCATCTATGAGAAACTTCTCAAGGGAAATTCCGAGATTCAGTTACTACTAGATGAGGTGTTCAAGAAAAATATCCGAGAGGGAGAAGAAGCTCTCATGCTGGCTGTCCTAGGAAATGCCGTTGAATTTTTCCAAATGTATGCGCTTGCAAAGGATAAGAAGGGTAAGGAGCTCTTCCGGGAGGCGCAAGAGTGGATTCTAGAGAGAAATAGCGATTGGTTCTTTTCTTTCGAGAATATCTGCGAGTCTCTCGCGCTAGACCCGAATTATGTACGCCAGGGATTGCTGCGGTGGAGAGATGCAAAGCGCAAGCGCTATGCTGGAGCCAAGATGTATTCCCCGGCCGTCAGGAAGAAGCCAAAGAAATCCCCTTCGATGGGGAAGCGGAGCCATTGTAGGGCCTCGGCTTGACCCCCGGCGGCTCTGCTTCTTTCTTGGACAAACTAGATACTACAGGCTACACTTGGAGCTTCGCCAAGGAATCAGATGGCGTTGTGTCTTAATGATTGGCAAGAGTATGCATAAAAATACTTTTCTTGGCGGCAAAATTCTGGCATAATAGTGTTCTATGAATTCCGAGGCGGCATTATTTATTGAGATATCGCGCAGCACGCTCGATTCTATCAAGACCGACTTCGAGCGAAATAGCTCAATGAGCGTCAAATCGCGCATAGATTTTTACAAGGCGCACGAGTTGCCGGTCAAGGCGATCCTTGCAGAGAAGGGGGGCAGTTTTGGGCAGGACAACAAACTGACAAGCCTCTGCAAGGCGATCGGCCTTTGGCCCGTGATCCCGCCTAGGCTGCGAAGCCATCTGGACGAAATCGATGCATTCGGGCCGGAATCCCGCCAGTCGGAGGAGTCACGTCACGAAGACGATTGGGAAAACCTCCTCGAAATCGCGCCAAAATTTGTCTTTTTCATCGAAAACCAAATCATAAGCAATCCCACAGTTCTTAAAGGCATCGGCCTTTCCTAAGAGTTTATCGAACTGCTGTTCTTCATTTGTCGCCTCCATGTTTATCCTAGTGCTTTCGCAGGCCGGCTGTGAAATGCTCTTTGATATAGAAAATCGTTCCGTATTATTCCTGTTTATTCCTAGACGGCACATCATCTACGGTTTGCCAAACCCGATCTTTCGCGAGTCACCTCCGCGATAGCGCTCTTGTTGCCGGCTTATTTTCCTAGCGCCAGGAATGCCTATGACACCCTGAGTTTGGGGTCCAGCGCGTCGCGAAGAGAATCACCCAAGAGATTGAAGGCAAAAACAGACAGGCTGATAGCGATGCCGGGAAAAATCGCCATCCAGGGAGCGCGCTCGGCAAACTCCACGGCTGCGCCGCGAAGCATCAGACCCCACGCGGCTGCGGGCTCCGCGACTCCAAGACCGAGGAAGGAAAGCGAGGCCTCCAGAAGGATCGCCTGCCCTTGAAAAGCAGTGAGCATGATGAGATAGGGCGCCATGACATTGGGAAGCATATGTCGGAAGATGATCCGAGCGTGGCCGAAGCCGAGGGCGCGGGCGGCATCGATGAAAGGAGTGCGCCGCAAGGATAGGGCACTGCTGCGCACGACCAACGCGCAGCGTGGAATCATCGGGACGGTGATCGCCAGGATCACGTTCATGATTCCATTCCCCAGGATCGCGACGACCGCAAGAGCCAGGACGATCAGCGGAAACGAGAGCAGTATATCCATGAACCGCTGCGTGATCAGATCGACCTTCCCTCCGAAGTAGGCGCTACCCACACCTAAGATCGCGCCGACCGTGGCCGAGAAGAAAGAGGAGCTGAAGCCCACCAGCAGCGCGGTTCGCGAGCCATAGATGATACGGGAGAGCACATCGCGGCCAAAGGCGTCGGTGCCGAACCAATGGTGCGCTCCAGGTGGCTGGAACATGCGCGCATAATCGGTTTTCAGCGGATCGAACGGCGCTATCGCGTCCGCCAAAAGCGCGGCCATAGCCATGACCACGATAATCATCGCTCCGACAGCTCCCAAGGGACGTTGGCGTGTAAAGCGAAGAGAACTGTCGAGCCAGCGACGGAGAGTGCCAGGAACGGCCGCCGCCTCTATTCTAATGCCTGCTGCCTTCGCCATTGCCTACTGATAACGGATTCTAGGATCCAACCACGCGTAGAGAAGATCAACAATCAAATTGACAAAGATAAACGCAAAGGAGACGAGCAAAACCAAGGCCTGAGTCATGATGTAATCCCGGCGCGTGATCGATTCCACAAAAAGCATCCCAATCCCATTGAGATTGAAAACCTGCTCCGTGACAACCAGGCCGCCGATCAGAAAAGCGAACTCAAGCCCGATCACCGTGATGACTGGAAGAAGGGCATTCTTAAGCGCATGCCGGATCAGAATGACTCTTTCCCACAACCCCTTCGCCCGAGCCGTCCGGATGTAGTCTTCCCGCAGAACTTCCAGCACTGCAGAGCGCGTCATTCTTGTGGCGACGGCCGAATAACGATAACCGACAGCCAAGGCCGGCCATATCAATTGCATCAAATTGGCTTTAGGATCGACCCAGAAGGAGGTAAAGGTAAGCGGCGGAAGCCACTTAAAAATGATGAGAAAGCCGAGGATGATGATAATTCCCAGCCAAAATGAGGGAATTGAAAGGCCGGCTATGGAAAAGACCCGGACAAAGTAATCCACCCATGTATCCTGCTTCAGCGCGGCGATCGTTCCTAAAGGAACAGATAACAGGATTGCGACAATCGTGGCCATGATGGCAAGCTCCAGGCTCAACTCAAGGCGTATCCAGATCTCGTAAGTAATCGGCCTGCCGGTCCACATGGAGTTGCCGAAATCGAAGCGGACAATACCCCACATCCAGCTTAAGAATTGGTGCCAAAGCGGTTTGTCCAGTCCGAGCTGGGCCCGCTCCTGATCCAAAACCTCCTTGGGCGCGAAGGCACCGGTACCCGCATACTTAAGCTCCACGATGTCGCCCGGAGCCACTCGGAGCATGAGGAAGACAAGGGTCGCCACTCCGAGCAAGGTCGGGATCATCAGGAGAAGCCGTTTCAGGATATACTGCCGCATTTCATCGTGATCGTGTTCGTCAAAAAGGGGCCGGAGGGACCAGCACGAGCACGGTTCTATCACTCCTCCAGCCAGACGTCGCGCAGATCTTGGTTAAGATAATGGCTCGGCGTGATTTTCCAGCCTTTAACCTTGGTCCAATGGGGAATAATCCGCTGCCACCACAAGACATGGAACTGGTAGGCCTGCTCGTCCAGGACGCGCTTTTCAAACTGGCGCAGGAATTTCAGCCTCTCCTTGGAATCCGTCGCGCGGCTCTGCTTTTCATAGAGGTCATCTAGGGCGCTGTCCTTGTACCTGCCATAGTTAAGGGGGCTTTTGTCGCTGCTCAAATACTTTAAAAGTTGGTAATCGGGCTCGTCCATGAAATCGCAGTTAAAGTCAATGCCGGTCTCGTAATTGCCTTGGCGGAAGTCGTTGAAATACGGGCCGCCCTCCTGGGGCATGTGGGTCACATTCAAGCCGATCTGGCGCCACTGGTCGATGACAAAGACCCCAGTGACTTCATAGGGCTCTTTGACATTGCGGTTCTTAAGGGTGAAGGAAAAACCTTCCGGAACGCCGGCTTCTTTGAGGAGCTTTCGAGCCTCCTTTCGAGCTGCTTCGATATTCTTACCAAAGCCCGCCAGCTTGCTGAGCTCAGCTTCAGGGGTAGCGAACTGTGCTCCAGGCCGGAAGAGACCGCCTGGGAATTTCATGAGCGAGATCTGGGAAAGGGCCTTGGAGCCCTCCCACCGGTCGATGGCAAGCGTGAGCGCACGCCGAACCCGCACATCGTCGAAGGGTTTCTTCTCATTGTTGATCGCAACCGTTAAGTTGCAGATCCACGGGCTCTCCTGCACCACAACCTTGTTGCCTAGGGCCTTGACGATGTCCTCCCGGGCCGCCGGGTTGAAGCCGCGAAACTCGATCAATGCCTGGCCACTCCGGACTGCAGCCACTCGTGGGGCCGTGTCGCGGATGAAGACAGCCTTGTAGCTATCCAGATAAGGCCGGCCCTTCATGTAATAATTCGGGTTTTTCTTTCCCACCCAATGGGAGCCGGGCACATACTCGGCAAAAGTAAAAGGGCCCGAGCCCATGATATTCTTCTCATACCAGCGCTGATCCTTTTCCAGGATCTCTGCCTTATAGATGAAGTTCCAAGGGGAGGCGAGATTGGCCAATAGAGATGCGGACGGATACTTGAGATGAAAAACTACGGTGGAGACATCCGGGGTCTCGATCCTATCGACCATGCCGTAGTAAGCCTTCCGCGCACTGGCCACACCCTGCGGAGGGAAAATGATCCTTTCGTAGGTCGCCTTCACGTCCTTGGAGGTCAGTTCGCTCCCATCATGGAACTTGATCCCCTTGCGCACCTTAAAGCTATGAGCGAGCCCGTCCTTTGAGACGCTCCAGCTTTCTGCGACATCCCCTACGATCTTCGGATAGTTCTCAGGATCGAAGCGCAAGAGCGTGCTGTAATGTGGAGCGATGGGATGAAGCATGGCAAAAGTGGTCTCCCGATGGCCGTCGTAGGAGGGAGGCGTCTCTCCTACGGCAAAGACCAGTTCCCCTCCCGAACGGGCTGTTCCCTTCTCTGCTGCCTGAGCCGATGTCCAGAAAAGAAGAATCGCTAGGCTAAGGATGGCCGCCGTGACCGCCTTGCGAATCGCTCTACCGTATGTCTCCATTGAGCACCTCCTCGAGTTATTGCGGAGCCTGTAAAAATACCGCCGTCTACGACCCAAGACCTATTTCATCTCTCTCGAAACTGTCAAGAGCTTCTTTGACTAACAGCGCCTTCAACAAGGTCGCAAGCAACCCAATGATCGGATTTGATCTCTCTTAAATCCGGTATGACCCGCGTGCATCCCTCCACGGCAATCGAGCAACGGGGGTGAAAGACACAGCCGGAGGGAGGATTCATGGGGCTCGGCACTTCTCCTTTAACAACTATCCTCTCGCGGCGGGATTCAACAGCAGGATCAGGCACCGGCACCGCCGAAAGAAGAGCCTGAGTATACGGGTGAAGCGGGTTTTCGTAAAGCTCCAACCGGTTGGCGATCTCCACGATCTTTCCCAGATACATGACCGCGATGCGATCGCTGATGTGCCGGACTACTGAGAGATCGTGAGCGATGAAAAGATAGGTCAGTGAGAAGCGCTCCTGTAGCTCCTCGAGCAGGTTGATGATCTGGGCTTGAATCGACACGTCCAGGGCGGAGACCGGCTCATCGCAGACGATAAACTTGGGCTGCAGCGCCAGAGCGCGCGCGATACCCACCCGCTGTCTCTGGCCGCCGCTCAGCTCGTGAGGATAGCGCCTGGCCATGACTGGATTCAAGCCGACCCAAGAGAGAATCTCCTCCACCCGGTCCCGACATTCGCCGCCGTTTCGGAGCAATCGATGAACCCGGATTGGCTCGCCGACGATCTGCCCGATTGTCATCCGCGGATTGAGAGAGCTGTAGGGATCCTGAAAAACAATCTGCATCTTCTGTCGCAACGGACGAAGCTGAGCGTCCGACATCCCGGCTAAATATTGCCCTTCGAACAGGATCTCTCCGCCCGTTGACCGATCCAACTGAAGGACACAGCGGCCTGTCGTCGTCTTGCCGCAGCCCGATTCTCCGACCAGGCCCAACGTTTCTCCCTGCCGGATGAAAAAGCTCACATCATCCACGGCCTTGATCCACCCCACGGCACGCTGGCTCAAGAGGCCGCTGAAGACGGGGAAATACTTTTTGAGATGACGCACCTCAACAAGGACAGAATCAGCTTTCGGCTGGATAGTTCTCTCTGTAGATTCTGCGATCATATGGCCTTGAGAATCGAGGATAGAGAATAGAGGAACCGATCCGCTATCCTCTATCTTCGATCTTCAGCCTGTCCCAGGCTTTCCGCTACCCAACAGGCCGATTGATGACCTGAGCCGATGTCCCTTAAAGGCGGCACTTCGTGCTCGCATTTCTCAACAGAGAACTTGCATCTTGGAAAGAAGCTGCAGCCTGCGGGAAGATTCCAAAGATCCGGCGGCTGTCCTTCAATCGGATCGAGCCTGGTTTTGCGTGGCTGATCGAGCCGCGGCACCGAGCGGAGCAGCCCCAAAGTGTAAGGATGGCGCGGGTCACTATAGATCTCCCGGGCGGTGCCGCTCTCGATAACCTTCCCCGCATACATCACATGGACCCGGTCGGCATAACGGGCCACGACGCCGAGGTTGTGCGTGATGATCAGGAGCGCCACGCCAAACTTCTGGGATAGGTCGCGCATCAGCTCTAAGATCTGTGCCTGGATGGTCACGTCCAGGGCGGTCGTCGGCTCATCGGCAAGGATGAGCTTGGGATTGCAGCTGAGGGCGATAGCGATCATCACGCGCTGGCGCATTCCCCCGCTTAGCTGATGCGGATAGTCGGATAGCCTGCGGTCCGGATCAGGAATGCCGACCAGTCGGAGCAGCTCCAAGGCCCTCGCTTCAGCCGTGGACTGGGAAACCTGTCCGTGGGCTTCCAAGGTCTCTGTGATCTGACGCCCGATCGTCAAGACCGGGTTGAGCGAAGTCATCGGCTCCTGGAAGATCATGGCGATTTCGGAGCCTCTGATTTCCCGCATTTTAGCTTCGCTCAACTTGAGAAGATCTCTTCCCTGAAAGGAGATTTCCCCGCCCACTATCGATCCCTGCGGCTTCGGGACGAGGCGCATGATCGAGAGAGCCGTCATGGTTTTGCCGCACCCGCTTTCCCCGACCAGGGCGGCGGTCTCGCCTTCTTGGATATCGAACGAAACCCCGTCCACCGCTCTCACCGTACCCTCCGAGATATGGAAATAGGTTCTAAGATCCCGAATCTGCAGGAGACCCGCCATGGATACCGATCTTACATAGGTTAGAGGGCAATTTCCATGTGGAGATACCT
>DASYRN010000251.1:0-12458 GCA_036004365.1 Binatia bacterium
AAAAAACGGTTGGAGATCCGGATGATCCAGGTTCCTCCCCGAAGAAGAATGCACGGGAGTCGCGACCGCAACGAAGCCAAGCTCTTTGACGCACCGGCGCAATTCATTCACCGCCGCAGGCGGATCCTGAATCGGCACAAGAGCGACACCCTTGAGCCTTCGTGGGTCGGCTTTGCAATAGCCCGCCAGCCAGTCGTTGTAGACCTGAGCGATCGCGGCGGCAAGATCCTTGTCGTCGACAAATGGAAGGCTCAAAAAAGGAGATGTACCGAAGAGGATGGCAGTCTCTATTCCCTCGAGGTCCATATCCGCAAGACGCTGCACCGGATCGACCATTCCCGTAGTCGGCTGTGGCCCTCGGTTTCGTGGTGCGCCAACGAAGCTGCAACCTTTACCCACGGGCTTGGGGCAGAGCCGCCCTTCCATCATGACGAACTCGACTCCCCGGTTATCCTTAACCACTCGTGGAGCACGCGACTTGAAGGGTTCCGCGATGAGATCCTGCCAGGAAATATACCTTTCCTGAACATGACCGTCCGCATCGATGATACGCATGTCGGTCTCTTCTAAACGAGAAGAAGCTACCACCCTGGTTGCAAAGCTGTCAACCAGCTTCCCATTGCGTCGTCACCTCAATCATAATTGGAGTGAGAATCCCTTGAAACAATTTACACATAAGTCTTGACGCTACCCCCATTGCGTTGTCGGTTGAAGATCACGGATTGAAAAGATACAGACAGAAGCAAAGTTTGCTGGAGAAGAAGCCACCTTGCAATCGGCCCTGCTCCTGAAAGATCAGCTTACGCGTGGCTGGAAAATAGGTCCCATTGGCGGACTTTTCACCTACGGCTCTTAGTCCTGTGGGCAATGATGCATGTACCCATTGCGCTTGTGGCGGCACTTCGGGAGACATCGGTCATCTTTGGAACGTTCATTGCTGCGCGCTTTTTGAGAGAGCGATTCAGCCCTGTCCGTTACCTCGCCGCCATAGTCACCGCCGGTGCCATTGTAATGAAGCTGCTTTAAGTCTAACTATAGCTTTATGAATTGTCCTGAAGAGTATAATTTTCTTGCATATTTATAACTGAATTCCGTCAGCTAGGCTTCCTCCGTCACCGGTGCTATACTCTAGCCGTTCTTATGCAACCCCGTCTTAGCGTACTCTATAGCGACCCAGAGATCCTCGGCGGCGCCCCAATCTTCAGAGGTACTCGGGTGCCTGGTAAGGCGCTGCTTGACTACCTCCAGGCCGGCCGAACTCTCGAGGAATTTCTGGACGACTTCCCCAGTGTAACGCGCCAGCGTGTAGAAACTATGTTGGAAGAGACCTAAACAAGTCAGGTACCCCGTGCGCGTATTGTTAGACGAGTGCGTGCCCAAAAAGCTCAAGTACGAGCTGCCTGGACATGACGTGCGAACCGTAGCCGAGATGGGCTGGTCGGGATTGAAAAACACCCCGCTTCTCTTCCGCGCGACTCAGGAATTCGACACGTTTGTCACGGTGGATCAGGGACCCAAGCATCAACAAAATCTCTCATCGCTTACCCTGGGTATCGTTATTATGGTACCCAAGAGTCATGACATCGATGCTTTCCGACCCTTAATGCCGCAGTTACTCGTGGAGCTTCAGAGAACATTGCCCGGAGACGTTGTCAGGGTTCGATTGTAAATGCCTCAGGAAGCAGAAAGGCAACCGTCAATTCTCGCCGCGTTCGACTGACATGAATTACCAAGAAGCCAAAGGGATGGCTAAAAGCTGGTGCGATGCCTGGACCAGAGGCGATCTTGACGCGGTGATGGAGCACTACGCGGATAATGTCCGTTTCTCGTCTCCGACTGTCATCAAGCGGCTGAAGATACAAAGCGGATGGCTTGAAGGGAAGGAAAAACTGCGCGAGCATTTCGCCGTCGGCATACGAGCACCCAACCTCAGGTTTGACTTTGTCGACGTACTGCTCGGCGTCGATGGAATAGCCATAGCCTATCGCCGAGAAACCGGAGCGCTCGTTGTCGATCTCGTGGAGCTAGACAAAAAAACCAAGGTCGTTGTTGCGCGGGCGTATTACAGCGAGTCACGGCCGTGAGATACCTTCTTAGAGGAGAGGAAAACAGATGAGTCCATCAAAAACAGATTGGCGGGAACATGGCGTTCGAATAGTTCACGGCAATGAGCTGGACCTCAATACGCCGCAGACGCCGGGGATGACTCGGGCCGCTGCCGTGAACCGAGCCATGGCGGGCGCAAACAAGCTCTGGGCTGGAAGTGTGACGGTTCATCCAAATGCTAAGACCGCGCCGCATCATCATGGGGAGCTTGAAACCGTCATCTACATTATCAGCGGCAAGGCAAGGATGCGCTGGGGAGAACGATTGGAGTTCTATGCCGATGCGGGGCCTGGCGATTTCATTTATGTTCCTCCTTTTGCACCTCACCAAGAGATAAACGCCGACAAAAACGAGCCGCTCCTCTGCGTCGTCGTTCGAAGCGATCAAGAACCGATCGTCGTCAATCTGGACATCCCCTCTGTTGAACAGCCTGAAGAAGTCCGTTGGGTCGATCCTAGCCATCCACGGTAAATCGGTCACCTTGACAGGCTGACGGCCCTCTCATATATCTCCACTCACGCACCGGTGTCATGGCGGGAGAACCCTATCAAAAGATCGTAGCAGGTTACGCTACCAGAGGTCAGGGCGCAGGCCCTTTGATCGTTACAGAGCGTGCCGGCTATTTTCTCAAACACGGCCTTCAAGTCGACACTCCCTTGCTGGGCAGCGCCAATGCTGTGGTGCGGGCACTCATGAGTGGCCAGATTCAATTCGGCAACCTGGCTGCGCCTGCTCTAGTCCGCGCTTGTCTGGAGAATGGAGCTGATCTGGTCTACTTGACCGGCGGCATCAATCAGCAATTTCTAGTCGGCAGACCGGAGATTAAGAGCATTCATGATCTAAACGGAAAGAGAATAGGATTCGTCAACGATGGTGGATTGGTCGACTTTTTAGTTTCCGTGATTGTCGAGCAACTGAAGAGACAAGGAGTTCACGACCTGCACCTCGTCTCGATTCCGAGCGAGGAGAAGAAGCGCATGGGGGCGTTGCTCCATGGGGAATGTGAGGCCATAACTCTTACCCCTCCCGATGCTGTCGAGGCTAAGCGACTCGGCTGCCATTTTGTCGTGGATTTCGCGGATTACGGGTTGAACTTTGCGCTTGGAGGAATTGCCGCGCGCCAAAGCTACATCGCGGGACACGAGGCGATTGTAAGAAGATTCGTTCTCGCTTATGTGGAGGGCATGAATCACTACCAAACCAACCGCGACTTCACGATCAAGGTGCAGCAGGAATACAGCGGGCTTTCGGATCCCTCCATCGCGGAGGAGACTTACGACTTGAGTCGTGCCGGAATGCCGAAGACGCCTTATCCCGTGCTCCACGGGCTGCAGGCGATCCTCAAGTTTTTTGCCAAGGAGTTGCCGCAGGCGCGAAACGCGGACGCAAGTCGCTTCGTGGACGATCGATTCATAAGACAGGTAGGAGAGTCGTTGCAAACATGAGGCATTCCGATCTTGAGCGCGACGTTCGCGGCGATGCCGCGGAGGCATCGGCCATGGCCCGCCTGCCCTGAGGAGAAAAACATGAAGATCACTGAATTGGACCAGCATCTGGAGACAAAAAATCTGGCCGGATTCTGGACGACGCGCGTCCCCGTTCACTCTCCCGAAGCGCCTTACCTTTGGAAATGGGACGATGTGCAGGACGGATTGATGAAGGCAAAGGATACCATCGGGATCGAAATGGCCGAGCGGCGCGCCATCCGGCTCATCAACCCCCATGCTTCGACGAACTCGACCTCGCGTACCCTGCAGTTTACTTTCTCTATCGTTAACCCGGGTGAGGTCGCCACCACCCACCGGCACAACATGGCGGCCATCCGCTTCGTAGTCCAGGGCAAAGGAGCCTACACGACGGTGGAGGGCGAGCGCTTTCCCATGGAGGAGGGAGATCTGATTCTCACGCCCAATTGGACCTGGCATGATCATTTCAATGGCTCCGACAAGCCGATCGTCTGGCTCGACGGTCTCGACGGTCCTCTGATCCAGTCCTTCAACACTCTCTTCTTCGAGATGTATGAGAAAGACGTGCAGGAGGTGACTCGCCACGAGGGACAATCCGCACGCCGGCTCGGTTTCGCTCGCTCTCCCCAGACGACAGGAAAGGAGCGCCAGGGGCTCCCGTTTCGCTATAGTTGGACGGAGACGTACGAGACTTTGAAGGCAATTGGCGAAACGGAAAACGATCCTTTCGACGGAGTCCTTCTTCGTTACGTAAATCCGATGACGGGTGGCTTCACTCTCCCGACCATGTCTTGCGAGATACAGGCGCTCAACGCAGGACTGAAAACGCGGCTGCACCGCCATACGAGTACGGCTCTTTATCATGTATTTCGCGGACGCGGTCGGACGAAAGTAGGAGAGGGGTATCTGGAATGGAAAAAAGGCGACTCCTTCGTGATTCCCCTCTGGCAGTGGCACGGCCACGAAAATCTGTCAGAAGAGGAGGCGATTCTCTTTTCCATGAACGATAGGCCCGTCATGGAGGCGCTTGAACTCTATCGCGAAGAGGAACGAGGTCCCGCGGGATGAAGCTCTGGGCAAGATGTTTGCTCATAGGAGGACTGTCCCTAACTATCTTCCTGCCAGTCGACGCGCGGAGTCAGAGTCGAAAGTCTACCGAGAAAGTCAGGATAACGGTCCCTGCCAAGTCATTGACCTTCCTCCCATTCTATTTCGGTCAGTCGAAGGGCATTTTCAACGAGGAGGGCATTGATCCGGAGCTGATCGTGATGCGGCCGCCCCTGGGCATCGTCGCTCTGGAGGCAGGCGACGTCGCCTACTCGGCCGCGCCTGGAGTCGGGATGCGCGCCGCGCTAAAGGGCGCGCCGCTTAGAGTGGTGAGTTTTGTCCAGACAAAGTTAAGCTTCAGCCTGCTCGGCCAGCCAGGGATGAGTGAAAAGAGAGTTAAGACCGTCGGGATAAGCGGCATCGGCTCGACTGCTCACTACGCCGCTCTTACAGTCATGAAAAGGCTCGGACGCGGAGGGCCCGAGGACAAGGTGGTCTACATAACGACCAATACCACGCCCCAAAGCTACGCATCCCTGATGGGTAAGGTCGTCGACGCCGCCATCCTCTCGCCCCCCTATACTTCCATGGCGACCTCGGCCGGCTATGTCGATCTCGGCGACACCTTCGATGTAGGTGATGTGCAAGGCGGACTGGTGACGACTGCCAGGCGCGTGCAAGAGCAGCGGGCGCAGGTCAAGGCTGTTGTCCGGGGCGTCGTGCGCACCCTTGAGTATATATCCGGCCACGAGGATGAAGTGCTCGACTATTTGCAGAAACAGTTCGGCCTCGACCGCCAGGTTGCCGCCGGTAGCTACGGAATTCTCAAGCGCGTCTTCAGCATGAACGGCGACATCGACGACGAGCTTCTGAAATCAGTGATCGAGAGAATGAAGCAAGATGGCAGGATAACCGAGGAGATTCCGCTCAGCCGTGTCGCAGACCTCTCGGTGGTGCGCGAAGTGCAGTCCGAGCTGAAAGGCAAGGGGAGGAAGTAGATGCCGGGGTCAACTCCTTCCGCAGCGGTTTCCCAGAACGAAGGCCTGATTCGACCCTACAAGGATCTACGCGACTGGCTCGGCATCGTGGGAGAGATGGGAGAGCTTAAGATCGTCCACGGCGCGGACCCCGATTTGGAGATCGCCGCCATCACCGAGCTGGTCCGGTTGGAGAGTACTGAGAAGCCAGCCCTTCTCTTCGATCAGGTCAAAGGCTATCCGCCGGGATACCGGGTCTTGACCGGCATCATCAACACGATCCGGCGTCTGGCCCTGATGACCAACATGCCGGTGGAAGAGAACGTCGAGATCTTTGTGCGGCGCTGGAAAGATCGGCTGAAGGAGCTTCGTCCGATCCCACCCCGCTATGTGCAGGACGGCCCTATATTGGAGAACATCAAGGCGGACGGCGCAATCGACCTGCGCCAGTTTCCCACTCCCATCTGGCACGAGCGCGACGGGGGTCGCTACATCGGTACGGCGAGTGTCACCATCACGACGGATCCCAAGCGGGAGTGGGTCAACTTGGGAACTTACCGCAACATGATCCATGATAGCGACGTTGTCGGCTTCTACGCCTCTCCGGGTAAACACGGCCGCATTCACAGAGAGATGTTCTGGCGCGAAGGAAAGGCCTGTCCGGTGGTCGTCACCTTCGGGCAGGATCCTGTGCTTTTCCACGCGGCCTCTAGTTTCGATGTTCCGTCGGGCGCCTCGGAGCTGGAGCTCGCCGGGGCAATCAAGGGCGAGCGGATCGAGGTGATCCGAGGCGAAGTGACTGGGCTTCCCATTCCGGTGCACGCGGAAATTGCGATTGAAGGTGAATGTCCGGCAGACGAACGGGTCCAAGAAGGACCGTTCGGTGAGTTCACGGGCTACTATGCTTCCGGAGCGAGACCGGAGCCCATCATCCGGGTAAAGCGGCTCTACTATCGCAACGATCCGATCATTACGGGCTGCCCGCCGGCGCGACCGCCGGCTGAATCGACCTTTGCTCGCTCCCCGCTCAAATCGGCAGCCGTGTGGAACGTTCTGGAAAAGACTGGATTGACCGGACTCCGCGGCGTCTGCATGCACCCGGTGGGCGCGACTTACTTTTTCACCGTGGTCTCGATCAAACAGGCGTACGCCGGCCATGCCAAGCAAGCCGGAACGCTTGCAGCCAGCGTTCGCGGCGCCGGCTACATGGCGCGCTTTGTCATTGTGGTCGACGAGGACATCGATCCGTTCAAGCTGGAAGACGTGCTCTGGGCCCTGGGCACCCGCTGCCATCCGGATCGGGACATTGATATCCTCAAGCGCACCTGGAGCGGCCCGCTGGATCCGATGATTCCAGCGGGAGCGCCGAATCATGGTTCGGTCGCTGTGATCGATGCAACCAAGCCCTGGGAGTGGAAAGAGGAGTTTCCCCCCGCCATCACCTTTGATGAAGGCTTCATGCGCGAAACGCGCCAAAAATGGGCCAAGCTTCTCGGTTTATGACGAATGGTTATCACCCAGATGATATAGAGGTGAACTATGGAGACTAATACTCATCTTGAAGGCATACTCATTCCCATGCCCACGGCTTTTAAAGAGGATGGGGCCGTGGATGAGAGCGGAGTCGACGCTTTGGTTGATTTTTACGTCGCCGCCGGCGTGCAGGGCTTCTTTGCTTTGGGCACTCATGGTCAGGGAATGGTGATGGAGATCGACGAAAGGAAGAGTGTGGCTGAGAGAATGGTCCGGCGGGTCGGGGGAAGAGTCCCCATCGTGTTGCACATCGGAACTGCGAACACTTACTCTTCCATCGAACTAGCGCGTCATGGAGTCAGCCTCGGTGTGCATGCTCTGGCGGTGGTCCCCCCGTACTATTATCCGCACAATGATTATGAGGTCTTCGCTCACTACAAGGCGATAGCCGAGGCGGTTCCTGGCACGCCGCTTTTCATCTACGACAACACCGAGACCACGCACGTTCACATCACGCCGCCCAAGGTCCTCAAGATTCAGGAAGCGATCTCTCCCGCCTGTACGCTCACCGGTATCAAAGTGTCCTTTCTTCCCTTCGATGCCCTGCTCGGGTATCTCTTCACGTTGCCGCGATCCATCGGTGTCTTTCCCGGCGGCATCTTTTCCCTCTATGCGGGATACTCCCTGGGTGCGCGAGGTGCGATTCATCCCCCTTCCACTCCGTTTCCCGAACTCTGCGTCAAGATGTTCCTGGCGCTTAAAGAAGGAAGGCTCGATGAAGCGCGCAAGGCGCACGATCAAATCGCCGCCGTGATGCGGATTGTCGCGCGATTCATGCCGGAGCACGGACGTGGAGTCTTTGGCGAGATCATGCGCCTCAGAGGCCTTCCTGTGCGCCGCTTTCCGCGCTGGGAGTGCGCCCCGTTTAGCAGTCAGGAAAGAGAGTCACTGAAAAAGGGTCTAGTAGAGGCGGGAGTATCCCTCCCTCTGCCGTAGTCTCCACAGAACTGATATCCGTTGTTGGCGACAGGAGCCGCAAAAGGAGGACAAGATGGCAGCCGTGGGCAATAGCGCGCCATTAGATTGGAACAAGAAATTAAGTCCAAAGGAGGC
Source organism: Binatia bacterium (assembly GCA_036004365.1). GTDB lineage: Bacteria > Desulfobacterota > Binatia > UBA9968 > UBA9968 > DP-36. The sequence goes on from DASYRN010000251.1 coordinate 8,183, forward strand.
CAGAGCCTATACCGAAGCTCTCTGTGAGAAGATGCGTCGGCGCTGGGAACAGAAAATCTTCAACGGGCCGTTCATGCGCGAGCTAAGGGAAGGAAAACTTCCCCTGGACACCATTCGCCTGTTCTGGACACACTGGTATAGCTACCCGGTGGAGATCAACAACTTTCATCTCATCATCTACCAGAGACATATGGGCTTTTTCTCGCGTCACCCGGAGCTTCTTGCCCCGTACGTGGGCAAGATCAGCGATGAGCTCGTCAATCCGACCATCCCGGGTCACATTCAGGTGCTGATCCAGCAGGGCCAGGTCTTCGGCGTGAGCCGTGATGAGATGGTGAACTGCGAGGTCTATCCGGAGTGCCGTGCCCTGACGGAATTCGCCAGAGGACTCGTCTATGAAGGGAGCATGATCGAGTGGTGGGCCCGCTCGCTGAATGAGGAGATGTTCGGCCATTGGGCGAAGCAATGGCGACAAGCGCTGTTAAATAAGTACGGATTCAAGGACGCGGATTTGCATTACTTCCAGGTGCACGAAGAAGCGGATCTCGAGGAGCACGAGGAAGGGCTTATGGCCCACGGGCAGGTGGCCCAGCTTGTCTTTCAGAAGCTTCTGGAAGACGGCTTGGTGTGGTCACGACCGGGATGGGGCCCTGAATATTGTTGTCTTACCAATGCCGACTACGTCGCGCTGTTCCACGATGGAATCTATCAGCACGCGAAAGAAAATGGCCTCTGAATCCTGAGGAGGCAGCGTTCGCTCTCTGATTTTTTCCGTCCAGGGCGCGCGGTAAGCGCGGCGACGAGTCCCACAACAAGGACCGCCACCTACCGCGTCCAGGCGAGCCATGGGCCGCACTTCAGAAACCGTATTCCTTCCATCTTCTTTTTAGCGTCTGCTTCATCTCGGGAGAGATCGCGGTTCCGAGGGGTGGATAGCGGTTACCACCGTAATGTTCTTGGGAATCTAGCTCCCAGTTGATCGTCGCGTCCACCAACACCCGGGTCCACTTTCCATGGCCATACTTCACCGAGTCTCTCTCATGAACCGGCACGCTGGGATCAAGCATGGAGCCTGTGGTTCCGGGAAAGAACGAGACGTCGCCCATGCCAGCATTGACGCGATAGGCAACGGCCCACTCAATCGCCTCACCATCGAAGATGTCGATGTCTTCATCGACGACGATGAGATGTTTAGCGGAGTAGTTGCCCATATGCGACCCCCAAAGGGCGTTGGCAACCTGCTGGGCGTGGCTGCGGTGACTTTTGCGAATTTGCACGCGCATCACCTCCGGCCACTTGCCGCGCCAGACGCCGACAATGTTGGGAACGCCCGCCTGTTCGAGATAGTTCCATGCTACGGCCGAATAGGTTGCCGGGGTCCAGGTCGTTCCCTCGTTGGTTCTGCCAGGACTCGCACCGGTCAGGCATCCGTTGAAGATCGGATCGCTCCGATAGGTCATGCACTCCACGCGAATCGTGTGCTTGGGAGCTTTGTTTCCCCCGTAGTACCCCGGGTACTCGCTGAACGGCCCTTCCAACTCAAAGGTCTTTGGATCAGGAGACACTCGCCCCTCCAGCACGATCTCAGCGGCAGCGGGAACCTCGAGATCGTTGGTCTCGCATTTCACCAACTCGACCGGCTCTCCCCTTAAAGAGCCGGCCATTTCATATTCCGGATAGTTAAGCGGTGTAGAGGCGACCATGAAGAGCGTAGGATCCCAGCCGATCACGACCGCTACTGGCATCTCTTCGCCGCGGTTTTTGTATTTGATGAAATGTTTGCCCCAGCCCTGCGTGGTGGCAAGCAGGACGCTAATGGTATTGTTCGTCGAGATCATTCCGCGGTAAGTGCCAACATTAAGAACCTGAGTTTCCGGATCTCGCGTGACGACGCTGGCAGAGGTCATAATGTACCGACCGCCATCCAGTGGATTCCACTTCGGCACCGGAAGTTGGTATAGATCGACCTTTTCTCCCTTTGAGATGTTTTCTTTGACCGGCCCAGTCGCGACCCGTCGCGGCTCCACCGGTTTCCGGAAAAGCTCTTTGAGTCTAAGAACGATCTCCCGGTAGGAAGTCTCCTCAGGTAAGCTTAAAAGCCGGCAAACTCTTGCCCGGGTTCCGGTTCCGTTGGTAAAAAGCCGGCGACAAAGAGTCGTTTCGTGGTCCTTGATTCTTTCAAAAAGAAGCGCAGGTCCAGACCGGCTCGAAATCTCTCTGGTAATTGCGCCAATCTCCTCATTCCAATTGACCTCTACGTTGATTCGTTTAAGCTCGCCCTTTTCCTCAAGACGAGCTATGCAGTCGCGCAAATCTTTCAAAGCCATTCGGTTCCTCTTTAAAGTTGGGGAAGGGTGTCGTCTCGCCGTAGCTGCCTGGGCGAAGAAGAGTCGGCCCGGTAGCGTGAAAGCATCGCTACCTACGGCTCTGGCGAGTCGGGTATTTTGTAAATTGATTATTTACCTAGAGATAATTAAGATGTCAATAAGTTGGATAATCCTTTCCAAGATGCAACCCGATGAACTTTAAGAAGATTTATCTCTGGACTGTTTACCGCTTGTTGGAGGGGGCTACCCTTACTCTGATTGCACTGTCCAGAATCCTTCCCCCCTATCTTTTTGAGGGATTATCAGCGCCGCCGCTTAGAGCGGTGATCCATGTTCTTGTTCCGAGAAGACGCGTTAGGCGAAACTTGCAGGCTGCTTTTGGAGCCGCCTACTCTCCGTCAACCATCAAGGGACTGGCCAAGGGCGTGCAAGACCATTTTACCAAGAACCTCTTGGATTGCTTTCGGCACATGGCCGAACCGGACCGGACTCTGGAGACGATTATTGTTGAAGGAACGGACAATCTTCAGGACGCTCTCGCAAAGGGAAAAGGGGTGATCGCGCTAGGCGCTCACATCGGAAACTTTGTTCTCGTGGGAGCGCGCTTAGGTATGATTGGCTACAAGTTCCACACTCTATTTCGTGTTCCGCCAGAAAAGCGACTAAGAGACTTTATCGACCGTCACCTCCCCTCTTTCCACCAACGCGTCATCCCGTCGCGTCCGCGCAGGCTGGCCGTCAAGAGGATTCTTGAGGCTCTCAAGCGGAACGAGATCGTTTTTATACTGGGCGATAACCTAAAGAAAGGGGAAATCGAAACCATCTTATTCGGCCAGAAAGTTCCGTCACCTCGAGGTCCCGTCAGCTTAGCTTTGCGCTCAGGAGCTCCCGTAGTGCCCATGCATCTGATCCGGAATTATGACGGTGGACTGCGTCTCATCATCGAGCGGGAGATTGTGATGAGCAGGAATGGAAGCATGTCTCACGACATTACCGAAAATACCCGCCAGATCGTTCGCTACCTGGAAGAGCTTATCCGCCGCTACCCGGACCAGTGGAATTGGCTTACGGTGAAAATGAGGAAACGACAAGTTGGGGGCAGAGCCCCTCTATCGCAGGCCTAGGAGACGGGACTCAACGTCTTTTTATCGACGGCGCGGATCATCACACTAGGGATACATGTATTCAATCGGCGGCGATTCGAAATTAGCCACGACCTTTTTCACCCCATCTATGGACTCAACGATCCGGACGATCTCCGTCTCCAATTCTGGATGTGCCAATATGCCGGAAACGTAAACGTCTCCTCCCTCTGCGCGGACGTTAAGGATTAGGTTGCGTGTTTTGGTAGAGACCACTAATGCGGCTTGTACCGTAGCCGTGATCGTCAAGTCCCGAAACGCCTGCTCGGAAGCCTCTGTCGCCTGGTAGTCGTCTCGTTTCGCTGCTTCGATCACCAGATGGGCTGCCGTCTCGAGACTCATCTGGGCGATGTTGAGAACAAGGTCATACCGGGTCGGGTCGCGCCAGTCTGTCCCGAACACTGCTTGGAGTCGCCGAGTCCTCGCCTTGTCGACCTGGTCGATGTATTGCCTTGCCGCGTCTTCACTTAACCCCTGCCGCTTCTGAACTTGTTGGATGCGAAACGCAAGCGGAGCCGTAAGATGCACCTTTAGGACGTGACGGATTCCCGGAAATAGCTCCTGCCCCGCGTGCCCGTGATAGACAAGGTTTCCCCCTTGAGCGACCTCGCACATGGCTGCTTGCAGAACGATGCGATAAAGCCGCATCCCCTCGCGCCACCGCTCCCACCAGTGGGGCACGCTTTCGAGCACCTCGGTGAACTTCGCCTCAGGTATCCCGTAACGTTGGCTAGCCTCGATCACCACTTCCCGGCTTACGCAGCGATAACCCAAAACAGCTGCGACTCGCTCGGCTAGCTCCTGCCC
>DASYRN010000252.1:0-4925 GCA_036004365.1 Binatia bacterium
GCTGTGGAGCAGGAGCAGAGGGCGCGGCGACATCTTTCCCACCATGTCGTCGGCGCGAAAGTCATACATGCTCTGCGCCGTCTCGGCGGGAAATTCCATGATAGATCCCGCGCTCATGTTCCGGCGCAATCGCTCCGGAATAGGGACGATGTCGAAACGGGAAACCATCAGCGATTTCCCGGTGCGCTCGCGGTGGCGGCGTCCTTCCTCAAGCATTTTCGTAAAGCGATCCCAGGCGTCGGGCGTCGGATGCTGACCCCGAAACTTGCGCTCACCGTCTCCCCAGCCTCCTGATGAAATCACAGCGGCGACGCGTGAGTCGGCTCCACCCGTGTATATTGCGACTGCAGCACCAAAACTACTGCCCACTAAAGCAATGCGTTGTGGGTCCACGTCCGGGCGGCCGGCCATGTAGGTCACCGCATTCGACGTATCCTCGACCTGATCAAGGCAGATAATGCGGCCGTGCTCGCCTTCGCTCTCGCCGCACCCCCTAAAGTCGATGCGCATCGTGATGTAGCCCCACTGGGTCAATTGCTCGGCCATAACAATCTGGCCGTGACCGCTCTTGTTGCCGCCGAAGCCATGGAGCACCACAAACGCGGGCCGCCGCTCGCCCGAACGCGAATTGTCCGGCGTGTGCACTATGGCGGATAATTTCAGCCCGTTTGATTGAAAAGTTACTTTCTCTTCCATGACTGCTCGCTCCTTTAACTCTTTTTTTCTCTCTGGAGAAGATCGCCGCCCCAGATCTCCTTCAGAAAGCCGCTCTTCTCCAGATTTTCGGCAAAGCTATTGTCATAGATCTCTTCGGGTTTTTTTCTTATTTGCGTTCCTTCTCCACGCGCGGCCTCTACGGCCTCGACTACCGCGTTGCCCGGCACGGCCATTCGCCGATTGATGAGCGACTTCGCATAGGCGTCATAGGCAGACTGCAATACCTCTTGGTCATTGAGGTTCAAGACCTTCGCCAGAGCGGCTTTGCCCTTTTCTGGATTCTTCTCGACGAAGTGGATAGCCTCGGCCATTGCTGCCAAGAACCGTTGGACTAAGATCGGCCTTTCTTTCAACCCCCTGAAGTTTGTGAGCAGCGAGCTGTAGATTGACGGCACGTCCAGCTGATTGAGATGATAGATCAAGTGGAAGCCGTCTCTCCTGGCCCGAACGTCCAGAGGAGGCGTAAGCAGCACGGCCTGGACGATGCCCTGCATCATAGCGTGATAGGGCTCCAGTTGGCCTGTGCCTCCGATGTGCACGAGCTTGACCTGCTGCGTCGTTAAGTTGAATTTTTTCAGCGCCGCCTTTGCCAGCTGGTCGGTCAAGCCTCCGGGGCGGGACACCGCGATGCTCTTACCCTTAAGATCCTCGGCTCTTTTGATCTCTTTGCGGCCCATGAGCACCCAGGGGAGGCCCACGAGAGGCGATGCCACGAGTTTCGCCTCAGCTCCTGCAGCGAGGCGGGGAATCATGGGATCAGCGGAGCAGTAGACGAACTGTACTTCGTCCGACACTAAGGCAGCTAAGCTTACAACTCCCCCTCGAAGCATGACGTGTTCCACTTTGATGCCGTATTTGTCAAAGAGACCGTTGTAGAGCGCGCTATAGAGATGAATGAAGCCGCCCGTAATAGCGCAAGTACCGACGCGCGCTGATATCGGAGACTCACCCGGCTTGGGAAGGTAAGGGTTAGCCTTTGCCGTATCGGCTAAAGCTATGGCGTGCGCTGCGATCAACAGCGCGAGCGCAGATCGACTGATGTTATTCTTAATGAGCGGAGATAAGAGCATTCCGATTCTATCCCCAGGGTCCCAAAAACGGCTCGCCGTGGTAGGTGTCGGACATAGGATCTAGCGCTTCCGGCCAGTTTTCATAATTCACCTTCCGCCGCAGATCATTCGGCCGCGGCTTTCCATCCCAGCCGACCTGCTCCATATAGTAATAGAGCATGAGACAATGCCCGTCCGGATCGAGCGCGAACGCCGCGTAATCGACACCCGGATAGAGTTCGGGTGGAACGTTGGCGAAGCGCACGCCCTGCTTGCGCAGAAAACTCACGGCGTCACGGAGCTGACGGTAGTTGGCGAGCTGGAGGCCGAAGCACATACAGGTCGTATGAGGACTGAGCCCGAGATGTTCGCGGAGTGCGATGGGGTAGAGCGCGAGGGCGTGGTGTTCCGTATTCGCGCGCAGGAAGAGGCAACGGTGACCGCGCCATGAAATCTCCTCGGTCAAAATGAAGCCGAGACTGTCCCGATAGAAACTTTCGGCTGCATCGATGTCATTCGCGAACAAGCTCACCGGGCCAATACGCACGATCTTAAACGGCCTGGGCAGCAAGATGCCGTCCACGTCATAAATAGCGGGGAGCTGGTCGACGTGCCGGTAACCTGAGATGATGTCGATGCCGTCCTTGAGCGCTTGCTGGACCTCGTCGAACTCCGACATCTGAGGAAGCGGCGGCGCCTCATTGAAGCCGCGATCATACATCGGCCTCGGTTTGCTGTGGCCGGTCCAACCGACTTGCTCGATGCCGTAGTAGAGCTCATTTTGGTGGCCGTCCGGATCGAAGAGATAGGTGTGCCAGTTCGACCCGGGCATGTCGCGGCCCGAGCGCTGAATCTTGATATTTTTCTCCTGGAACCATTTGATCCCCTCACCAACATCCCGCAAGCTTCCGACCTGCCAGGTGACCTGATTGATCGTGACCCCCGGCTTGTCGCCCCTTCCCAGCGCGTCGCGGACCCGCTTGTTGAAGAGGACCATAGCGTGATGGTCGGTGCCGTAGCGCGTAAAGTAACCTCTTGGATCGCCCAGGCCTGCGAGCTGATCCGGACGGGAAGCCCTGCGAGAGTAGTCGATGACATCTGATATTCGGAAGCCTAACAAGTCCGTGTAAAAACGGACGCCCTCATCCATGTTGGTCAGGTTAAATCCGAAGTGGCCGAGCCGTCGAATCTTGAAGGGTTGGTCGAGAAGAACGCCTCCGACGTTAAACTTTTTGTCTGAGGTTTCCATAGTTCACCTCCGAAACGGGTCATTCAAAACTCATAACTCAGAACTCATCACTTGTCACTTCTTGAAAAGTCTATTGACCCTCGTAAATGACCAGGTCGACCGGCTTTCCGCCGACCGCGAGATCGGGGCAGGCGCTTACGGCGACAAGCAGATCCGTCTCCGCCCTGAGATCCACGTAGCTGCCCGGTTGAGGCCGGATCGACGTGTGCTCCATGCGGCCGGTGGTGCCGTCGATTTTCATGTGTTGATTCAGGTTGAATGGGTTAGGTATGTCCTCCGGAGCGATGCCATAGGGCTTCAGCACTCGGGAAAGATTCTCCCAGCAGCCGTGATCCGGGACCTCCTCGTCTTTGAAGTCCCTGTGGTAGTAATCCCTTAACTTTCCCTCCCGTTTGGCTAATTGAAAGCGGTAGCCGCTGCACATTCCTTTTTGAAGATCATGAGTTCCGTTATGAAAAGTGTCTTCTATTATCGTCATCATATGTTGATTATCTCGGCCCATGAGCTTGTCGCCGGTGCTGACAAAAATTTTCATGTTGTAGACTTTAGTTCGCGCCTGATCGAAGCGCTCTTTCAGATTCTGAAGCCGGAATGCCACGAAGTCGACGGTTGTTGTGCCGATGATCCGAAGGACTTGATCCGTCCCCAATTCACTCACCCATCCCGTATTATACGGAACATGGACTTCCACTAATTTCTTCATGCTTCCCTTCCTTTCCGGAGTGCTGGTTTTTACGACTGATCAGCACTCGATGATATGTCAAGCTCGATTGCGACCCTGCCATGAGTATGTCATTAATTCCCGCCAGTTAACCGTGGTAAGGAGGTTTTATGAATCGATTGTTCGGAAAGTTAGCCTTTTGGGCATTCATCCTCGCGCTTGTTTCAGGATGCCAGGCCTTTGACCGGACGAACTCTAGGACAGAACATCAATGATGCCAACGTCACCGCGGTTGTAAAGTCAAAGCTCGTGGCTGATAAGGCTTCGAATCTCACGCGTATCGATGTCGACACAACGGCAGCGTGTTTCATCTTAACAGAACAGTCGAAACCGATGCCGACCGAGAACGCGCCGAACAGATCGCGTCGGAGGTCAACGGTGTCAAGCGGGTGGTGAATAACCTCCAAGTTCAAAAGTGATGAGCCGTTCTGAGAGCCCCGTTTCTAAAAGACCAGGGCATCGAGAGATAGATAATTCCCCGCCCCCGACGGCCACGCGAATGAGCACGATCCAAATAGCCGACACGGTGGCCGTTGCAGGATCGATAGCCATGCTTGGAGCACCTCTAGAAGGAAACGCTGGCGTCTGTCAAGGGAAACCTATCTTGACCGGTAAACCTAGCATGTGGTAGGCAGCTGAGAGGTTCAGGCTGGTTTTTGCTTGAGGACTCGAGAAGGGCCTTCCATGAAAACAGCACTTTGCCGCTTGCTACTAGCCGCGCTTTGCTTGGCGGTTCTTAGTGCGGATGGCCTTGCCGCTGAAGCCCCTTTTTACAAAGGGAAAACTCTCACCGTTCTCATCAATTTTGCCGTCGGTGGGCCTACCGATATTGAAGGGCGTTTGGTCGCGCGGCATCTGGGCAAATATATTCCCGGTCAGCCGGTGATCGTACCAAACAATATGGCGGGTGCTGGAGGTGTGACCGGTACAAATTACTTAGGTGAAGTGGCCAAGCCCGATGGCCTGACGCTGGGTTATTTTACCAACCAGTTCTTTAATCTCTTGGTTGCCGATCCAACCTTGAGGGTGGATCTGTCCAAGCTCTTACATATCGCCAGCATCGAGGGAGTCGCTGTGGCGTATATTCGAAAGGATGTGCCGCCCGGAATCAAAGAACCGAGAGATATCGTCAAAGCCCAGCGCTTCAGGGCTGGCGGGCTGACCGTCAATAGCGCCAAGGATGTGCGCT
>DASYRN010000253.1:0-8973 GCA_036004365.1 Binatia bacterium
CGCCAATCCCAAGGCGCAGTGGGATCTTAAATCTCATCAAACAGTCCATCTGAACACGCCCGGTGGAGGAGGATATGGCGATCCGTTCAGCCGCGATCCGGAGCTCGTATGGAAAGATGTCGTTGCCGGTTATGTGACGCCAGAAGCTGCGGCGAGGGATTACGGTGTTGTCATACGTTTCACTGGGGGACCGGATGAGTTGGTGCGGTTGCCGGAGCAGTGGCTAATCGATGAAGCCGCGACGGGTGAGCTTCGGAAAAGGATGAAGGATAAGGATGAAGGCGAAAAAAATTAAAATTTGTAGTCAATCGAAAATCCAAAATCTAAAATCGAAAATTAGGGGAGGCGATGGAGCTTAAGGGGAAAGTCGCACTAGTGACGGGCGGCGCCACCGGGATAGGACGGGCGACTGCGCTGCGCCTTGCCGCGGCCGGAGCATCGGCGGTCGCAATCAACTATCGCAGCGCCAAAGAACAAGCTGAAGCGCTCGCGCCAGAGATCGTCCAAGCGGGAGCGCAAGCTTTATGCGTGGCGGCCGATGTGAAGAGCGACGAGCAGGTGCGCAAAATGGTTGATCATGTTGGTGATCACTTCGGCCGCCTGGATGTGCTCATCAACAATGCCGGGATTACTCGCTGGGTCGATCTAAGGAATCTCGATGCTTTGACCGATGATATCTGGGATGAAATCTTGGACGTCAACGTGAAAGGTGCCTTCCGCTGCACCCGCGCGGCTGCGAAGCTTCTCGCCGAAAGGGAAGGGCTGGTGATCAACGTTTCCTCGATCTCCGGCATCTTGGCTCCGGATACGATGTCTTCGCTCGCGTATGGGACGGCGAAGGCCGCGATGATCTATCTCACGCGGGGGCTTGCGGTCGCGCTTGCTCCCAAAGTGCGGGTCAATGGCGTGGCACCGGCTTTCACGGATACCCAATGGATGAAGGGTCATTACGGTGATGAGTACGCAGCGGTCGTCTCGAAAGCGGCAGCGACCATCCCGCTTAGACGGATCGCGAGTCCGGATGATGTTGCTGCGGCGATCGTTGGACTGATTACGGGAGGCGATTTTGTGACCGGGCAGACGCTCATTGTAGACGGGGGTTTAAGCCTCAGTTAAAGAAAATTTTTAATTCTCAATTTTGAGTTTTTAGTTCTTAGCTGAAATTAACTCAAAACTCACAATTCAACACTCAAAACTTATTTTTATGGCCGACTTAAAATTGACTCTCGCCTGTGAAGACTATGATCGCACCCGAGCCTTGCGCGACGGAACGGTCAAGCCGGAAGGTGTCGATATCAATTACCTGGTGCTGCCGGTTGAGGAGATCTTTTGGCGCATGCTGCGCCACGAGGAGTTCGATCTCGCGGAATTATCCATGGGAGCCTTTCTGGTCGCGGCGGCTCAGGGTCGGCGTCCGTTCGTTGCCATTCCGGTCTTCCCGTCCCGCACTTTCCGCCATCGTTGCATCTTCGTTCATGTCTCGTCCGGCATTGAAGGTCCGGAGGACTTGAGGGGAAAACGAGTCGGAGTGCCGGAATACACGATGACTGCATCCGTATGGCTGCGTGGACTTTTCCAGCATGACTACGGAGTGGCACCGGAAGAGATCCATTGGCTTCAGGGAGGAGAGGAGCAACCAGGTCGGAGAGATCGGGTTGAGTTCGACCTTCCGCCCAAGGTTCGCCTCGAGGTCATTCCTCAGGACAGAACGCTTAACCAGATGATCGAGAGCGGTGAGATCGATGCCCTGATGTCGCCGCGCATGCCCACTTGCTTCGTGCGCGGTTCACCGCAGGTGCGCAGGCTCTTTCCCGATTTCAAGCGGGTCGAGATGGACTATTTTCGCCGGACGGGGATATTCCCCATCATGCATGTCATCGTGATCCAAAAGAAAGTATACGAAAGATATCCGTGGGTCGCCCAGAGCCTTTTCAAGGCCTTTTGCGAAGCCAAAGATCTCTGCTTCAGCCAGATCCATGACTCTAATGTGTCGCGCGTCAGCCTTCCTTGGGAGATCGCCGAGTATGAGGAAACGGCCCGTCTCATGGGCAAGAACTACTGGCCCTATGGATTCGCTGAAAATCGGCATGCCCTGGAAACCCTCCATTCCTATCTTTTCGAGCAGGGGCTCATCCGGCAAAAACTCGATCTAGAAAGGCTCTTTGCTCCGACTACGTTGGAAGCCTTTAAAATTTAACGATATTTGTTCCGCATTGGGCTCGTTAACCATTTCCACTCTAAAAACGTCTAATACCGTGAGGAGGGATAGACTGCTTTTCGTGTCGGATCCCATACCTGAAATTCATGGAAAACGGCTCCCCTTCAGATCTTAGGGACGAAGAGCTCGTGGCCTTGTGCCAAGGGGGGGAGCGGCGCGCATTTGAGAGTCTTGTGCTACGTTATATGAAGAAAGCCTATCAGATTGCGTTTGATTTCACGCGCGATGGCGAGGAGGCGAAGGATTTGTCGCAGGAGGCTTTTCTCCGAGCCTTTTCCCAGATCACTCGTTTTGACCGGAGATCGAGTTTTTATACCTGGTTCTACCGGATCCTAGTCAACCTCTGCATCGACCATCACCGCCACAAGAGCCGGATTCCATGGGAACACAAAAACGGCGGCAGTCAGGACCATGTTGAGGCGGAAACCGTGGCCGACACTTCTTCCACCCCAGACCAGGAGGCGATCGCAGGTGAAGTGAGACGGAAACTCGGCACAGCGTTAGGCGGTTTGCCGAAAGGTCAGCGCACGGCTTTTCTGCTGAGAAATCATCATGGGCTATCGGTCGCGGAGATCGCCAAGGTCATGCACACTACCGAGGGCACCGTGAGGGTCCAGCTTCATCGTGCCGTGACGACGTTGAGACAGAGTTTGGCAGAATTCGTTTAGGAGAGTTCAATGATTCAAGGTAAGAATTTTCTTCGACCTGCGTGTAAAGAGTTCGAGGAAGACTTGGTCCTTTATTATTACGGCGAATGCCAGGACGCTGAATCTCATAGAGTTGAAGAACATCTAAAAGAGTGCGCGTCCTGTGAGCGCTTCTTGGAGGACCTCCGAGCCTTTCTTCCTCTAACGGCAAAGGCGAAGGAGCATCCTCAAAGCTTTTGGGATGGCTACTATAAGGAGATGCAGAAGAAGCTCGCCGCCATGGATGAAAAGAAATCTCGTTGGAAGGCGCTGTTTTCAGTCTTTTATCCGTGGGGCGTGCCGGCGCTAGGTACGGCGGTCGTGGTGATTTTTGCCTTGGCTCTGACCTTCGGAAGAGGGATGTGGGACCTTAAGAACCATTCGATCCTGGATGAGCCGCCACCGGGAATTCAGGCTGAGAGCATAGATTTCTTTGAGACGATGGATCTGCTCGAATCCATCGATTCCATTGAATCCCAGGACCAGATGAAGTCTGAGCGCACTCTATGAGGTTCATCCGATGAAGCGAGCTTTCCAATACCTTGTCTTTCTAATTCTTCTGCTTCTGCCGCTCATGGGTAATGCGCAGGGGCCAAGAGAGCGCTGGGACCATTTGAGTCCGAAGGAAAAAGAGAGGGTTTGGCGCAACTATGAACGGTGGCAAACGCTACCTCCGGAGAACAAAGAACGGCTGCGCCAGGAATGGGATCATTGGCAGAGTTTGCCCCAGGACCGCCAGGAGCAGATCAAGAAGCGCTACGAAGAGTTGCGCCAGCGCCCCCCGCAGGATAGAGGCCCGCAGCGAAATCGTCCCGACGATCAGCGACCCTCCCGACCGAGAGAGGGCGACAGAGGTCGGTGGCGGTAGTTCAAACCAGCTCCCCACACGACTAGCGACAGAGCAATTCCTGTTATTATAAGTGTTTCGACGAGTTCCTGCGCGTTGGGACCAGAGGCTGCCAGGGCTGTTAACATCTGCGCCTCCGTAGCGTCCAACGGTCTGAAAGGAGGCTAGGAATAATGAAGAAAGTATTGTTAGCAGCTCTGATCCTTTTGTCCTTGGGCAGCTCGGTAAGCTTTGCAGATGATGGCAGGGGCTGGCACCGGTATCGCGATCATGGGTATGGCTATCGTGGAGACCACGGACGAAGCTATGGGCATCATGGGTCCTATAGGCACGGGCCATACTTTCGTCACGACTACCGGCAGTCAAACAGATTTCACCACTATAGACATCATGGGTATGACAGGCCTCATTGGTATGACTATCGGCGCCATTGGTATCGATAGGGGACAGATCTCAGTGGAAAGGTTCGGATGCTGACTGATCAGAGAGGAAGAGATCGCCAGGCCTCGAATGAGAAAGGGGTACGAACATGAAAAAACTTCTATCCATAGCTTTGGTGGCGCTTTTGCTGACACCGACTGCCTCGTTCGCTCGCGACTGGAAACACCGCTACCATAACCGTCACTATCCAAAGACGGTGGTGATTCGAGAGGAGCGTCACACCGATGGCGCGGCGATTCTAGCGGGTGTCTTGGGAGGTGTTGTAGGGGGTGTGATTTTGGATCGGGTATTGACCTCTAGTTCGGCTCCTCCCGAGCCCGTCTATTACCCGCCGTCTCGTCCGGCTCCGCGCGATCCCTATGATGAGGGCTACTCGGATGGATACAGCCGCGGCGTCGACCGGGGCAGCCGCGACCGATACGAGTACGGGAGAAGACGGGGTTACGATGAGGGGTACTCGGATGCGAGATCCGGCCGTGTATTCTAATCAGATGCAGCCTTGTAAGACGAACGGGCTTCGGGGCATTATACCGGTTGGCGGTTACAGGTCCGATGGAGCCCGTTCGTCGTTTCACTGCGGTTCAGAGCCATCCGTGGGTCGCAGTGGATGTGGTGATTTATACCTTGCAGGAGGGAAAGCTACGGTCTCTCCTGGTTCAGATCAAAGAGGGTCCGTTTTCCGGAAAGTGGGCCTTCCCGGGTGGATTGGTCGCCGCCAAGGAGTCAGTCGATGAAGCAGCCGAGCGGGAAGTCGTCGAGCGAACAAGTGTCCGCGACGTCTACATCGAGCAGCTCTATACCTTTGGCAAGCCCGAGCGCGATCCCGCCACCCGCGTCGTCTCGGTTTCCTATCTCGCCTTGGTTCCCTGGCCCTTGGTCCGCCTGAATCCCGTACATAAATACGCCGACATCCGTTGGTTCCCAGCCCATCGTCTGCCTCCCCTTGCCTACGACCATGATCAGGTCGGACATCTTGCCCTTCAGCGTCTTCGCGCCAAGCTTCAGTACACCAACGTCGTCTATAGCTTGCTCCCTCACGAGTTCACGCTCGGTGAGCTGCAGGCAGTCTACGAGATCATTCTCGACCGTCCACTCGACCGGCGGAACTTTCGTAAAAAGATCCTCGCGTTGGGTCTTCTGAAGCAGCTTAAGAAAAAGCGCCGTGGAACGCATCGTCCTGCATCGCTTTACGCCTTCAACGAAAAGCGTCCGATGATTATTGAGATGCTGTAAGAGAAGCGGGGTTACGCTCAGCGCACCGCTTTGGGGCGGTAGCCGCGCATAGATGGACGTCGGCCTACCGATAGTCCCATGCGCCTTGGGGTCGCAGGACGACGATCTCGGTCGGCGGGGGAAGGGTGGCCTTGCTGGCAAGGAACGTGTCGTTTTTGGTTTGCCGGGCTTTCAGCCCTTTGATGAAAGATTCCAAGATGTACATGTTGTCGCGATAGTGCATGGGAATCGCAATCTTGGGTTTGATTTGCTGGAGGACTTCCCGCGCCGTCTCGGGCGGCATGGTGAAAGTCCCGCCGATGGGGATGAGGGCGACATCGATCTTCCCGATCTGTTTGAGCTGTTCGGGAGTCAGGGTATGGCTCAGATCGCCGAGATGCGCGATGCAGAGCGTGCCCAGATCAAAGATGAATGCGGCCCCTTTGAGAGCGGTACCGAAAGCCTGCTGATAGATAGGCAAGTTGTAAATGAAAACGTCTCTCACGTTCATACTGACCCGATTCCACTCGGCGCCATAGTGAGACAGTCCGCGCAGGATGATCGGGTTGCCGCGGGCTAGCTCAACATAGTTGTGATTGGGATGTTCTCTTCCTACTGTCACGACATGAGGAGTAACGTCGGGCGTAGGGTACATGCCGGGCGCAAGAGGATCGGTGACAATCTTGGTTCCTTTGCTCGTCGTGATCTGAAAGAAGTTGTGGCCGAAATACTGGATCGTGGCATCGACTTGAGCGGCATAGGCCGGTGAGATGAAAGTCCCGGCGACATCAAGATCGCGGCACGCGGCGCTGCCGGATGACACGGAAGCAAGAGTGGCTATGAAAGCAACTGGAACAGCTAGGCTTAGCCTTTTCATGCGGTCGAACGACTGTAGGGAGTCCTGAATTTGAGCTCCGAAGACTTGAAGAAATCGGCGACGTAGGAACTCGAGGGGCGCCGTCTGAGATTCTCCGAGGTATCGACCTGTTCAAAGCGACCCTCTCTCATGACGGCAATGCGGTCCCCAAGGGCTAAGGCGTCCGAGAGGTTGTGCGTGACATAGAGCGTTGTCAGGCGATTCTCCTGGTGAAACTTGAGAATCTCATCTCGCATCCTGAGGCGGTTTGGCGGATCGATGTTGCTCAGAGGTTCGTCCATGAGCATAATGCGCGGAGCAGTTGTCATGGCTCGCCCCAGAGCGACGCGCTGCTGCTGTCCGCCTGAGAGTTGAAAAGGTTTACGTTCAAAGAGCTTTTCGTCGAGTCCCACTTTCTGACTGAGCGAACATATCAGATCCCGGATCCTGTCCTGCGACCATTTACGAACCTTCAAAGGCAGGCTCAGGTTGGTGTATTTTTTCTCATCGAAAACCTTCATGTGCGGCCAAAGGGCGTAGTTTTGGAAAATCATCTGGACACCTCTGCGGCCAGGCGGGAGATCGTTGACCGGAACGCCGCCGATCGAGATCGTGCCGCTGTCAGGTGTTTCGAGTCCGGCGATGAGCCTTAACGTGGTGGTCTTGCCGCAGCCGCTCTCACCGACAATAACAAGAAGCTCTGCGTCATCGACGGCGAGGTCCGCCTGATCCAACGCGACGACCGAGCCAAATTTCTTGGTGACGGTGCGCAATTGGAGCGAGATCATGGAGGAATCTTACTTGAACAGGGGGTGGAAAGGCAATGTCTTGGTTTCATGGGTGGTGAGAATAAGCGGCGCGGACCTACCCCTCAGCGGGAGCCGATGGGCCTCTGGTTCTCTGCTCCTAGGACTTAAAACTTGGCCACAACCGCATCGAGCAAAGTTCAGTGTCGGACGTCTCCCTTGCTTCGGCCTAGGCCCCCGCCGCGAGATCTGTTGACTTCTTATCGTTCTGAAGGGTCTAGATGGAGAAAGCTGACTTGGTATATGGTAGCAGTCGAAGAGGAGCGTGAACGATATGAGCCTTCTTTTACCCCAAGAGCTGATTGTTGATCTGCAGCAGACCATCAGGAAAAAATATCCCCGGCCGCATCCGGTGAGGCAACTGTTGCTGACGGGGAGGCTGAGCAAGGGACAACTTCACTGGTGGATTAAAAATCAGTTTCATGAATTCCGTAACATCCACAGATTCTTCGGCACCCGCTATCAGAAGTGTCCCGTTCCGGAGCTCCGAAGAGCCCTGTTGGAAAACATGGTCGAAGAAGAGGGTGAAGATCTCTTTGGCGGCAAGTACCCGAGTCACGCCGAACTCTGGACCCGCTTTGCCGAGGGAGCCGGCATTCCTAGAGGGGAGATATTGAGCTATGAGCCACTTCCGGGCATCCGCGCGGCTCTCGAAATGTACGTGCAGCTCGTTCAGCAAAGCCACTGGGCTGTAGCGATCGGCACCGGACTGGTATTCGAAGGGGAGGGGCCCAAGAGAATGCGCGAGGAGAGAGAGGCTCTGGAAAAATACTACGCTTGGATTCCTCCGGCGGCGCTCGATTTTTTCCGCGCCCACGAATACCACGATGAGGGGCACGGGAATACGGTCATCGACGTCATTAAGAAGCATTGCATGGAAGAACACCTGCAGGAGGAGATGCGATCCGCTGTCAAAACTCGGACGGATATCATGTGGCTGCAGAACGAGTCTGTCTATCAGAGCTATGTCCGGCCCGAGCTTCAGCCTGAGATCATAAGGGAAATCGAGGGAAGACTCGAATGATCGCCCCACATCTATGGCATCCTTTACGCCACGCCGAGGCGGTTTTGACGCTGCTGGTCATCGCGGTTTTCTCTCATCTTTCGGACGCGGCCAGTCCGGGGACGAAAACTACTTTCAAGATGAGGGTCGCTTATGCGGCGCCGATCGGGGTTATGGCGCCGCTCTGGATGGCTGGAGAGACTGGCGGTTTCAAGGCGGAAGGGCTGAAGTGGAGATGGTTTATATTGAAGCCCGGTCGGCTATCGCGGCCTTGGTTGCCAAGGAGGTGGACGCGGTTGAGATCTCAGCCCCGGGAATGATTCCGGCCGCGCTTGCCGGTGGGGATGTGACGATGATTGCGGGATTGCTGAATAAGATGATTTTTTCCTTTCATGCGCAGAAGGAGATCAAGTCCGCCGAACAGCTTCGCGGCAAGGTGATCGGTACGGACCGGGTGGGAACGGCCTCAGACTACGGCGGGCGCGTTGCGTTGACCTTGATGGGGCTAAAGCCTGAGAGCGATGTTCAACCGCTACGCCTCGGCGGCTCCGCGATTTTATGGCCTGCGCTTCAAGCGGGTCAGATCATGGCGGCGCCGCTGACACCGCCTCAAAGCTTCAGGGCGGACGCGCTCGGTTACACTCGGCTTGTCAACACGTATGAGCTCCCGTATCAGAACATCGGAGTTGTGGTTCGCAAATCGGACGTCGAGCCAAGAGCCGAAATATGGGGAAAATTCCTGCGGGCCTTCAAAGAGGGAATTCACCGCTGGTATGACGATCCAAAGCTAGCCAAGGAAGTCTTGATGAAATATACCAGGGAAAAAGAGCCCGAGATGTTGCAAAAGACTTACGACTTTTTCTCGAAACAGGCTGGCTTCAATAGGGAACTCACGCTCACGGAT
>DASYRN010000254.1:0-8586 GCA_036004365.1 Binatia bacterium
GGCTTTGAGCCGAACCCGGAGACAGCGCTCAAGAAGCAGATTCAAGAACAGAGTCGTTTGGCGATAGAAGAGGCCGACGTGATCCTGTTTCTGTTGGACGGTAAGGCCGGCATTAATCCGCTGGATCGGGAGGCTGTCGGCCTGCTCCGTAAAGTCAAGAATCCGGTTTTTTTCGCCGTCAACAAGGTCGACACGGAATCCAAAAAAGATCGCCTCTACGAGTTTTATTCCTTGGGAATAGAAGAATTGTTTCCGCTTTCGGCAGAGCACGGCTTTGGGCTGTCAGAATTGATGGATCAGATCGTTCCGGCTCTGATGGCTCAGCAAAAAGATTCCGCGGCACAAGACGTTGAGAAAGAAGGCCAGCCGTTGTCCCTGGCCGTTGTGGGTCGTCCCAACGTTGGGAAGTCGACCCTTGTGAATCGCCTGCTTGGTTATGAACGCTCCGTAGTCGATCCTTCCCCAGGCACCACCCGCGATGCTGTGGATACTCCTTTCACTTTCGGAGGGCAGCACTATACATTGGTGGATACCGCCGGCATACGGCGCAAGGCGAGGATCGCGGACCGGATTGAGCGTTACAGCGTGATCCGTTCGCTTGGTTCTGTGGATCGAGCGGATATCGTGATCCATCTGCTCGATGGCGTGGAAGGTGTGACGGATCAAGACGCGCAGATCTTGGCTTACGCTTTCAAACGCGGAAAGGGTTTGGTTTTGGCGGTCAACAAATGGGATCTGGTGATCAAAGAAGAAAGAGACGCCAGAATCTATGGCGAAAAGATCTATGCTAAGCTCTCCTTTGTTGATTTTGCCCCCCTGGCTTTTATCTCGGCTTTGACCGGCCATGGAATCCCAAAGATGATGGCTGCCACTCGCGAGGTGGCTGTTTCTTATCAAAGAAAGGTTCCGACCTCGACCCTCAATCGGGTTATCCAGGAAGCGGTTCGACGGCATACGCCTCCTTTGGTGCAAGGACGGACGGTGAAATTTTTTTATGGCACGCAGACAGGGGTGCGCCCTCCGGCTTTCACCTTTTTCGTCAACTGGCCTAAGGGGATCGCCACCAGCTATGAGCGTTATCTTACGCATCATTTGCGCTCGGCTTTGAGCTTGGAAAATTCGCCCGTTCAGCTAGTCTTTAGGCCGAGAAGAGAGGAGAAAGGAAAGGGGAGGAAAAAATGAAGGCAATATTTTGCATCTGGCGGTGTTTGCGCGTCTTCAATTGTGGTTCTGGAGTTTGGACGCATTCTGGAATATAATTAAAGACTTCTTTGTTTTTTGGAGTGAGCCGAATAATATTTTTCTTGGTTGACGGAAGACAAAAGAGATGATGGTTGGCTTTGCGGACATGAGCGAAGAGTTTGCTTCTACTCTTTCGGAAGAGAAAGAATATGCCGCTTGGCTTGCATTTCCGCGCGTTAACGGGTTGGGTTGTGCAGGCTTCAAAAAGTTGGCGGACCATTTTGGCGATCCGCGGCAGGCCTTTTATGCGTCTGAAAAAGAATTGGTCCAGGTCCCGGGTCTGGACAAGCGAGCGATCTACGGGCTTTTGGCGTTCTCGGATTGGGATGAGATCAACAAGGAATTGGAGCGCGCCTTCGATGCCGGAGTCAAAGTGGTGCCCTTCACAGACGCGAGCTATCCGACCCGACTCCGGCTCATTTCGGACCCGCCACCGTTTCTCTATGTCAAGGGGGAACTTAAGCAGCAGGATGGAAACAGCGTGGCTGTCGTCGGCTCGCGCAGCGCCAGCGATTACGGACTACGAATCACGCGAGACCTCTGTCAGGGTTTGGCTTCTTTGGGGTTTACGCTAGTTAGCGGCATGGCTCGCGGCATAGATGGTGCGGCTCATCAAGCAAGCTTGGACGCGGGCGCGAGGACGATTGCGGTTTTGGGTTCGGGAGTCGATGTCGCCTATCCTTGGGAACATGAAAGGCTCTACCATCAGATCTGTCAGAGCGGCGCAGTCGTATCCGAGTTGCCGTTGGGAACTGCGCCCCTTTCGTATCATTTCCCTGCGCGCAATAGGCTGATCAGCGGGCTCTCGTTGGGTGTCGTGGTCGTCGAGGCGACCGAAAAGAGCGGTTCTTTGATCACTGCAGCGTTGGCTTTAGAGCAGGGTCGTGAGGTTTTTGCCGTACCTGGAGAAGCGGGTGCGAGCCGGAGTCGTGGTACGCATCGGTTGATTCGGCAAGGAGCCAAGTTGGTGGAAAGCGTTGAAGATATTGTCGAGGAAATCGCTCCGCAGCTTCAGGAACGCTCTAGATCTGTGCAAAAAAATCATCCGATCTCTCTCCCTCCCGACATGAGTATTGAGGCTAAGACCATTTTCGAGCTCGTCCTGCGGGGCACCTGCCAGATCGATGAGCTGATTCAGGCCAGCACTCTTTCTGCAGCCCGGGTCTCGGAGATCCTCTTGGATCTCGAGATTCGAGGCTTCTTGAAGCAGTTACCAGGGAAGATATTTAGGACGAACTGATTGATCTCAAATTGCAAATCTCAATGTTTTCTGTGAGATTTGGGATTTGAAATCTGGAATTAAACTTATGGCGGCAAAAAACTTGGTGATAGTTGAGTCTCCAGCAAAGGCGAGAACGCTGGAGAAGTATCTGGGTCGCGAGTTTCAGGTTAAGGCTTCCGTGGGCCATGTCGTCGATCTTCCGAAGAGCAAGCTGGGAGTCGATATCAAGAAGGGGTTCGCTCCGGAATTTCGCATGATTCAAGCCAAGAAGAAAGTCGTCGATGACATCAAGCGGGCGGCCAAAGGGAAGGAAAATATCTACCTGGCATCGGATCCGGATCGTGAAGGCGAGGCGATCGCCTGGCATGTCGCAGACCTTATAGGAAAAGACCACCGCCGATTTCATCGTGTGTTGATCAATGAGATCACCCGCAAGGCAGTTCAAGAGGCGATCGCACAGCCCCACAAGCTCGACCGAAATAAGTTCGACGCCCAGATCGCGCGCCGTGTCTTGGACCGGCTCGTTGGCTACCAGATCAGCCCCATTCTATGGAAGAAGGTACGCCGGGGGTTGAGCGCTGGCCGCGTGCAATCGGTCGCGGTGCGGCTGGTCTGCGAGAGAGAGAAAGAGATCCGGGCGTTCGTCTCCCAGGAATACTGGTCTCTCACCGCTTTGCTAGAGGGTAGAGTCGGCCCTTCGTTTGACGCCCGCTTGGTAGAGTGGCGGGGGGACAAGGTCGACAACAAAGAGTTCCGGATCGAAAACGAGGCAACGATCCAAGAAATTGTGAGGTCGTTGGAAGGTCTTTCCTGGTCGATCGCTCGGGTAGAAAAGAAGGAAAGGCGCCGTCTTCCGACGCCGCCATTTGTGACGAGCAAGCTCCAGCAGGAGGCAGCCCGAAAGCTCGGGTTTCAACCGCGCCATACCATGCAGGTGGCTCAGAGACTGTACGAGGGCGTTGAGCTAGGGCCCGACGAAGCCGTCGGCCTCATCACATACATGCGTACGGACTCCACGCGGGTTTCCGCTGACGCGCTTCAGGAGGTGCGCGGCTTCATCCAAGGGCAGTACGGAGCCAACTATCTTCCTCCGAAAGCGGTCCACTATCGGTCCAAGAGAGGTGCCCAGGATGCCCACGAGGCGATCCGACCTACATCGATGACCTACACGCCGCAGAGTGTCCGAAGATATCTCCGGCGTGATGCCTTTGCGCTTTATTCTCTGATCTGGGATCGTTTTGTGGCGAGCCAGATGACTCCGGCCGTTTACGATCAAACCGCTTTCGACATCCGCGTCGGAGAGACGCAGTTCCGAGCGACGGGTCAGCAGCTCAAATTTGACGGTTTCATGAGGCTCTACATCGAGGGACGGGACGAGGAGGAGGAAGAAAAAGAAGCCAACCTGCCAGACCTTGATGAAGGGGAAGTTCTCAAGCTTCTCGGGCTCGAGCCGCGGCAGCATTTCACCCAACCTCCCCCACGTTACGGTCAAGCGACCTTGATCAAGGAGCTCGACGAGAAAGGAATCGGCCGCCCGTCGACCTATGCTCAAATCATGTCCAACATCATAGAGCGCAAGTATGTCGCTGCGGATGAGAAGAGACACTTGACCCCCACGGAGCTGGGATTCCTGGTCACGGATCTTTTGGTGGACTCGTTCCCCGACATTCTTAATGTCGAATTTACCGCAGGGATGGAAAATGTTCTGGACAAAGTTGAAGAGGGGAAAGAAGACTGGAAAAAAGCTATGAAACGGTTTTACAGCTCATTCTCGCGCGACCTCAAGAAGGCCGAGATCGAGATGAGGGATGTAAAACGGGAAGAGACTCCGACGGACATTCCGTGCGAGAAATGCAGCGCCATGATGGTTGTGAAGTGGGGGAGAAACGGCGAGTTCCTAGCTTGTCCGCGCTATCCCGAATGTAAGAACACGAAGAACTTTACCCGGAACGGGAACGGCGAGATCCAGGTCGTTGAAGAAGTCGAGGTGGATGAAACTTGCGAAGAATGCGGCCGCCCCATGCAGATTCGCTGGGGCAAATACGGTCGGTTCTTGGGCTGTACCGGCTATCCGGAGTGTAAAAATATTCGCTCGCTCGAAAAGCCAGTCGATTTGGGGATTCACTGTCCTGAATGCAAAGAGGGCAAGATTCAGGAGAGAAAATCGCGGCGTGGCAAGATCTTCTACGGCTGCAGCCGCTATCCTGAATGTAAGTTCGCCAGCTGGGATCGTCCCGTTGGGGAAAGTTGTCCCCAATGCGGTGAACCTATTCTTCTTGACAAGGTGACCAAGCGCTCCGGTCAGACTCGATACTGCCGCAAAAAGGAGTGCGGCTATAAAATTCAGGTTGCGCAATAGAGGACGTCCAACGACGGAGGCCCTGCGGTTTGCCGCCATCGATATCGGCACCAACACCATTCTTCTGCTCATAGCAGAGATTCCGAAAAAAGGAAGTTTTAAGGTTTTGGAGGATTGGGCCGAGATCACCCGCCTCGGAGAGGGAGTGGATCGCACCGGCCGTATCAAGCCAGAGGCCCAGGCGCGAAGCATCGAAGTTCTAAAAAATTATCTCAGGAGATGCAAAGATCTAAGGGTGAGCGAAATCTCCGCCGTTGGAACCAGCGCTCTTCGCGATGCCCGTAATTCCGAGGAGTTCAAAGCCCGCCTCAAGCGGCAGCTTGGCCTGGATCTTCGTGTTCTTTCAGGTGAAGAGGAGGCTTTCTACTCTTACCTCGCGGTTCAGAGAGGGCTTGCCATCGAAGCCGCAGATGCACTAGTGGTGGACATTGGAGGAGGAAGCACTGAGTTGATCTGGGGTAAGAGGGGAAAACCCCAGCGCGCGGTGAGCCTGAATTTGGGCTCCGTGAGACTTACAGAGAGATTTCTACTTTCGGATCCAGTGCGCGAAGATGAGGTCCAGCGGCTCATAGCAACTATCGACGACGCGCTCGAATCGTCGCTTGACGTCCGGCGCTCAGCGCGACATCTGCGTACGCTGGTTGGAATCGCGGGCACGTTTACGACTTTGGCCGCGATCGAGAAAGGGCTGAGTCGATATTCCCACAGCCAAGTTCATGGATGCCGTCTCAGTCATGCGGAGGTACGGCGGCAGATCGCTCTCTTTGAAGCTAAGACAGTGGTGGAGCGGAAAGCCATTCCAGGTTTGGAGTCCAAAAGAGCCGATGTCATTCTAGCTGGAGCGGTTTTGATCGAAAGGATCAT
This sequence comes from Binatia bacterium, assembly GCA_036004365.1. GTDB lineage: Bacteria > Desulfobacterota > Binatia > UBA9968 > UBA9968 > DP-36. Next base: position 5,688 of record DASYRN010000254.1, read on the forward strand.
GGCTTTTTTTGGCGCCGAACGGGTCATCGTGAGCGATCAAGGGATCCGATACGGCCTACTTCATGAAAGAATGTCTCGCCAGCAGGGCTAATTCCCGCTCTTCGATTCGCGCTGTGTAACAGTTGCGTTGCCGGCGATTTCCCTATTGACATTTTCTTTTGAATTCGGAATTATGGCCGCTGTTTGCGATTCGCAAATCTGATTCGACCCATTACGAATAAAAAAATTATAGAGGAGGTGAAGGTCCATGACTAAGGGTGATCTCATCGATGAGGTGGCCAAAGGCGCAAAAGTCAACAAGAGGATAGCGGGAGACGCCGTGGACGCGACTTTTGAGAGTCTCACTCGAGCGCTTAAGAAAGAGAAGCGTTTTCAGGTGCCGGGGTTCGGTACCTTTACCGTGCGCGCCCGCAAGGCCAGAAAAGGAAGAAATCCGCAGACAGGCGCTGAAATCATAATCAAGGCGAGTCGGACGGTGGGCTTCAAACCTGCTCCAGACCTTAAGAAGGTACTTTAAAACGTAAAGACGACTTTTTCTGGGCCACCACGTCCAGCGTGGTGGCCTTTTTTTATTCGGCCCTTGATGAGAGTCAACAAGAAACATAGAATGTAACTTCGTGTCGCTAAGAATATTGCATGTTACCAAAGAGTAAAAAAATCTGGTTTGACGGCGAGATGGTCCCTTGGGATGAAGCCAAGGTCCACGTCCTAACCCATTGCCTGCACTACGGTACCGGATATTTCGAGGGAATCCGCTGTTACGCGCTCGAGAACGGTCGCTCCGCTGTCTTTCGCTTGGATGAGCATGTTCGCCGATTGTTTGATTCTGGGCAGATTTTGGGTATTCCTCTTTCCTATACGACGGACCAAGTCAGGCAGGCGATTCTCGAAGTCGTTCGGGTCAACGGGCTCAAGGAATGTTATATCCGGCCGCTCGCCTTTCTCGGCTATGGAGAGATGGGACTCTATGCTCCCGACAACCCGCTCCATCTGATCGTTGCCGCTTGGCCGTGGGGCGCCTATTTGGGAGAGGAGGGGATCAGGAATGGGATTCGAGCCAAGGTTTCTTCCTACACGCGCCATCACGTTAATGTGATGATGACTAAGAGCAAAGTCTCGGGCAATTATGTGAACTCCGTCTTAGCGAAGAATGAGGTCAAGAAGGACGGTTACGACGAGGCGATCATGCTCGATGTCGAAGGATATGTGGCGGAGGCTAGCGGGGAGAATATCTTTATCGTGCGTGGGCGAAAGATCAAAACAACCCCTTTGACCTCCATCTTACCTGGGATTACCAGGGAATCGGTACTGATGCTCGCGCGCGACAAGGGATATGAAATTCAAGAGGAGCGCTTTACCCGGGATGAACTTTACACGGCGGATGAATCGTTTTTTACCGGAACGGCGGCTGAAGTCACGCCAATCCGCGAGGTGGACAATAGAAAGATCGGCCTAAGTTGCCCGGGCGCGGTGACCGCTGATCTTCAGCAAACATTCTTCAGCATCATCAAAGGAAAAGATAAAAAATATGAGCGATGGCTTACCTATGTCTAGCCCTCCTTCCTTCAATTCTTTCGATCCGGCTTAACTTAGGCGGTACGTCAATCCACTTCGCTGACGGTCTTCATGAGAGAGCCCAGTTTAAGAGTAACCATGCTCCCTAGAGACACAAATGCGCGGGGGACCATCTTTGGCGGAGTCATCTTGAGCCACATCGACTTGGCCGGGGCGGTGGCCGCTCGGCAGCATGCCGCTAAAAACTTTGTGACCAAGGCGATGCACGAAGTGGAGTTTATCGCGCCCGTCTACGTCGGAGACGTTGTGAGTTTTTATACCGAGGTCGCAAAAGAGGGAAGGACTTCTCTCACCATCCGTGTCGAAGTCGAAGCAGAGCGTTTTAGCGAGCCTGGCCTGCGGGTGAAAGTGACCGAGGCAGAAGTCATATACGTAGCGATTGACGAAAGAGGAAAGGCAACTCTGATTAGGTGACCAATGAAAAAATTCTGTATTCTCCTCGGGATATTAGGATTCGTTCTGTTATTAAACAAGGTAGGCCTTTCCCAAGGCAACCCTGTCAAAAGAGGCCGAGTGGGATGTCCCCACTGCGTGAACGACGGATCGCCCATTTCCAACTCGCTCCAAAAGGCCGACGAGCTTTACGCCAGCTTCAAAACCAAGGAGGCCCTTAGCGAACTTCTCAAGGTCCTCGATTTGGACCCGCAGAACACCGAGGCTTTGTCTAAGATAGCCCGAGTCTATATCGACTTCGGTGACATGATTCCCGAGTCGACCACAGACTGGCAGGAGGAGCGGCTGAAGCAATACGAAATCGCCGAGCAGTATGCGCGCAAGGTGGTCAAGATAGATCCCAACGTGACCTGGGGGCACTTCTATGTCGCCGCATCCTTAGGCAAAATTGCCTCAATCTCTCCGATCACTAAGCAGATTGATCTTTCCCGAGAGATTCAAGCGGAAGTGGAAAAGGCTATCACCTTGGACCCCGACAACGGCTTTGCTTATCACGTGTACGGGATATGGCACCGAAGGATGGCTGAGATAGGACAGATGAGTCGCGTGGCCGCGACTGTATTTCTCGGGCGTACGATCCCTAAAGGGAGCATGGAGAAATCTATTGAGTATTTGAATAAGGCGGTTTCGCTCAATCCAAAGGTCATCTCGCATCGTTTAGAGTTGGCGAAAACGCATATTGCTATGGGTAACTTGCAGCTTGCCCGTACCTCCCTCAAGTCTGCCCAGGAGTTGCCGCTCCAGTTCTCCGACGACCGTCAGAACAAGGCAGAGGTTAAGAAGCTTTTAGAAGAAATTAAGGATCAATAGCCCCTAGATCTTCCTTATCACCGGCAACCTCAAGGCTTCCTCTTTTACACTCAAGGCCATC
>DASYRN010000255.1:0-24652 GCA_036004365.1 Binatia bacterium
GCCGCCTCCAAGCTCGAGCAGTTGATCGCAGGAGCTAAAAAAGAGGGAGCGATCGAGTTCCACGGACCTTCCACTATGGGCAATGAAGGGGCTCAGGCGCTGGCGGGTGCCTTCAACAAAAAATATGGCCTAAACATCAAGCTCAATTACAGCCCGTCGGGCAACATGACCCGGGACACCGCAAAGGTCATTGGCATGTCAGCCTCAGGAGTGACACCAGAGTGGGATACCATGTTGGTCACAGACGCCCATCATGGCTCGCTCTGGACCAGGAAACTCCATCAACCTTTTGACTACAAGAGCCTAGGCGTCGCCGAGAATCTCATTACCTATGACAGCGGCGCAGTGATCGCCGCCAACCAGTTCTGTCTGCCGACCTATAACAAGAAGACTTTGCCCGCCAAAGACGTCCCCAAAAGATGGGAAGACCTCCTTGACCCAAAATGGAAAGGCGGAAAGTTGGGGGTGATCAACTCCACCCATCACTGGGCCCGACTGGCAGCCGGACCCTGGGGAGAGGAGAAGACCACGGATTTCGTCAAGAAGCTCGCCGCATTGCAACCTACGCTTAGCCGGGCCGGAGAGATGGCCCAAAGACTGCTTTTGGGAGAGGTGTTGATTGCCGCAACCATGCAGGACAGCCAAATCCACGAGGCAGCGGAATCAGGCGCTCCTCTCGCTTTCGCCGAAGGAGTCCAGCCGGTAATCTCGCCGGCTTATAACATTGGTGTCCTGAAGGGAGCGGCGCACCCAAGCATGGGCCATCTTTTTACCGTTTTCATGACTACACCGGAGGCACAGCAGATTTTTGAAAAGTACACCGGCCATACCTCGGCGCACGTGAAGGGAACCAAGGCCTATAAGTATGCTCAAGGGAAACAGGTCGTCTACATGACTCCGGACAAGGCAGACATGATCGATAGGCTCACCAGAGAGTACGGCAAGATCCTTGGCTTCGAAAGGTAGAAAGGATTTCGGGGACAGACGGTAGGAGAAGAACGTGAAGACGGAATCGATTCGCAGCATCACCTTCGACGCTTGGGAGAGCGTGGCCCGCATCCGACAGCACGGGACCACTCTCTTCGCCGCGGCGCTCTTTGCGTTGCTTGGCTTGATGGTGGGGGTGCCGGTCGGGATGGTCGTGCTGATGAGCCTAAGGACTGGTTTTCCCGGCGAGACCGTTCCTTTCACTCTCGCGAATTTCGTAGCCGTTTATTCCGACCCCGGTACTTACGAGATCTTGGTCAATACCCTTCTCTTTGCTGTCGGCAGCGTCTCGGTATGCGTCTTCTTTACGGTTCCGCTAGTTTGGCTCCTGACGCGCACGGATCTTCCCTTGAAGAATACGATCTACGTTTTGCTTACCGTAGGGATCCTGATTCCCGTCTTTCTCCGGACCATCGCTTGGATTTTGCTGCTCAGTCCACGCATCGGGCTGATCAACCGGTGGTTGCAAGCCATCTTCGAGTTACAGAATCCGCCGCTCAGCCTTTATAATCTTGGCGGCATGGCATTTGTCCAAGGTGTTTCCTTCGTTCCCGGCGCCTTCTTCATGCTTGCGGCAGCCTACCGCTCGATGGACCCAGCTCTCGAGGAGGCCGCCTACACTTCCGGCGTGAGCAAGCTCAGAACTTTTTTAAAGATCAATATCCCGATCACGCTGCCCGCCATCGCTGCGGTGATGGTCTATCTGTTCATGACCGCCATCGCGGTTTTCGAGGTGCCCGCGATCATCGGTCTGCCGGCTCGAATTCTCGTCCTGAGTTCTCTGATCTATCAGTCCACGACTCCTACGATAGGACTGCCCGCGTACGGAATGGCTGGGGCCTATGGCGCGGTGATGCTCGTCCTGGGGCTCGTCCTCGCTTACTTTTACGTGCGGCTGGTCAAGGAAGGGAAGAAATATACCGTCATTACCGGGCGGGGCTACCGTCCCCGGCAGATCGCGCTGGGGCGGTGGAAGTGGCCGGCTCTGGCTTTCGTCTTCATCTATCTCTCGATGGAGGTCTTCATCCCCTTTCTCGTCCTCCTATGGGCCTCGATCTTGCCCTATCTACAGTTGCCATCGATGAGCGCGCTCTCAACGGTCACGCTGAAGCACTACATCGCGATCCCAAATCACACGGGCGCGCTGCCGTTTATCAACACGGCGATTCTCATGTTTGCCGTGCCCACAGCCACTATGATCCTCAGTGTGTTTATCTCTTGGGTGGTGATCCGAACGAACGTGAGTTTTCGTGGCTTACTTGATACCCTCGCGTTCGTTCCCCATGCGGTGCCGGGCATTCTTCTCGCCGTCGGGCTTGCCTATCTTGGCCTCGCCTACAGGAATGTCTTTCCTCTCTACGGAACCATCTTGATCATCATCCTGGCGCACACGATCAACTGGATCGCCTATGGCACGCGAACGACCAACAGCGTGATGATCCAGGTGCACCGCGAGTTGGAAGAGGCCGGCAAGGTCGCCGGCGCTTCAACCGCGCGGGTCCTTTGGCGCATCATCGTGCCCCTGATCGCCGCCGGCATCTTCAATAGCTGGATCTGGATCGGCATGCTCTCCTACCGTGAAGTCACGATGGCGCTCACGCTTTATACACGCAAGAATGTCGTCGTCTCGACGATCGTCTGGCAGTTCTGGGGGTCCGGCTGGATCCCGGAGGTCTCTGCGCTGGGGGTGATCCTGATCCTCTTTGCGGTGATCGTCGTGGGCGCTCTCCGATTCGCCCTCTCAAGGCTCGGTGAAGTCGGGGAAGCGAGCTGAACGGAGTAGGCACTTAAACTAACGTGATTCGCGTTAGATCGCTCCGGAAGTCTTTTGTCGCCCGGCAGGGGACCGTCAGGGCGCTGCAGGGAATCGATCTCGAAGTTCTCGACGGGGAGTTCTGCGTTCTTTTGGGTCCCAGCGGATGCGGCAAGACGACAACTCTCCGCTGTGTCGCAGGACTGGAAAGACCGGACGCGGGGGATATCGAAATTGGCGGGACCTTGGTTAGCTCTCCGGCGCAGCGCGTCTACGTACCGACCGAGAAACGGGACATCGGCATGGTGTTCCAATCCTACGCCATCTGGCCCCACATGACTGTTTTTCACAACGTCGCCTTTCCTTTGACTCAAGGGCACAGGCGCGTCGCCAGGAGTCTGGTAGCTGAAAAAGTCCGCCACGCCTTGAAGCTTGTCCAACTGGAGGGCCTCGCGGACCGTCCAGCGACCGATTTAAGCGGCGGTCAGCAGCAGCGCGTTGCGATGGCCAGGGCGTTGGTCACGGAGCCCAAGATCTTGCTCATGGACGAGCCGCTCAGCAATCTGGACGCGAGGCTGCGGGATCAGATGCGCTTGGAATTAAAGAAGATCACCCGCTCCATTGACGTAACGACGCTTTACGTCACGCATGATCAGGCCGAGGCTTTGAGCCTTGGGGACAGGGTCTGTGTCATGGACGGAGGTGAGATCCTACAGGTCGGTTCGCCTCACGAGGTTTATGCGAAACCTAAGAGTCTGTTCGTGGCTCAATTCGTGGGAGAAATGAATTTCCTAAAAGGCAAAATTCAGGGCCCGGCGGTGATTCACTCGCCCGTTGGGGTGATCCACGCTCCTACGCCTTCAGACTGCCCAGCCGGAACTGAAGTCACCCTAGCCGTCCGTCCCGAGCATTTGGACTTGGCGGAATCTGCAAGGCAGAATTCCCATTCCATCGAAGGTAAGATCCTCAGCAAAACCTACCAGGGAGATAGAGCTCTCTTTGAAGTTGAGGCGAATGGAGTCACGCTGATGGTGAAGCTCACAGGCGACTCCGGTTTCAACGTGGGCCAGCAGGTAAGAGTCGCTTTTCCATCGGACCGCTGGCATGTCTATGCTAAGGAGTCGGTTCTAGAATAACCTTTCCGATGACGGTCTCTTTTTCCAAGAGATCGTGAGCCACGGCCGCCTGCGCGAGAGGCATAACTTTCTTGATGATCGCACGGATCTCGCCTCTTGCCGCTGCTTCGAGAGAGCGCACCACATCTCTATAGTTGGTTCCGGCCACGCCGATGATTCTTTGCCGGCGGAGGTAAAGTTTCGTGATATCGAGCGTTACCGTTCCGCCCCCATGGGATCCCGCAGTGACGAGACGGCCGGCCCAAGCCAGGCTATTAAGGGCTCCCGGCCACAAAGTCGGGTCACCGATGTTCTCATAGACCACATCCACGCCGTGTGCTTCGGTGATGCGCATGACCTCTGAGGCGAGATCCTTCTTGCGATAGTTGATTCCAAAATCAGCACCGTAACTCACTGCTGTCGCTACTCGTTCGTCTGAGCCGGCGCCCGCTATCACGTTCGCTCCCAGCAGCTTGGCGACTTGTACGCCGCAACTCCCAAGGGCACCGGTCGCGCCCATGATCAATACCGATTCGCCGGGCTTTAGCTGAGCTCTGTTTTCAAGCAGGTTGAAAGCCATGGGGAAATGGCGCGAGATCACCGTGGCCTCGGCAGATGAAAGTGATTCCGGAATTAGAAACGTGTTCTTGGCCGGGACGGCTGTGTATTCCGCATACCCTCCCCAGCGATGGACTCCGATGTGGCGGCTCTTCATGCACAGCGATTCCTCGCCGGCCCGGCAATAATTGCAAAGGCCGCAGCTTATCATCGAGAGAACCGCGACACGATCGCCGACTTTCCGGGCCGTGACGTTCGGACCAACCGTCACGACCACACCGGCCGGATCGACGCCGAGAACATGGGGAAAGTGAATCTCGGCAGTGTATTTTCCGGCGCGCACCTTGAGGTCGAGCGTTCGGTTGACCGATACGGTATGAACTTTGACGAGCACTTCGCCAGGCGCGGGCGATGGGGTAGGGATCTCTTCGAGGCTGAGAACTTCCGGAGCGCCAAACTCCCTTAAGACGATGGCTTTCATCTTACCTCAGACCTCGTGAGAGGTCAGCACTCAGGTCATATGCATGTTCCTCATAGTTACTGTTTCAGCTGCCGCAAAGCTTCTTCCAGAAAAGTATTGTCCACATATTCTGTATAGGATGGGACCCTGGCTTCCTTATACATCCCATCTTTGACTCTCAGATCCATGCTTTTTGTCATGCCCGCTTTGCTTAGCGAGCCATCCTTCGGAAAGGCCTGAAGATTTTGAATAAGAAATTGATAGTCGAGCTCAGCGCTCTCTTTTGTGCCTTTGAGGGCTTTCATGTGAATGGCGAGCGCTTCCTCCTTGTTCTTGGGATCATAGAGCCAGCGTGTTCCCTCCACCCAGGATTTCAGGTATCTGACGGTTTCGTCTCTGTGAGATCTGAGGTAATCGAGGTAAGCGAACTCGACGGCAAACTGGATCGGGCCAAGGATGTCATAGAAAGTCGTTAGTTTTGTAAAGCCGTCTTTGGCAGCTCTGAAATTAAATGGAGGACCCATGAAGGTGGCCTGGACCGATCCCCCCTTGATCGCGGCATATCGATCTGGCGAGGTGCCTACAACCAGCAGCTTGTAATCACCTTCCCTTAGTTTAAAGGCCTTCTCCATAACCTCGTGGAGCATGAGCGTCGTTCCTCCGGTAAGAGAGCTCACGCCGATGGTTTTGCCTTTGAGTTCGGCTCCGGACTTAATTTCCGGACGGGCTACAAGGTCGTAGGGAATCTTTTCCATGGTCCCGGCGATGATTTTCGCCTTTGCGCCTTTCTCGATGCCGGTGATGACGTAGTCAGGGTTGATGCGCCCCAGAGGCACGGTTCCGCTAAGAACTGCCCGTGTGGTGTTGGTAGCGCCCCGGATAACAACCGGTTCCAAATAGATTCCGTTTTTCTGAAAGAGCTTTTTTTCTTGCGCGATATACATGGGCCAGTCTACTGAAGTGTTGCCGCTAATTACATAGCGTAGGTTGGATAGAGCTGCTTCACCTGCCACGAGCGCTTTGTGCGGCCATGCCATGAAGAGCAGCAGAAGTCCTAACATGGGGAGTCTTGCATACACGGTAAGAACCTCCTTTTGTGATAGCGGGCCGATCGCGAAAGGCGGGGACATTTAGTCAGGAATCCTACAGTGTGTCAAGGTTACAAGCTCAATTAGCTTGGGTCGCCAAGTTGGTCATCAGCGGTGCTCCATGATATGGGATGGATGAAAAACAAGAGCCAACACGGAGGAGAACTGTCATGCCCAAAGACATGCGTTCGTGGATCAAGCAGTTGGACGAGGCTGGCCTGCTTGCCCGGATTAGCAAACCCGTCGATCCCCGCACTCAGATGGGAGCGTTGCTGTGGCAGGCGAGAGACCGCGCGCTCTTCTTCGAAAATCTCGCGGGCTTTCCCGGATGGCGCTGCTTGGGGCAAGCTCCCGGCGATGTTGCTCTCGCTCCTCTAGCGTTCGACTGCGGCCGTGACGAGATGGTTCCTGAATTCGTGCGCCGGACTGAGCGGCTGGGCACGACGCGCATGACAAAGACGGGGCCGGTCAAAGAAAGGATCGCGATCGGCGACGAAGTTGACATCACGAAGATGCCGATCCATCAAGCCGGTATCCGTGACGGCGGGGCCTTCATCGGTTCCGGATTGATGATCACGAAAAATCCCGAGACGGGCCAACGCAACATAAGTTTTCATCGACTGCAGATGAAAGGTCCGAGAAAGACCGGGATTCTTCTCTACCCGCGCCATGCCTGGACCAATTATCAGATGTATGAAGCGCGGGATAAACCGATGCCGGTCGCGATCATGATCGGGCACCATCCCATGTACTACTTCGCCGCCGCGACGACGACCCGGTATGGAGTGGACGAGCTCGAAATCGCTTCGGCCTTGCTGCAAGAGGAGGTGGACCTCATAAAATGCGAGACTGTGGATCTCGAAGCTCCTGCTCACGCGGAGATCGTCATCGAGGGGGAGATTCCGCCAAAGGTGCGTGAGAAGGAAGGGCCCTTCAGCGAATTCCAGGACTATTACCTGACCGGCTCAGGCATGAACCCGATCGTAAACATCAAGGCGGTTACGATGCGCCACGACGCGATCTTCAAGAATGTCCAGAACGGAACCGAGGTGGAAGGATGCGTTTACCACAAAGTCCCCATGTCAGCCCAGATTTTGCGCCGCACACGCACCGTGGGCGGTTTTTCCGATGTTAAAAACGTCTTGGCTTTGCCGGGAATCTTCGGGATCGTAGTGCAGATGAATCCGCGCTATTATGGCGAGGCGCGAAACGTTCTTTTATCGGTTCTCTCCAGCGAGTACCAGCATCCGAAGGTCGCAATCGCCGTGGATGAGGATGTCGATATCTTCAATTACGCGGAGATTCTGTGGGCGATATCAACGCGGGTCAACCCTCAAGAGGATATCATCGTGATACCCGGGGCCAAAATCCATGCGATGGACCCGTCGTGCCCCGAGTTCGGTGCTCCCGGCGCTCCCGGTTGGCACCGCATAGGCGGAAAAGTATTGATCGATGCCACCAAACCGCCCGAATGCGATCCGAATCGGCGCTTCGAGTTCGAGCGGCTCCGGCCTATGGGTTGGGAGACGATGCAATTGGAGGATTTTTTACCGGAGAATTCTCCGCCGCTCCGCTACAAACCTAAGGTTCCGGGAGTCAAAGGCTAACAGACCGTTGGAAAGAGTTCGGCATGCTTCGACCGGCTCAGCATGAACGGGAATTGTTAATGATTTAAATCCCTAGTCCGTCTGCCCGTTCGGCTGAGCTCAAAGCCTGAGCACTTCGATATACAGGCCGTTCGTCCTGAGCTTTGTCGAAGGAAACGGCCTGCTACTCTGTAGGGGCAAGTTGAAGAGGCCTACGGCGTGAACAGGGCGTCGATGTGGCCGGCCGCTTCCTTAGTAAACATGCCCATTTCTATGCCTTCTTGAAGAAAAGTTTTGCCGGCCTTTGAGAGTTGTCGGCTCGGGTTCGACTTGACCCAAGGCTCGAGCGCGGACAACCAGATAACCGGTAGAATCTTGGAGTTGAGAAGCTTCACAAGCTCGTCGCGGTACGTCATGATCACCCGGTATTTGCCCGAGTTTACCAGCCGTGAAACGTGGGCTTCCCAGAGAATCCCCGCCTCGACCTCCCCTTTCTCCAGGACTGCGATGATCGCCGGCCCGCCGAGCTTTTTGATCTGAAACTCTTTTTCAATGTTGACTCCTTTTTTTCTCATCATGAAGTCGAAGAGATTGTAGAGTGTTGTGACCTCCGGAGTCAGGGCAATGGGTTTCCCTTTGAGATCTTCCACGCTCTGGTAGGGCGAATCCTTCCGGACAAGAACATGCATGTGGGGAGTTTGATACGGTTGGATTAATCGGATTGGCACGCCGCTCACATTCGCGCGCAGAGCTGCCTCGGGCGTCATCAAGCCGACGGAAAGAGCCTGGATGCCGAGCAGCCGCTGAATCTCCGGCACTCCGGCCCAGCGGGGTTTCATGACAAAGCCGTTCTTTCGATCCAGGCCTTTACGATGTACTGACCTCCCAGGCCGAACAGCCCATCCTCGGGCAATCCGACCTCGATGGTCGGGAGCTCCGCCGCCTGTATTCGAATGGATGAGATAGAAATGATCGTCGGAACACAAAGGACCAATAGAAGAATCAATGGTCGACAAATCATAGCCGACTCTCCGTAATCGGCCCCTACGGTGTCGACTGCAACACCGACTTTAGTAGCCTCTTTTTGAATTCGATAAATTCGGTATCATCCAGATCTCTCTCCGACGGCTGAAAGGGATTGTCCGCGATCTCTACAACGCGAGATGGCCGGGCGGAAAGGATCACGATGCGGTCGCCCATGTAAGCTGCCTCTTCCACGTCATGCGTTACCAACAGCGCCGTCTGTTTAAGCCGACTGCAGATTGAAAGGGTATCCTCTCGGAGCTTGCGCGCAGTCAATTGATCCAGTTTGCTGTAGGGTTCATCCATCAGAAGCACCTCTGGCTCGATGACAAGCGCGCGTGCGAGTCCAACTCTTTGGCGCATTCCTCCGGACAAGTAAAGCGGGTACTGCTTGCGAAATTCGAGTAAATCGATGAGGTTCAGATATTTTTCGATTCTGTATTCCCATTCGCCCTTCGGTACTTTCATCCCAGCTCACGGCTGAAGGCCGAGGCGGCCTCGTCCTGAGCAGCGAGAATTTTCCCTTGTTCAGCCATTATCCTTCTTTCATCGCTCTGGATTCGTGGCCAAGTTATCAAACGGAAACAACAGAAGCATCCTCGGGAAAGAGCTGAAGGAGCCGCTTGAGAGCGTTTTGCTTTTCAGTTCGGTCTACCTTCGCGCGCTCGAGAGATTTTCTCAAAATCTCAATAGAACGGTCGTAAACTCTTCGATCAACCGGGAACGGATGCCCGTCCTTTCCCCCATGGGCGAAGCTGAACTTGGCCGGATCCTTCCATGAGGCGGGTGTTCCATAGGTGATCTCAGAGATCAAGGCGAGGGCTCGAAGCGTCTTCGCCCCAACACCGGGCATTCCTAGCAGCGTCTCGAAGTCCCCGGCTTTTTGCTCGTAGGTTCGAAACAGGACTTTTTCGATAGACTGCGGATGGAGATCCTGGATTCTTACCTCATGGTGGCTGGGCAGCGAAAGCGTCTGGAGCCTCCTGATCTCTGCAGTAATCTTCGTCGGCTCTTCGTGTGAGAGCTCTGTAATAAGTTTCTGCGCTTGCGTGCTTTCGTGCGCGACCAAATTCAGGGTCTGCTGCCGCTTTAGGCTGCTGCATATCGCCGCGTGAGGATCCCGGGTGAGCGATTGAATGTTCTCAGAGTACCAATGATAGCGGCGGGCGTAGCGATCGCTCATTCCCTGTTGAACGACCGCCCACGAACCTTTGAGTGTAAAGAAAAAATTATGATGGTAGAGTTGAAAGCCGTCCTGAATGGCGTTGTTGTCGATCTTGGCGGTTAGGCGGCTGAGATAGACGAGATCTTCCGGGTTGCGCTCGAGGGGAAGTCTCTCACCGGCCGCGGTGATTTCCGATGGCGTCTTGCGCGAGGTCGCTCCTTTCCCCCCGGCGACGACAAGACCAAGATCGCGCTCCATCCCCTTGAGCCCTTCCTTAAGGGCGCCGCATACGGTTGTGGTCACTCCGGAGGAGTGCCAATCAAAACCCAGAACGCAGCCGAGGGACTGGAACCAGTAGGGGTCGGAGATGCGGATGAGCAGCTCTTCCGGACCCTGCTCTTCAACGACGAGACGGACGATTTCGCGCCCGAGCCGGACCATCCGTTGAAACAGCCAGGCGGGCGCTCTACCGCCGTGAAGCGGAAGATAGGCGATACCTGTCTGTTGCATTCTTACCTAGTCGTCCAGATCGCCAAAATAGTCCCGTAAAATTCTTTGCTTGATGTATTCCAAGGCACCCAAATCTTCGATGATGTCGCCGCCGGTATCGTAAAAGAGGATGTCCCCGTTTCGATTGCGACCGATGGCGACTAACCATTCCAATTCTTCTCGATCTTGCAGAAGGTAGTTGATAGCCTGGTTGGCCCCCTTGCTGGCGATAATCGTCACCTTGGGGTTGGGAGTCTTTCTCGGTTCCGACATGAAAGCGCCTCCTGACTGGTGGAAGTTTAGCTCAGGGGCTCAACTTGCACAACTGCGATTTCGGGGAGCACAAGCGGGGTTTATTCGAAACCCTATTGGTCATTCTGAGGCGAAGCTCAAGAATCTCGGTGGACGAATCGAGACGTTCGCGGAGGCTGCGCTGAGATTCTTCACTGTGTTCAGAATGACAGGCGAAGGACTGAGGGTGACTCACTCAGCGGTTCGTTTTGAGGGGAAGGTAGGCTTTTAGCCCGCATGGATGAATCTCTCTACTTAGAGCCGGAGTCAGTCGCTGAGTCCGTACATCGCCCTGGCGTTGTCGTACAGGATTTTTTTCTTGGCCTCAGGGGAGAGGTCCTCCCGCGCTTGAAGCGTATGCATCGATTCCGGAAACTCGTTGTCCCAGTGGGGGATATCCGAAGCATAGACGAAATGATCTTCGCCCACATACTTCAGGGTTTCAGGGATGAGCTTCTCTTCGGCCTCAACGCTGAAATAGATTGGCCGTTCTCGAACACAGTCGCTCGGTCGCCTCTTTAAGTTGGGAGTTTCGATCTCGCCGCGCTTCTCCCAGTGCTCGTCCATGCGATCGAGCCAGTAAGGAAGCCACGTGCAGCCGATCTCCAGAAAGGCCAGACGAAGCTTGGGAAACCGCTCCGGCACGCCTTGAAAGATCATGCTGGTAAACTGCTGGAATATACCGACGGGAAAAGCAACGGTGTGGACCTCCGTGAAAGTCTCAAACATACCAGCGCCGAGTTCATGGGAGCCGTTTCGCGTCCCGTGAATGCCGATGAGGCATCCTAATCTCTGGGCCTCTTCGTAAATAGGGTCGTAAAAGCGATGTCCCAGAGGCAATTGCAGCCCGACCGTCTTAAAAGATGCGCCGGCGAAGCCGAGTTCCTTGACCGCTCTGCGCAACTCCGAAGCCGCGGCCTCCGGCTCCTGCTGGGGTAGCAGGGCGACCGGTTTAATCCGGTCCGATACCTTGGCCCAGTGGTCATGGACATAGTTGTTATATGCGCGGCAAAGCGCTTTGGCGTAGCCTATCTCGCGCACCCGCGATACGTCGCCGGCTCCCGTCGAATAAAGGAAGGCCATCTCCATATTGTGTTCATCCATGATTCGGAGCCAGTCTTGAGCCTTGAGATCTCTGCGGCACCAGTCGCGATTCTTGGGAAGCCTTCCTTGAAGGTGACCGTCCCATGGCTCCTGAAAACTGAGCGGCCCGCTCCGCCTGTCATAAGGAGGCTCCAGATAGGAACGGAGGAGGTCGTTCTGTTCGATCAGATGGCCGTCGGCGTCGATGAATGTCTGGTTTTTCATCTTTCAATCTCCTTGAAGGGTTTCTTTAGTTCTCACCGATGAAGGGCATAACAGAGAGCCGTTTTTCTGTCAATGCAATCCTATGTGCGAATGATTTCAGCCAGAGTCTCGACGTGAAAGGTGTGAGGGAACAAATCGAAAGGTTGTATTCTTGTAACTCTGTAGCCCTTACCGTTCAGGCCTGCGAGATCTCGCGCCAAGGTCGTAGGATTGCAGGAAATGTAAAAAACTCTTTCCGCTCCGAGAGAAGATAAGTCTTCTTCCAAACCTTTAGCGCCGGAGCGGGGAGGGTTGAGAATAATTTTAGAGAACTTCTCGCCGCTTTTCGCCAGGTATTGGACTGCCTTGAGTGCAGGAGAACAAACCCAGCGGATGTTTTCCAAACCGTTTGAACGGCTGTTTTCTTGGCCGGATTGAACGGCTCTGCGGCTTCGCTCCGCTGCCAGAACCCTTTCAGAGCGCCGAGCTATCGGCAGAGTGAAGTTGCCCGCGCCGGAGTAGAGTTCGAGAATTCGGTCCTGATGGTGAAACTCTGCCCAAGACAAGAGTTTCTGGACCAACAGACGGTTGGCCGCGCGGTTCGCCTGAGTGAAGGTCTCTGCGTCTGCTTCTATTCTTATTCCATCCTCGGGATAGACGGAAATTTTTCCTTGCCCCCATGAACGGCGCCATCCTCGGCCGAAAAGCGTCAAGCCACGTATCTCTCTGTGCCGCGATAAAAATAAGGAGCTTGCCTGGTCATTGTCAATGCAGAAGGCTCCGTCTCGGGCTTCCGCCACGAAGACGATCCGTTCTCCGTCATCATCCCGGATGCCTTCCGCCTGGTGGACAGGCGTTTTGAGCTGGTGGATCCACTCTTTCAAAAGGGCCAGGTTGCGGTCTACCTTGTTATCGCTGATCCTGCAGGAATCGATTTCGATGATTTCGTGCGAGAATGCTCGATAAAGCCCGGCTCTCTTTTGCCCATCCACCTGCAAGCGAATGCGGCTTCGGTAACCGTATTCCTCTGGGGAAGGAACGATAGGGAAGAGCTCGAAGCCTTCCAACTTTCCGATGCGGCGCAACGCATCTTCGACGTTTTTCTGCTTCGCGGCGAGCTGAGCTGAGTAATCGATATGCTGCCATGGGCAGCCTCCGCACTTGCCGAAATAAGGACACAGAGGAGTTTGGCGCAGAGGAGAAGGGTTGAGAAGTTCCGTCATTTGGCCAATGGCATAGCTTCCTCGTTGCTCTATGATTCGAATCCTTGCTTCATCTCCCGGCGCGGTGAGAGGCGTCAAGATTGCCTGTCCATCGCTGCGGCCGACGCCGTACGGACCATAGGATAGGGAGTGAATTTTTAGGATCACAGATTCTGCTGCAGCCATTGAAGATTGGTAGCTTCCAGCATTCAGCTATCAGCAGCCAAAAATGAAAGCTCGGCGCTGAGAGCTAAAGCTTTGCTTTCTGTCATTGCTTATCTATGGCGTGCTATACGATAGTATAAGTATCATAAAGAGGAAAGCAGATTGATGAAAAGCGAGTACGATCCCCGGTTTCTCAAAGGAATCGAAGAATTTAACGCCCGACTTTATTTCGAATGTCATGAGACCTTGGAAGAGATCTGGTTGGAGGACCACGGACCCGATCGAGAGTTCTACCAGGGAATCATTCAGATCGCGGCCGGCTATTTCAAGTGGGAGCAGGAAGTTCTCATCGGCGCAATCAAACTTTGGCGATCCGGACTGGAGAAGCTTGAAAAATACCCTGCAATTCACCTGGGCGTCAATCTGGACTCCTTTGTTCGAGGAGTTCGAGATAACCTGAAAGAGGTCGAAGCGTCCCATCGGAAAGGCGGGGAATGCCCCGAACTTAGCGTTCCACTGCTTTCTTTTATCGTCTAAATTCCTTTTACGATGATCCGTTCGATTGATGTGCACAAGGTCTATAGGCAGGGCAAAAGCGAAATCGTTGCCCTGGCCGGAGTGTCGTTAGACGTTCACGAAAAAGAATTTGTAGTCATCATGGGGCCGAGCGGGTCCGGAAAGAGCACTTTGCTTCATCTGATGGGGGGATTGGACCACCCTACGCGAGGCGAGATTGTGATCGACGGGCAAATCATTTCCCGGATGCCAGACCGCAAAGTTACTTTGCTGAGAAGAAGCAAGATCGGCTTCATCTTTCAATTCTTCAATTTGCTTCCCACCTTGACGGGGCTGGAAAACGTTATGCTACCGCTGATTCTTGACGGTCACCCGACGAAACCGGCTCGCAACCGGGCGGAAGCGCTTTTGGAGGCGGTCAGTCTGGCCTCCCGGAGAGATCATCTGCCCGAAGAGCTTTCAGGCGGAGAGATCCAACGACTCGCCATTGCCCGAGCCCTGGCCTTCCAACCGCCGATCCTGCTCGCTGACGAGCCCACGGGGAACCTCGACTCAAAGACCGGCGAGGAAATCCTGCAGCTTCTCCGGCGCATCAACCGAGAGAATGGTTGCACGTTGGTTATGGTGACTCACAACCGGGAAGCCGCAGGCTACGGCGATCGGATCATCACACTCAGAGACGGCAAAGTGGAAAAGGAGGGCTTACAGTGATTCGGCTGCTTCGGCTCCTTAGCTGGCGCCATTTTTTGCGTCATCGACTGCGAACCGCTCTTACTTTTTCAGGTATTGCTCTGGGGGTCGCGGTCATTGTCGCGATTGCCGCCGTGAATCACACACTGGTGTCATCCTTTCAGCAGACTATTGAAACCGTCGCGGGGAAGGCCGTGCTTCAGGTGACGAACGGCGAAAGCGGGATCCGAGAATCCTTATTTCCGATTATCCGCGACACAGAGGGCGTGCTGGATGCCGTAGGAGCGGTTGAGGGCTTTCTTCCGGTCTCAGGTTTTAAAGGAGAGAGGCTGTACATCTACGGGGTCGATTTTCTATCCGATTCTTCTATCCGGGAGCATGAATTTTCGGATCAGTTTGGATTCGATCAAGCTTTGGATTTTATCGCTCAGCCCGATTCGATTGCGCTTACGGAGTCGCTCTCCCGACGTCTGGATTTAGCTCTGGGATCCAGAATCTCACTTGCCACCAGTCAGGGCGTACGGAGTTACACCACACGCGCTCTATTGAAAGAGCGTGGCGCGGCCAAAATTTTTGGCGGGAGCTTTGCGTTGATGGATTTGCCGGTTGCGCAAATCGCTCTTGGTAAGGAGGGCAAGATCGACGTCGTGGACCTCACGGTCGAAGAGGGTGAGACGGTTGAAGCGGTGAAGGGGAGATTGTCGCCTCGGTTACAGGGTGCGGCCCAGGTAGCGCGGCCCAAGGAGAGGGGGGAACAGGTCGAGTCCATGCTCACTTCTTTCCGGGTGGGACTCTTCTTTGTGAGCTTGGTCGCGCTGTTTGTCGGGTTTTTCCTGATCTACAACACGGTGGCCGTCTCGGTGATTCAGAGAAAGCGAGAGATCGGAACGCTTCGTTGTCTGGGAGTAGTCAGGAGCGACATCCTTCTTTTGTTTGTGGCGGAGGCTCTGGCGTTAGCCCTTCCCGCTTCGCTCCTCGGGATCTTGACGGGTCTATTGTTGGCCCAGGCGGCCCTCTTTTCCGTCGGTGAGAGCGTGAATAACCTCTTTCTACAAATCGATCTTACGGGGGTCACTTTGACTCTGCGGGAGTTTTGGATCGCCCTGGCAAGCGGCATGGGAGTATCGCTTCTGGCCGCTCTCTTTCCCGCGTGGCAGGCGACCCAAGTGAGCGCTCTCGAAGGCGCTCGGCAGACCGTGTGGAGTCCCAGGACTAATGGCCCACGTAGCGCCTCTATGTTGGGGTGGTTTCTTCTTCTTTTCTTTCCCGCGATGTTGTTTTTATCGCGGCTCGGTTTCGGACCGGTAGAAAAATTCACTCTGGGTGTGGTCGCGATGCTCATCTTCTTGCTTGGGCTCTCGTTCCTTTGCCCCCTTTTTATCGCGTCATGGGTAAAGATCGTTGGCCGCGGTCTTTTCCGCCCGTCATTCTTATCGAGTGTGGAGAGTCGACTCGCCTCGGACAGTCTGTATCGCAGCCCGGTCCGCTCCGGCATCACCGTGGCTACCTTGATGATTAGCCTAGCGGCGATCTTTACTATCGCCGCCTTTGTTAACAGTGTTCGGGGGTCGCTTCTTTCCTGGGTGGATCAGATGGTCACAGCGGACCTCATCGTAAGTTCGGGGTCTAAAACCGCGGGGCCGATGAATGTTCCGCTCAGAGAGGATCTTGCAACCGGAATGAAAGCCATCCCGGAAGTTCGAGTGGTGGACCTCTATCGTTTGATTCGCTCCACCTATGAGGGAAAGCCTATTTTGATTGAGTCCTTTTCCGCTCAGGCTTCGGCTCAAGTTCGCAAGCTCCCGATGGCGCAAGGAGATGGAGAAAGAGCTTTGCGCGGCATGGCAGCCGCAGAGGGCGTGATCGTCAGCGAGAGCTTCCAAAGTAGATTCGGCAAGGGCATGGGAGACACGATCCAGCTTCCGACGCCGTCAGGAACTGTCCCTTTCCGTGTCCTTGGAGTGTATGTGGATTATTCATCCGATTCGGGAAGCGTTCTGATCGACCGAGCGGTTTACAAACATTTATGGAAGGACGAGCTGGTGGATGCCTTTGATTTGTGGCTGTCCCCGGCGGCGGATCAAGAAGCGGTTATTCGCAAGATTAAGGATGATTACGGTGAGAGGTACCAGCTCTTTGTGAGCACCCACCGGCAGCTCAGAGCCGCTGTAGTAGACATCATGGAGCGGTCTTTTAGGGTGAACTACGCGGTTGAGATCATCGCGGTCGTTGTAGCGATCTTCAGCGTCGTCAACACGCTATTGGCTTCAGTCCTCGATCGCACCAGAGAGATCGGAGTTCTGCGAGCGATCGGGGCAACTCAGTCCCAAGTTCGAAAGATGGTGATCGCAGAGGCGGCTTGGATCGGATTGATGGGGGGGGTTCTCGGCCTCCTTTCAGGAACGCTCATGTCCTACCACCACGTGGTTTATAACACCAAGGCTCTCACAGGCTGGACTTTCCAGTATTACTATCCCTTGGATGTTGCTTTTCTGTGTGTTGTCCTGGCTGTTGGTCTTTGCTTAGCGGCGGGGTATCTCCCAGCCAAACAGGCGGCTTCAACGCCGATTGTAGAAGCGATAGGGTATGAGTAATTTAGCTCGGAAGATGGATGGGCCAGAAGGATGTTTTCATGAAGTGGGCAGGAGTTTCACGATCACGAAGCGGGCGCGGCGATTTTTATGGCGGCAGTCTTCTGTATTCTCCAGGCAAGCCGGCGCTTCCTTGCCGTAACTTATGACAAACAATCTATCCGCAGGAATCCCCAGATTGACGAGATAATCTTTAGCTCCCTGTGCCCGCTTGAGACCCAGGGCCAAATTATATTCCGATGTTCCCAGGTCGTCACAATGGCCCTCGATCTCGACTCTCTCAGCTCCGTTGCTCTGCAACCATTCGGCGTTGGCTTTGAGCACGTCCCTGGCACTAGTAGCAAGATCGTAGTTATCGAACTCAAAGAAGATATCCTTCAGCGGGCTTCCAGGAGGTGTAATCGAGGCTACGCCCTGCTGCATCGCTTGCAGGCTCGATGGCGTTCTGGGGTCAGGAACAGTGCGCCGCGGCTGCTCGCTCGACTGTGCTAGAGATGAGGCGGAATCCTCCGATAAAGCGCAACCGAGAAATAAAAGTGGGAAGGACCACCCAAGTAGCAACGCGATTCGTCTATTCGTCATCCGTTTTCCTTTGGTGCCGCATATTACCACATTTCGTCATTGTTTTCCTGTGGCATCAGAAAAGAAGCGTGTAACAGGACTGTCCAGCGCCTCGAACTTCGTGGGATTGGGGGGAATTGCGGAGAGTTATTTCGAGACTTTAAAGAAAATTGAGTTGTTATTCTAGGCTTGTACAAGCTTACCCTGGCCCTGGCCATTTCTGTTCCGGCTGGTGGCTCAAGAGCTGGCAAAACTATCTTGAAAGTTTCCGACTTGGTTTAAGGTGTACCTTGGTATGGATATTGCGGTATGCTCGTGCCGAAAAAACCAGGCAGGTCACAAAAAGGTGGAAACAGAACTTACCTATCTCATTATCTTCGTTGCCTTCATTCTGGGTCTGGTGTGGATTTCGTTGCCTAAGAAGAAGGCCCAACAGCGTCCCCATCACCGTTAAAATTTGAAGCCTCACGCTAAACTTGGGCCGACTCTTCAGCAGGGTAGCCGTCACTCTATCCGCGATATTTAGATTCACGCAGATACATCCAGAAAACTCCGCACGCCCCTCCGAAAATATCCAGCATGACGTCGGTCCAAGCAGGATCGCGACTGGCGACGAAGATCTGATGAAATTCATCCCCTAGGGCATAGACGGATACGATGGCGAAGGTCCAGCCCAACCATCTTCGAGGCCATCGGTTTGTCTGGATCCGGAACGCTCGAATGAGCAACAGCGCCAATATAAAGTATTCCGACCAATGAGCGACCGTGCGCGTAAACCGATCAAGGGTTTTCAGCAGCCCGGCGGAAGCGTCGGGGAAGATCCAAAGAATGAAGGAATTAGTGATACGGGAAGTGTTCTCAGAGGAGAACGTGTCAGTGGAAAAGAAAAAAATCAGGGCGAACCAAAGAAACACTGGCCCCCAAGCTTTCACAAACGTAGACATGGCAATTTAGGGCATTATAGTCATCTCAATGTTTTGCCAATGAGGACCGGCTTGCGTGCGACTCCTTCTTTGCGCAGGGATCAATTGGTTAACCGTGCCCTTATGCTGCGACGCGCCAAGGCCAAGAGAAATACGGATACACCCGCGCAATAGAAAAGATCCCATAAGATCAACGGCGAGACCTCTCCGTGAAATGCCGCCCGTGCCAGACGCACAGGGTGGAGAAGAGGCAGCAACTCAGCGACCCATAGCCAGCCTTGCGACAGCCGCTCCTCTAGCGGAAAGAAGATATCGGAAAAGAGAAAGAGGGGAGTCAGGAAAAGAGTGAAGTAAAAACTGAACAGTTCGATGTTGGGAATTCTCAGCGTGAATACGATTCCGATTGCGGCGAAGAGAAGCCCGGCCAGAGGGATGATCGGCAGGACGAATAATGCGGTTGGAAGCGGGGCGAGATTCAATAGAGCCAGCACGATGAAGAAACAGCCGCCGTAGATGGAAGCGCGCGTGACGGCCCACAGGATCTCACCGCCTAGGACATCGTCGGGTTGGATGGGTGTTGTCAGCATGGCATCGTAGGCTTTCTCGTAGACAAGACGCACATAGATATTGTACGTCACTTCAAAACTGGCCCCATTCATGGCCGCAACGCATACGAGGCCCGGGGCCAAGAAACCGATGTACGAAGTCCCTCCCATCTCTGAAACGTAGGCGCCCACACCGACGCCTATGGAAACCAGATAGAATACCGGCTCGAAAAAGTTCGGCAGGATATTTAACTTCCATGTGCGCCGGTACATTGCCGCGTTGCGTTGCCACACGGCCAGGGCGTGACGAACGGAAAGGTTCATACTCCTCCCTCTAGGCTCGTGCCCGTAAGCGCGATGAACACATCTTCGAGATTTGTCGGTCGCACGATGAACGGTCGTCGATCTCCTCGATCTCGGTCGCGGATGTGCTCGATCAGTGGAGCGGCATCGTCTAAATAGAACATGACGCGCCGTCCAATCCGAATGCGATGACACGGCAAATCAAGGCCATTGAGGAGCGTTCGCTCTTCTTCAGGCGCGCAGTCAATCTCCACTGTGTTCGGGGCGAGGTGTGTCGCAATCAGCTTCATCGGCTTTCCTTCATCGATCACTTTCCCTCCCGAGACAATCGCAACCCGGTCGCATAGCCTCTGGGCCTCATCCATATAGTGAGTCGTCAGCAGAATGGTTGCGCCGTTCGCTTTGAGATCCCCCACCCGAGACCACAGGGAAAGCCGTACCGCCGGATCGAGTCCGGTGGTCGGCTCATCAAGGATAAGCAGCTCCGGTCGGTTCATGAGAGAAAGAGCGATAGCGAGGCGACGCTGGAATCCGCCGGAAAGGTGTCGCACAGGCACGCTCGCGTGCGACCTCAACTTGAGAAAATCGATGACCTCGTGAATGCGGCGGGAAAGATCCGGCTCATGCAGTAAATGGTAGGCACCGAAGACACGGAGATTTTCTAGCGGCGAAAAAGCCTCGATCAGGACATTCTGCTGAAGCGTTACGCCCAACCTGGAACGCACGGCTCGTGTTTGGCTCGCGATATCGATTCCGAAGACCCGGATCGTGCCACTGGTTGGTCGCGTGACACCGTATATCATGCGCAGCGCGGTTGTCTTGCCGGCGCCGTTGGGACCCAAAACGCCGAAGCAGATGCCGGAAGGCACCTGAAGACTCAAGCAATCAACAGCCAGGCGATCGCCAAAGCGTTTTGAAACAGAGTCAACGTCAACAACAATCATTGTCAGGATAGTTACAAAAGGACTAGGCTCCAGCGATCGGCAGTCGGCCTTCAGTTTTTTCTCTTTAAGCTGATAGCTCGGCGGCTAACGGCTGAGAGCTATTTCGAGGCGACGGTTTAACCATTAAGGCATAGAGACCAGCGGACATCAAGAAAAGCAACACGATGACCCAGAGCATGGGCTCGTAGGTCTGGTCGCGGTCATAGATCCAGCCTGCGGCGACAGGGGCAGCCACCGCTCCCCACATGTAAAAGAAGCTCATGCTCCCTCGAATCGTGCCGAAGTTCCTTCGGCCAAAGAAGTCTCCTACGGTAGCCCACCCGACCGGAAAGATCGACTCGACCGTGGTGAAAAGCACGGTGAAGATCCATAGGTGCCATTCCGCCTCACCGAAGATGACGAGAAATAGGGTTGCCGTACCGATGAGCATGCTGGTGCCCATCAGCTTAGGTTTGTTGACGTAGTCGGCCAGCCAGCCCAGCAGCAGATGGCAGGGGAGGCTGAGAAAAGCCAGAGTGCCGACTAAAAAGGCAGCGCGCGGTTCCGAGAGGCCCTTCCAAACCATGATGGGAATAAAATGGACGATCAGCGTTGCAAGTCCCGCCACTCTGAACATGGTGGCGAAAATGAACATCCAGAAAGCTGGCGTGCGTATGGCCTGAGCCGGCGTGAATTCTACTTCCAGCCTACGTTGCTCGGCGTCTTTAGCGCGGGGCTCTGCTGAGTTACCGGGTTTACCCGGGAGGCCACCGTCGGGCATTAGACCCATGCTTTCGGGTGAACGGCGCACGAAAGAGGCGAGGGGCAAACCTATGGCAAGAATGCCGACGCCTGCAACAAAAGCGCCGAGGCGCCAGCCCCAGGTTTGAATGGTCATAGAGAGAATCGGAGTTAGCAAAGCTCCTCCGGTCCCGATGGACGCACTGATTAAGGTCATGGCCAGCGCCCGACGACGGATAAACCAGGTATTCGCCATAATCATGGGCGCGTGCATAAAGCCGGCGCCGAAGGCAAGGGAGATGACGCCTAGGTACACCAGCATAAAAGTTAGATAACTGTTGACGCCGGAGAGCAGCATGTATCCGACGCCAGAGAAAAAAATTCCAACCAACATCACAGGCCGGGGGCCGAAGCGGTCGAGCATGTAGCCCGCCAGTGGACCTTCGAGCGCTCCTTCTGCGCGCGCAAGAGAGAAAGCAAGCGATGTTGCGGCGCGAGTTAAACCCAGATCCTGACTTAACGGCAAAAAGAAAACTGTGAATCCGTAGAGGTGGAAGCCACCGCCAAGCACCCGGACCGCGGCTCCAATTGCGACCATCCGCCAGCCGTAAAAGAATCGTGGAAAGAGTGCCATGATGGTGTGATCGAAAAAGACTTTCAAAGCACGGTATCCAGGGTTGACGGTTATGTCAACGCTATCGCTGTGGTAGAATGGCGACGGAGGTATTCATGAAGCGCGTTCTTAC
Organism: Binatia bacterium; assembly: GCA_036004365.1. Lineage (GTDB taxonomy): Bacteria > Desulfobacterota > Binatia > UBA9968 > UBA9968 > DP-36. The sequence continues at coordinate 21,709 of DASYRN010000255.1, forward strand.
TTTGATACCCGGCGACGGCATCGGACCCGAAGTGACAAAGCCAACTCAAGAGATTATCAAAGCGGCGGGAGTGGATATCGAGTGGGAGACTTTTGCGGCGGGAGCTGAAGCTTTGGAGCGCTCCGGCAAGACGGTCCCTGACGAGCTGTTGGACTCGATCAAAAGAAATAGAGTGGCCTTGAAAGGCCCGCTCACCACTCCCGTGGGTGAAGGTTTCAGCAGCGCAAACGTCGAGCTACGCAAGGCGCTGGATCTCTACGCCAACCTCCGGCCCGTCAAAAGCCTGCCGGCTGTCAAAAGTCGTTACGAAGAAGTGGATCTCATCGTGATCAGGGAAAACACGGAAGATCTTTACTCAGGGATCGAACACGTCGTGGTTCCCGGAGTGGTGGAAAGCCTCAAGATCATCACTGAAAAAGCCTCGACTAGGATCGCAGAGTTCGCGTTCAAACTGGCCCGTGCCGAGGGAAGAAAGAGAGTAACTGCGGTTCACAAGGCAAACATCATGAAACTGAGCGACGGGCTCTTTCTCAACTGTGCACGGAAGGTAGCCAAGAAATTTCCCGATATCCAACATAACGATGTCATTGTGGACAACGCTTGCCTTCAACTTGTGCTCAATCCGCTCCAATACGATGTGTTGCTGCTGGAAAATCTTTACGGCGATATCGTCTCGGACGTGGCAGCGGGGCTCGTAGGCGGCCTAGGGCTCGTGCCTGGCGCGAATATCGGAGACGAGTGCGCCGTTTTTGAGACCGTCCATGGAAGCGCTCCCGACATCAAGGGAAAGAACAAGGCTAACCCCACCGCGATGATCTTGGCGGCGGTGATGATGCTCAAGCACATCGGCGAAAAGAAAGCGGCGGAGCGCATCCATTCAGCATTGATCAACGTCTTCACAAAAAGAAAAGTCTTTACGGCCGACCTCGGCGGGTCCGCCAGCACAAGCGAGTTTGCTGCCGCAATTATCAAGGAAATTGGACGAGGTTAGGCCACAGATAAAAGAGATTAATAACTTGATGGGGTTGGGTTAAGGAGGAACTCATGGTTGCCTTTAGAAGGCTAAGAGTCTTCTATTTTGGTCTCATGCTTGTTCTTTCGAATGTCTCGCTTCTCTATGCGGGTGAGCTCGCGCTCAGAAAGATCAGAGTGGGCTACCCATCTCATAGCGCCAGTATGTATCCGATCTATGCCACGAAGGAGACAAGAGCCTTTGAAAAATACGGCCTGGACGGCGAGATGATCTATGTCCAGGGCGTGCAATTGATTCACATTCATGTGGCCGGGCAGCTCGATTTTGGAACTGTGTCTGGATTGGTGACGCTGCAGGCCTCCGTGGGAGGAGCAGACCTGGTTTTGTTGGCCAATTCGATCGACAGTCACCTGCTCAAGCTGACGACTCACCCGAGCATTTCCGGCCCAGCGGATCTTAAAGGGAAATCGATTGCCGTCACCCGATTTGGATCCCTAACGGATCTGGTCGTGCGCCCTCTATTGATGAGCTGGGGGCTCGATCCGAAGAGGGATGTAACGCTAGTGCAGATCGGAACCCAAAGGGATATCGCCACGGCCATCCAACTTAAGAAGGTTGAAGCCGGCGTCCTCTCCTATCCTACTTCCGTGTATGCGGAGAAGCTGGGGATGAGGACTCTGTACGATTTCTCCGAATCGGGAGTGGAGATTCCGACCACCTCTGTCTCCGTGAGCCGGGAATATGCCAGGAAGAATCGGGATTTGGTGTTGAGGTTTCTCAAGGCTTACATGGAGGGAACCAAGCGATTGCTCACAGATAGAGAGTTGGGGATTCGGGCATTGAAGAAATATGGCGGGATACAGGATGAGGAGCTCCTGGCGAGTACCTACGATCTTTTCACTTCGAAATACATCAGGAAAGTTCCTACCATTACGACCAAGAGCGTCGAGAATGCTCTGAAGCTTGTCGCGGAGAGCATTCCTAAAGCCAAAGAGCGCAAGCCAAGCGAATTCATTGACGCAAGCTTCATGGAGGAATTGGAAAAGATAGGCTTCATCAAGTCCCTTTGGCCATAGAGCCCGCGGAGTAAATCCGCTGCGAAGGGGAAGGTGGTATGGCGATACAGATATTGGCGTTTGTGATTTTGGGTTTTCTGTCCGCAAGCGCGTCGGCCGAGAAGGTGAGGACCGTTACCCCTCGAGCGACGCTGAACTACCTCTCCGTGCCGGTTGCGGAAGCGAAAGGTTTTTTTCGCGACGAAGGTTTGGAAAACGAAACGATTACCATTCCGGGCAGCACGGCGATCGCCGCGCTAGTCAGCGGCGAGGTGGATTACAGCGGCGCGGGAGGAAGCGGAATGCGCGCAGCCGTGAGAGGCGCTCCGATCAAGGCGATCATGTTTCAAACAGAGAAAGTGACATGGTATCTCCTGACCGGCCCGGGCATTCTAAAGATCGCCGACCTGAAAGGGAAAAGGATCGCTGTCGGAACGATCGGCGACACCCAGGATAGCCTCCTGACCATGCTCGTTGAGAAGGAAGGTTTGTCCGCACGCGATGTTAGCCGGGTCGCCATGCCCTCAAGAACGGCCGCGACGACCTTCTTGGGGCTCAAGACCGGGGCTTTCCACGCAGCCGTCGTGAACGGCGACGAAGCGCTCCTGGGCGAAAAAGAAGGGCTGCACACCTTGGCCTATATCGGTGATTTGTTTCCGTATCCCTTCCAGGGATTTCTGGCTACAGACAAAAAGATCGCCGAGAAACCGGCCGAGATCAAAAGGTGGCTCCGGGCGATGATGAGGGCGCTCATGTTTATCCGGGAGAAACCCGAAGAAGCGGCCGAGATCGCGAGACGAAAACTTCCCTTGTTGGCTATGACTCAGCCGATGCTGGTCGAAGCAGTTCGCCGCTTCACACGGGCCTTGCCCGACGGCGTTCCGGGCCTGCCGTCCCAGCAGGGCATCAAGAATCT
>DASYRN010000256.1:0-11422 GCA_036004365.1 Binatia bacterium
GGAAATGGCCTGTTTCATAAGGTTTGTGCTCTTAGTCACTGACCTCGTTTTTAGCGTCGAGAATCCTTAATAAAATCAAGGGTAAAGGGACGTAAAATTACGGTCGCCCTATGGTTTGCCCCTACCCAAATTACGGTCGCCTCTGTTATTGCCAGTTGGGTCCGTGTGGCCATTACGGGGTGAGGCCGGCCTTTGCACACCAGGCTCTTTAACTGCATCAACGAGCAATTGAGGTTATGGAAAGTTGTGATATCACAACCAATCACTTCCAGCCTTCTCTACCAACAGGGACAGAGCCCAAAGCCAAAACTCACGTAACTCATTCGCTGTAGGCAATTCCTTGGCTAATTTTGCCGTCCTTGAAGCGTTTGAGCTTTTCTATGTGAGCTTGCTGCTTGGCTGTCCTGTGCTTCGGCTCCTGTGCTTCCCGTGCCTTACGTTCCCTGTAAATCCTATTCCTATCAGCCCAACAGAAATCGCAAATACGGCTTATGTTTTTGGTCACACGGCCACAGTGCCAGAGACAATTACGGTTGCGCTTGCTCATTGCTCCCACTCTCGGCGCCATTCGCGGTGGCTTCCTGCTCATCGGCCTGTTTGCTGGCCCGTTGCCCTTGGCTTGTTGATCATCGTCTTTGGCGAGTAGCTCGTGAAGGGTTAGGGTTTTAACTCGGCGCTGAAGGCCTAGTTGATTGAGATAGCGCGCCAGGCCATCAGCTAACGTCTGACGCTGGAGGACTACGGGCAGCAGTGTTTTGTTGCGTGTGAAAAGACTTGGCTGGCTCAATAGCCAGGCATCGATGCTGCCTAGTAGCAGTTTTGACGTTGACGCCAGCTCCACAAGCGTTCGCTGTTGCGTACTGATGTTTTCTTCGCCGCCGCCGCAAGTCCTGGATCAAATCACAGCGCCATTGAGCAAGAGCACGGCTAACGAGGGACCGCCCATCTAACGCCCGAGTACCAAGCCTTGTCATGGCTGCTTTCATCTTGGAAAGGCCATGGCGGTAGTTCCTCATGTGTTTTGCCCTTTTTTCCGCTTTAGTTGCCTCCAAGAATCGCCTCCAAAGAAAAAAGTGGTTGTGAATCAATAGCTGTCGTCGCATTCATCGCGGCTCATATCCGCAGAGTCGACAGTTCGAGTCTGTCCACCGCCACCAATTTACCTGGACTTCATCTATTTGCTTTGTTATGAGATTGACAGGCTTACAATTAACTTCTTGACCGCAGTCCTTATAGTTTTCGTGTCGACTGACGAGAAATTCCACCTAGGCATGCAAAACGGTACCTGAAAACACTCGTCACTCACTCTGTCTCAAAACAAGAAAGGCATTTCTTGATTCATAAGGAAAGACTCAAGAGCCTCTTGCTCGAACTGGTAAGGATCGACAGCCTCTCCCGCAAGGAGCATACGATTGCCATGCGTCTCAAAAAGGAAATGGAAGCAATAGGTGGAGAGGTATCGATTGACGATGCGGGCACAAAAGTTGGCGGAAACGTCGGCAATCTCATCGCTCACTTCAAGGGCAACACTCTTGATTCCCCTCCTCTCCTGCTCTCGGCCCACATGGATACGGTCGTTCCAGGAGAAGGGGTTGTGCCGATTCTGGAAGACAACATCTTGCGCAGCGATGGCCGTACTGTCCTCGGCGGCGATGACAAGAGCGGCATCGCGATCATCTGTGAAGTGCTACGCGTTTCAAGGGAAAATTACCTGCCTTGCGGCGACATTGACGTAGTATTTACCATCTGCGAGGAGGCCGGCCTTCTGGGCGCGAAAGGCTTGGATGTGTCTCGTTTAACAGCTCGCAGAGGACTTGTCCTAGACAGCGATTCCGTAGGCTTTCTTTTCACCCAGGCTCCTGCGGCGAACCGTATGGAATTCCACATCACCGGGTTGGAGGCGCACGCTGGCGTCTGCCCCGAAAAGGGCATCAGTGCCATTCAAGTAGCGGCGGAGGGTATCCGTCGCATGAAATTGGGCAAGATTGACGAGGAGACAACAGCCAATATCGGGCTTATAGAAGGCGGCGCTGCGGTCAATATCATCCCTAAATCCGTCATCTTAAAAGGCGAAGCAAGAAGCCACAGCGACGAAAAATTGGAATTACAAACTCGCCACATGCTGGATTGTCTTGAAGAAGCAGCAGCGCACTATACTCGGGAAGTTAACGGTAAACTCTTCGCGCCTGTCGTAGAAGCCAAAATCGAAAGAGATTACGACAAGATGAACGTCCCCAACGATTCTCCCGTCGTACGGCTCGTACGAGCCGCCGCTCATAGTCTCGGGATGGAAGTGAAAATTCAAGCCACCGGTGGCGGCTGCGATGCGAATGTCTTAAATAAGAAAGGACTTGAGGTGGCAAACCTGTCGACCGGAATGCGAGAAATTCATACCGTGAAAGAGTGGCTTGACTTGAACGATCTCTACACCTCGGCAGAGATAGTCCTTGAGATCTTAAGAGTCAACGCTTCTGGCAACTATTAAAAACGCGCGGCAAAAAGACGAACTGCTGTTCAACCCCATGCATGGAGAGGAGTTAGGTCTTCTACTCAAGCAAGAGCGAGGACAATTTCTCGAGTTCATCAGCGCCTACGACTACAACAAAGGAAGTGCACAGAAAAAGAGAACCGACGATTTAGTCCGCGAAATCGGTCGTTTCCTTGCCGGGATGGCCAATGCCGATGGAGGAACGGTTTTGATCGGAGTGGAGCCAGACAAAAGCGTCACCGGCCTTCCCTATTCCACAGAGGAGATCCAAGCCATTCTTCGAGCGCCTCAAACTTTATTGAATCCTCCCCTGAGTCCCTCGTGCCAAAAATTGCACCTAGGGAACCTCCTGCTCATCAAGTTCGACGTGAGCTCGAGCCTAGAGGTCCATCGAGTCACCGGAGGACGGACTTTTTATCGTATCGGCCCGGAGAATCCGTCGCTTCTTTTGGAACAAATTCAAAGCTTAAAGCAGTCCAAAAAAAGCTTTTTCTACGAGCGACAGAAGGTTTGGGATGCGACTTGGGAAGACCTGGATTTCAATAGCGTGGAATCCTTCTTGGATAAACTCAAGGATCCACGCCCTCCCAAAGCCATCCTCAGCCAAACGTATCATCTCATCGACACTTCCCAGCAAAAACCCATCTTGAGCCTAGCGGCTCTTCTTTTATTCGGAAAGGACCCTAGCCTGTGGCATCCCCGCTGCGGTATTGACTTCGTCAAATACGAGGGAACACAAAAACAGCACGGGGCCGCGCTGAACGTCGTCAAGCGAATCCGTTTTGAAGCCCCGCTCTTCCGTCTGATCGACGAGGCCGTCGGACGGATCAAGGAGCACATCAAGGAAAGAACGATACTCCACGATCTTTTTTTCCACGAGCGCTTAGAATACCCCACTTTCGCTTGGCAGGAAGCCCTCGTCAATGCGGTAGCTCACCGGGATTATAGCTTAACCGGAACTTGCATAGAGGTGTGGATGTTCGACGACCGTATTGAGGTCCGTAGCCCCGGCTTGCCTCCACATCCCGTTACCGTTGAGCAATTGCGGCAGCAAAAAAGAGTCCATTTCTCCCGTAATCCCCTACTCGTACGGGCCCTGGCGGATTTAGGCTATTTGCGTGAGATGGGAGAAGGAATCCCGCGGATGTTTCAAGAGATGGAGCAGCATGGTCTGAAACCCCCTGAGTTTTCGACAGAAGGCTTTTTCTTCTCTGTGACATTGCACAACACTCCTATTTATGACGACGCTGTTCTAAGATGGCTTCACCAGTTTGGGACATCGACGATCAACTTCCGTCAAAGAAGGCTGTTGGCCTATGCCTACTCCCACGGAAAATCATTCTCCACTGCCGATTACCAGCGAGTGGCAGAAGTCGACCGGGACACCGCTTACCGCGATATCCGCACTATGATAAAGCTCGGGATTGTTGCGCCCCTCAAACCCAAGAGCCGAAGCTACAGGCTCATCGAACGCCTCTAAAAATGGATTTCACGACTTTAGCAGGACTTGCCAGCGGCCACGCAGAGGCGAGAATCCTACAAACGGCAGTAAGCCTCGGCCTATTTGCCGCCCTGGAAGACAGATCTCTGGATGCGCGAACCGTCGCGTTGACTCTACACACCGATGTCAGAGCAACTGAGTTGCTTCTGAACGCTCTGGTTGCCCTGGCCTTGCTCGAGAAGCGAGGCGCTTTCTTCTCGCTTAACCCAACTTCTTCGACCTATCTGATTCATAGCTCAAACAAATATTTTGGCGACATGGTCCTTTTTGAATCCTCTCTTTGGGACTGTTGGGGGGCGTTGGAGAAAACGATCCGATCTGGCAACCCGGCTCGTGAAACAAAAATGTATCAAGAGGACTTAAGGGAGACTGAGCGCTTCATCTACGCCATGCATTCTTTGGTTAAGGCCCGGGGAGACACAGAACTATTAAAAGACAAGCTGGATTTGAGCGGAGTGACTGATCTGCTCGATATCGGTTCTGGCCCGGGCACTTATCCCATCCATTTTTGTCGCCAATACCCTGAGCTAAGGATCACGATCTTTGATCTACCAGGAACTCTTAAAATCACAGAGAGATTTGTGCAAGCCTCTGGATTCCACAACCGCCTAAGACTGATCCCGGGAGATTATCGATTCGATTCTATTCCAGGAAGATACCAGCTTGTCTTTCTCTCTAATATCATTCACGCTGAGAGCCCCGAAACGAATGCCGCTCTCGTCACGAAGGTTTACCACTGTCTGGAACAGAGCGGGAGGTTAGTGATCAAAGACCACATTCTCGACGACAACCTCACCCATCCCACCGTCGGAGCCCTTTTCTCCTTGCTGATGCTTCTGACAACCGGCCAGGGTAGATGCTATTCCTTTAGCGAGGTAAAGCGGTGGCTGGAAGCGACGGCCTTCAAAAATGTCGTAGAAATTTCCCTCCCTCATCCTCTTACCTCTTCTCTGGTCATCGCCGCCAAAGAAGAGCTATAATAGTTTGATCTCGACGAGAAAGGCAGCATTGAATGTCATCGCTGGAAATCAGAAAGCAACGCGAGCAAGAGATCCTCGATTCCTACCGGCCTATCTGCCTATGCAACAAGATCCGCAAAGGGATCATTATGAAAACGATTCAGGCTGGAGCAAAAACCTTCGCGATGGTAAGCCACCGCACCGGTGCCGGCACGGGACCGTGCGGCGGAGCCAGATGCAGACCCATGATCTGTGGCATGCTTGGAGAAGAGGTCGAAACTTGCTGTGTATGTGGCTGGTCTATTTTTAAAAGCCCGCCGTCTCTGATTTGTCCTCGCTGCGGGGTGAGCTGTCGGTGAAATCTCTGTATCCGCACTCTAGATCTTAATTCAGCGTGCTATGAACTTCAGCTTCAGCGAGTCACGCAGCGAGCGTCATCCGAGGACCGCTAAGCGGTAGGAGCAAACTGAACGTACTGCCCTTCCCCAATTCGCTCTCGACCTGGATTCTACCGCCTAGCGATTCCGCGAGCCTCCTGCACAGATTCAGGCCCAGTCCCGTGCCGCCATATTGCCGTGTCGACGAACCGTCTAGCTGCCGAAACTCTTCAAAGATAATCTCCTGATCCTGCTTGCCGATCCCGATTCCCGTATCCGAGACGGCTATTTCAACAAAATCCCCGCCCTGGGAAATCCGATGAACCTGCAAGACAATCTCCCCTCGTTCCGTAAATTTAAAAGCATTAGTCAAGAGCTGCATTAAGATCTGCTGTAATTTGTTGGGATCCGTTTCAATGATCTCAACGGGGGAGGATGCGACGCCGACGCGCACACGGATAGGACGACTCTTAATAAGTCTTTGAGCCATCATATTAAACGACTGGAGCATCTCCCGAATATTGACCTGCTGCAGGTTGGTTGCCAGTGAGCCGCTTTCCAGTCTAGAGAAATTCAACAGACTATCCATGAGCTGGGAAAGATTTTGACTGTTTAGCACCACTCGTTCCAAAATCGCGCGATGATCTCCCGCAAAAGCTGGGTCCAAGAGGACTTCGATGTAGCCAAGAATCGTGCTAATGGGAGTCCGAAGTTCATGGCAGATGTTTGCCACAAATTGCTTCTTCACCTGATCGGTCTCAACTAGCCTTCTGTTGATCATCTGCGAGTCATCGTATAACCGATGGTAGCTTTCCTTGGCTTGCTCCGATTCTTCGAAGAGCATCCCGTTCTTTAGCGACAAGGCTAATTGGTCGGTGAGATTACAAAATAGCCTGAAATCATCTCCACTAAGATTTCTTCCGGAACGCTTCTTTCCGAAGGAGACGAACCCAAAAATGACGCCCTCAAACACGACTGGAATCACCAGTTCTGATTTCAAGACTTTGAGAATGTTCGCGAGCACGCCACGGTCTGCGGCGTAGAGAGGATCCGTTTCCAGCTCTTCCCAGGAGAGCGCTTTTCTATCCGTGTCCAGATAGTGTGACCAGAGTGACTCCAAGGTATGCAAAATCTCCTCACCTTCCGGAAGCTCTTCCTCTACGAGGATGCCTAAGTATTTTTCTTCATTCCGGGGTCGGAAAAAGAGACAGCAGCGCTCTAAGGCAACGTGATCGACGATGAGTTTAACAAATCGTTCAGCCACTGCCTGGGGTCTAGCCAGCGACCGCAGTGTAAGGCTGACGTTATTCTGCAGCTTTATAGGATCGTACTCCCTGCGGTAAAGGTAGCGGTCTACGAAGCCCTCAATCCAGCGCAGCAGAGGGTTGAAAAGAATCACGACCAAAATAGAAAACAACAGCGGAACTAGCGAGTCTTTCCCATAAATGCCGAAGGATACGCCAAGCACAGAAACGACTAGCACGTAAACCAGCAACAAAACTCCCATCAAAGCAGCCCGCGTAAGACCCAGTTTGAGAACCGCATCGAAGTCAAACAGACTGTACTTGAGCAGCGCATAAGCGACGGACAGAGGGAAAAACACGGTGGGAATGAGCAAGAGATTATAGGGCAATCCCAAGCCGAAGTGACTCACGAGGACTGTCCCTAACGTCGGAAGGAAGAATCCTAGAACCGCGCCAAACCCAACGACTCTGAGCCGGGACCTTTCCAGATTTGATAAGGAGTGCTTGAGCGCACTCCACAAGACCGCGAGAAAAATAATCGCCGCCACGCAGCTATATCCATAGGCAAGTCGGAGTACGAAGACCCAAACCTCCATCGGTCCGTTGAAGGTCAAGCCATAAGCCAAAGCCAGCAGGATGGAGATTCCATAGATCGAAGCTACGTAAAGCGAATGTCGTTTTCTACGACCGTAATTTTCAGTCAACAAGAGTCCCAGATGGATCCCGGCACTCGGAGTCAGGGTAAAAGCAAGAATTCGCAGCTCCTTTGGAAAAATTCCTTCGGTCAAAAAATCAAAAGTGGAAGTAAACCAGACGAAGATAGCGCTTACCATGAAAAACAGTGCGGCAGCCGCCGGCGATGAGGATCTGAGGTAAAATGGGCCAAATCCTATAACCATGAAGCCCAGGCCCGTGATGATGTAGCTGCCAAAACTCAGGAGCCAATCGTGAAAGGAAAAACTCATGGAGGGGATCGTGGCGCGAAAGGTTTGCCCTGCTCTTTCGAACGTGTAGTGGAAAGAAGTTCCTGCGGGGTGGCTGCGCACAAGTTCCAGGAGGAACTGCCGATCGGTGACAGGCAGATCCTGGATGGTCAAGACACGATCTAAAAACTTTAGCCCGGCAATCCGCCCGTTCCACTCCGGGAGGAAATCGGGGGCAACGCTCAAATTGCTATAGAGCAGAAACCCAGGAAAGGGTCGATTGATCCATCGAAAGGAATAAACCAAGGTGCAGGCGGTTCCCAAAAAAATCAGGACGCCAAAAACTAGTAGCAAACCCTTTCGTTGGCAGGATTGAATGTTCATAACATCCTCCCCGCTTGAAAAAGGCGCTAGGATAAAGCATCGAACCTGTTACCAGGGAGAAGAGTGGCTGTCAAGCTCATTCTTTGTATAGGCTTCGGAATTCCAGCAGTGACCGCATAAGATCGTCTCTTCCGTTGTAAGTTTGCGCAAGAGAATTCGTAAAAATCTAGGCGTGCGTCGAGGCTATACGAAGAGAAAGAACTCAACGCTCCCATCACGCTGGCAGTCTCTACAGGGAAAACTCAGGTATGGCCCCACCAGTTGAAGAACTCTTCTTCTAGAACCAACAGAGCAAAAAGTAGTAATCGATAAGCGAGAATATTAATTTCCTTGACTTTGAGTCGAAATAGCGGTTCAATAGAGCTTATCGGGAAGTAATTTGAAGTTATTTTCCTTTCTCTCGTCAAAAGAGACGGAGAACTCATGAAGGGAGTTGGCCGGGATCCTTTGGGAAAGGAGGTCGCGTGCGGGCCACAACGAGTTTTTGCTCCTTCTTCAATACGATTCCGTACCAGCCACGACTGTCCCTCTCCATAACCTTTGCTGATCAGCACAACTTCACGACCTCTTCCGGTGTTTCCATGGACTCGACGAATACCTTGGATCCATTTCAAACCGGTGAAACCAAGTCTGCTCGAAATTTGTAGAAGCATTTTTTAATAGGAGATTAGCTCCGAAAGGAGGCAAACCGCTAGAATGGACCACAATAGGGATTTTGAATCTCTGATCAGGAAGGATCGTGATCTTCGCCCGCTAAGCCCTTGGAGGGGAAACCTCTTGGGCTATCTAGAGAGAGTCAAAGAAGATCCTTCTATTCCGAAACTGACGCATGCCCGCATGTACGATATTGTTGTTAGACCTGGAGTTCGCGATATTCAGGAAATCGGTGATTCCCGGATCAAAAAACTTTACAAAGACGAATCCATAAAGGTCTACAATTTCTTCGCCGATGAATTTTTCGGTATTGAAAAGACCATCGCCCAGATCGTCCGCTACTTCCACGCCGCATCCCTCAAGGGAGAAGAAAGCCGGCAGGTTCTTTATCTGATGGGACCGGTCGGTTCGGGAAAAAGCTCTCTGATCGAAAGACTCCATAGGGGATTAGAAGAGAGCGACCCATTCTATGCTATCGATGGCTGCCCGATGTTTGAAGAACCGCTCCATCTGATTCCCCGCCACTTGCGCAAAGAATTTGAAAAAATGCTCGGAGTTCACATCGAAGGAGAAGTGTGCCCGGTGTGCCGCTATCGATTAAAAGAAGAATTCAGCGGAAAATACGAGGAATTTCCAGTTTGCACCACCGAGTTCTCGAAGCGGGCGCGTGTGGGGATCGGTGTGGTCCCGCCGGTTGATCCCAATAATCAGGACACTTCAGTTTTGATCGGCAGCGAAGACATCTCCAAGCTCGATCTTTACTCGGAAGGAGACCCTCGAGTCCTGGAATTGAACGGAGCGCTCAATATCGGCAATCGCGGCATCGTCGAGTTTATCGAGGTCTTTAAGAATGAAATAGAATACCTCCACTGCATGATCACGGCCACACAGGAGAAAGTCATTCCGGCGCCTGGCAGACATGGCTTGGTCTATGTCGATACTGTCATCGTGGCCCATTCTAACGAGGCCGAATGGCAAAAGTTCAAAGCGGATCACACCAATGAGGCCATCCTCGACCGCATCGTCGTCATTAGGGTCCCCTATAACCTACGGCTTTCCGAAGAGGTCAAGATTTACCAGAAAATTATTCGCAACTCTGACTTTCGTGCTCACATCGCGCCCCATACGTTAGAAATTGCCTCTATGTTTGCCATTCTTTCCCGCTTAGAGCCAACGAACAAGTGCGATCTGATGACGAAGCTGAAAATCTACAATGGCGAAGAGGTCGTGGAGAAGGGAAGAACCAAAAAAGTCGACGTTCAGGAACTCCGCGAGGCGGCCAAGCGTGAAGGGATGACCGGGATCTCAACCCGCTTTATCATGAAAGCTCTCGACAACGCCCTGTCCGACAACACAGCCGGCAATTGCATTAGCCCGATCAACGTCCGGGAAGCGCTGATTAACATGGTCAAGGAAGCGGACTTGCCCGACGACACTCGCAAGCAGTTCCTGGAATTCCTCCAAGACAGCCTGCACAAGGAGTACCTCGAGATTTTAGAGAAAGAGATCACCCGCGCCTTTGTCTACTCCTACCAGGAACAGGCCGAGGCTCTTTTCCAGAATTATTTGGACCACGCTGAAGCGTATGTGAACAAGAACAAGGTCAAGGATCGAAACACCAAGGAAGAGCTATCGCCCGACGAGGGCTTCATGAAATCTATCGAGGAACAGATCGCGATCATTGGGTCGACTGCCGATGGTTTTCGTCAGGAGGTGATTGCTTATCTCTGGGCCGCAAACCGGCGGGGAGAAAAAATAGATTACCGCAGTTATGAGCCCTTGAAAGAGGCGGTCGAGAAGAAACTCATGACTTCGGTCCGTGATTTGAGTCGCATCATCACGAAAGCCAGAACACGAGACGAGGAGCAAAGCGACAAGTATAACGCTATGGTTAAAAATCTCCTGGATAACGGCTACTGTCCAAGCTGTGTCGATGTCGTTCTCAAATATGCTGCTAACAATTTGTGGAAGGATTAGGCCTGAGTTATTCGCCAATACCGTCCCTTCAACGACCGCTGCAGCTCCATTGCGCCGATGACGAACGATGGAAACGATCTTCCGCTCCTATCCCCCCTCAGGCCAACGCAGCGATCGCACCGCAGGCGACCGGCTACGACACCGGCAGAAGGTGCGCGAAGCGATCCGCGCCAATATAGCAGACATCATCGCCGAAGAATCGATTATCGGTAAAGATCGCGATCGGCTCATCAAAGTACCTATCCGTGGGGTGAAGGAGTACCGTTTCGTCTACGGCGAAAACGTTCCGGGTGTAGGCCAAGGGGCTTCCGAAGAAGCCCAACCAGGCCAAGTGATCGGCAAGGGCCAACCCACCAACAGCGGCGCGCAGGCCGGTGACCGACCCGGAGTCGACTATTATGAAACGGACATAACTTTGGATGAGCTTATTGAGATTATGTTCGAAGATCTCGAACTCCCTTATCTTGAGAGAAAGCATCTCAGAGAAATTGAAATCGAGGACCAGTACAGGCGCAAGGGATTCCGCAAGAAAGGCGTACGGGTCCGCCTTGACAAGAGGCGTACGGCGCGGTCGCGGGTCAAGCGCAAAAAGGCAAGCCAGCATAACTACGACGTCGACAATCGGTCTGAACGTTTTCCCTTTCATAAAGATGATTTGACTTACCGCCATACCGTGAGTGAGGTTCGCCACGAATCCAATGCGGTGGTGATCTGTATTATGGATACTTCCGGTTCCATGGATACCATGAAAAAATATCTGGCCCGCAGTTTCTTCTTCCTTCTTTATCGTTTTCTCAGCACCAAATATCAGAATGTGGAAATCGTTTTTATCGCACACCATACCGAGGCGCGGGAGGTGACCGAGGAGGAGTTTTTCCACAAAGGGGAATCCGGTGGGACTTTCATTTCCTCAGG
>DASYRN010000257.1:0-5427 GCA_036004365.1 Binatia bacterium
CTCTCCCACGAGGGGAGAGGGTACTCTCGCTCGACGCTTCGTTCAAGAAACATAACATTTCGTCGGATCAGGGTTAGCCGAAGATAGACGATGGAGAATCGGGGATGGCCGCAATCTTCCATCCTCTATCTTCATTTAGCCGGCACCCTCTTTTTGACCGCCTTCTCGCCGGTCTGGTAATGCTCGCCCTTTAAGGCAAGCTCGGCCTCCTCCTCATCCTCTTCCGACCAAGAACCGAGATTATAACCGTACCATGGATCTTGAGGCCGGAGCTTCGGCAATTCCAATCGCTCCCAGAGTTTGCGCGCCCGCTCCATGAATTCTTTTTTGGGCAGCGACACCGGCGGGTAGTCCCACTTGCGCGTCGCGTCGATCAGTATAGCCGAGCAGCCGCTCATCTCGTTGACGCCAACGTCCATCTCTCTTCCCGGCGGCGCCGCGGACGGATCCATCGACGGCGTCCGGTTGCGAATGATCAGCGTGTCCCGATGGGGCTGCATGCGAAACGCCAAAGCCCAAAACAGCGAGTCGAGATTGCGCGGGTTGATGTCTTCGTCCACCGCGATGACGATCTTGCCAGTGGCCGGATGAAAGCCGACCATACTGTGCAGCGCCTGCCAGACGTGAGCCGGGTTCATCTTCTTCATTCGGATGATGCAGATCTGGCGCACGGCGATGGTGTGGAAAATGACTTCTAAAATCCCAGGGATGTTGCACTGATCACGGAGAAAGCGGAGATAGTTTCCTTCGGCGGACACCTGCCGCATGACGCTCGATTCGCTCGGCGGCAGTTGGCTCACGATGCAGGCGAAGATCGGCTTCTTTCTGTGCGTGATGCATTTGACGTCGAAGTAGGGGTTGAGCATCTTTTCACCGATGTAGCCGGTCGATTCGCCAAAGGCCGCCTCGGGCTCGAGCCATTCGGTTGAAATCTCCCCTTCGATGACGATCTCCGCGCGCGCCGGAACGAGAAGATCGACCGTCTTGCACCGCACCACCTCGATCGGGCTCCCGGCAAGCCCGCCCGCGATGTCGAGCTCGCTGACGCCAAGCGGCACCCTTGCCGGCGCCGTATAGGCGACAGGCGGCGGCGCGCCGATCACCAGCGCGGCCTCAAGCGGAATGCCCTTTTGCTTGCATTTCCGCCAGTGATAGCCGCCATGGTTGCTCGAATTGAGAAAAACGCCCGTGCGCGTCGGGCTTTTGATCTGTCCTCGGTAATTTCCAATATTGATCTTCCCGGTCTCAGGATCTTTGGTAAACCAGTGCGAGGCCGTCGTGTAGGGCGCGCAATCGAAGCCGGGCGTTGAGATCGGAATCGGGAACTCGCCCAAGCCCCCTTCCTCGAGCAGCGACGAACCGATGTGAACTTCCTCGTGCACCGGACCGGTCTCTACGACAGTGGGAGGAATAGGCGCGGCTTCAGCTTGGGTCCAGCGTTCAACAATCTCCTCGGGCTTGCATTGAAGACCGAACCCATAGATCTGCCTCGACGCCGCCAGGCAGCCGACCGCCACCGGAATATCGTATTTTCTTCCTTTGACGTCCGTGACGTGGGTAAAAAGAAACGCGCGCCGCTCTTCTTCAGGAAGGCCGCGGAATTGCCAGCGGACAAGCGGCATCAGCTCGGTGTCTTTGTTGATCGCTTCGTCGATCTTGACCAACAGCCCGGCCTTGTCGAGCGCCTCCAAATGTTCTCTCAAATCTCGAAAATAGGCCACGATTTCACTCCTCGTTCAGGCGAAAATCCCTTGGGGTTGTAACTCACCCCAACCAATTCTTCTTTACGACCCTACTGTGCGACTAATAACTTCCTCGCCCTCCACTCTGGAGGGCGAGGATTAGAGGTGAGGGTGGTGCGCACCGACTTTACCCTCACCCTCGCCCTCTCCCGCAAGCGGGAGAGGGAAATCATGTCTGTGATTCGTTTAGGGTTCGAGCTCATCTTGCTGCTTTCAACAGTGAAAAATCGAATACGTCGCTTGGCGCGAGCGCGCGTCTGAGCTCGCCGCGCGCATGGGAGCTGTCCAAGTGAGCTTTCACCTGGCCCTCCGGCATCATCAGCTCCTCAACGATCACGTCGCGGATATCCTCGTACGACTCCTCGGCCACAGGCCGCGTCACATTGAAGCTCTTTTCGATGTAGGCGATGACGCTGTGTTTATCTTGGCGAATCGCACCCACAACTTCCCGCATCGCCCTGAGCATCCTTCCGACCTGATCGGACTGCTTCTGGAGCTTCTGGCGGCTGGTCACCAGACCCAGCCACGGCGCCTCAACGAGCGCGCGACTCCTCATGAACACTTTGAAGCCCTTCTCCGCCATCGCACCGGTAAACGGCGGACTGAGAACGGCTGCCGTCACCGACTCCTGCTGCAACGCGGTCAAACTGACCGTCGTGCTTCCTGTCTGGATGAAAGTGACTTTCTTTGGGTCCACTCCGCTCTTCTCCAACATCAGCACGCCATAGCGATGGCTGTCCGATCCCAAACGCGAGACAGCCACTCTTTTACCTTCCAGCTCCTTAGGGTTGTTAACGCTTGGCGGGCTCACCAGAGAGAAAAGGGGCGAGCGATACACGACCGCGATGGCTTTGAGCGGCATCCCATTGTCGATCCCCAGGATCGCCGGCCCGATAGCCGGAGTAAAGTCGATCTCGCCCGAGAGCAGACCGACGGTCTGGAGATCGCTTCTCATCTGAATCAGCTCAACCTCCAAACCGTACTTCTGATAGACGTTTCGTTCTTGCGCGTAATAGAAAGGCAAAAACACCACATTCCTGACCGAAAGACCCACGCGAATTTTTTCCGCCGCTTGGGTCAATACGGGAAAGCTAAGAACGGCCGCGATCCATAGTGTTACGAAAAACAGAACCCTAATGGACCGTCCCAGAACTTCATTTAATAAGCCGGTGCTCCACTTTCCGTCGTTTCCGCGAATCCGCCACAGGGCTTCGGACGGATCCGCCACAGGGCTTCGGACGGACGCGCAAACTCTCTGTGGCGCGCTCGCCAACGTTTTGTGGCGAGAGCGGGAACCCAGGCTTTTTTGATTATTATCGATTCCTACCACTAATCCGAGAGAACCAAATCCTTCTGGCTGCCCGCGTTCGCGGGCATGACAGTTAGGTAGGATACGGACTCTGGTAATTGAACTCACCAACTTACAACCAGGCTTCAAAATTCCGCTAACTCGCCCTGCTGCGTGATCATCAGCCCGATGTTCTCCATCGCCGGTCTTCCGGTGTGAGCCAAAATCCGGGCCGGCCCCTTGCCGGTGTTGAAATGCTGGTGCCACGAGAAGACCGGAATCGCGAGCGTATCGCCCGCCTTCCACTCATAGCGCTTGTCCTCGATGATGCTGTAGCCTTCTCCCGAGAGAATGTGATTGATCTCTTCGTAAAGGTGGCGATGGGCCCCGGAGCGCTTGCCGGGCTCGATCTCGGCGACGAGCGTGGACATGACCCTGACGTGAAAGCCGAGCTGCGGGTCAACCACCGCCGCAACCCATCCCATCGGCGTCCTCTCGAACTTTAGATCTTTTCCTTTGACCAGCACCCGACCCTTCCTGCGCTGCTGCTCTTCCTTCTCGGCGAAAGCGAGCTGGTCGAAATACAACTTCGCGGCCGTCGAGTGATCATAATGCTTAAGCTCCACTCCCTCGGGCACACCTCGACGCGCGTCCGGAATCTCTGTCGCGCCCGGAATCAAGCTCTTCTTGGCCCCGGCGTCATTTTGGGCGAAAACCCAGTACTCCGGGTAACGCTCGTCCTCGTAGATGGCCACTCCGATCCCCATCGACAGCGGCCCGGTGGTCGCGGCGACATAAACCATATCCTCGTTGGAAAGATTGATGTGGCGATGCCAGGCGAAAACCGGAACACAGATGAAATCCCCCGGCTCCCAGTCGTAGCGGACGCCGTCGATGATGCTATAGCCGTGTCCCTTGAGAACGTAGATGACCGCCTCCACGGTGTGTCGGTGACCCATGGTCTTCCACTGATTTTCCGCTTCGCCCGGCGGAAAGCCGTTGATCCAGAAGCGGATGATCCGCGCGTTAAAGCCGATCCGAGGATCCACCAAGAGAACCCAATTGTGACCCATGAACTCGCGTTCGATCTTTTCCTTCGGAACGTAAACCGGAGACCGCTCGCGGCGCTCGAGCTCGTCCTTGGCGAAGCGGACCATCTCCATGTACATTCTCAGATAATCATCGTAACCCGGGGGCTTACCTTCCAAAATATTCTCCTCAATCAAGAACTTAGTCGTTCAAGTCGTTCAAACCGTTTCAATCGTTCAAATCGTCTTGAACCGCTTGAACATTTTAAACGCTCTCCTACTCCCTATCGTCCTGTCGTTCTGCCTCTTCGAACGCCGAACGCAGCATCGCGCCGTGCAAATCGACCGACGTCATCGCGCAGTATTCCAACCCATAGGTATGTCTTTCGTCCGCCATGCCGGTCTCGAGAAGTCGCTGCAACGCGGCCCGGTTGAAGCTTGCGTGGCCCAGCACTCCCTCTTCATGCTCCTCCAAGTCCGCTTCCACGTGCGTCGCAAAATAGGTCGCCTGCTCCCGGCTGAAGCCATAGTGCTCGGTGAGCGCTTGATAGCATACGCCCGACCAATGGCCGATCTGCTCCTCGGTTGTGATGGAGGCGTACCATTCGGCTACCGTGCCCTCGTAGAGAATGCCGCGCAGAAAGTCGATCTTGCCGCGGAATTCGGCGAGCATCGATTGGTTAAAGATTTCCTCCTCCGTCAGGCCCAACGCCTTGGCCGTCTGCAACATCACCAGAAAGTGGCCTGGAGGCTTGGGATGGATAAACTCGTCCGCGATCTTCTCCCCCATCGGACCCATGAGATCGCGATGTTTTTTAAAAAAAGTGAGGTGCTTGTGATATGAGGACGCGACCAGGGTGTTCACCTCGATCGTGTACGCCCCCCAGTTTCTGAAAAAAACCTGCAGCACTCTCCTGGGCAATTTTCCATTTTTCAGTTGCACCATGAACGGCGTCCCGTTGACTTTTTTCTCCCATCGATCAGCAACCATCCGGTAGAGTTCATCCACGGTCCTCTTGGCATCCGCTGCGGACATCCCGGTTCTCAATTGAATCTTGACCGGCATGAGAACTTCTCCTATTTAAACTTTCCCTCTTTGAGCAACTCGTCGCGCGCTCTAACGGCGAATTTCATGTCCCTTACCTGATCCAGAGGAATCTCTTTATCGATGCGAAACTGGAACCTTGTAGCCTCCACGGCGCCAGACAGCACGCTGTCGTCGACGATCCCGAAGTCGGCAAGCGAATCACTCACCAGAGGGTAGGCTCCCTCGGCCACGGAACGGTCAAGATTCAACCAACTCATCATAAACTTGACCGTCTCTTCCCTATGAGTCTTGATGAAATGAATCCCGCGCGCCGTGGCCTTT
>DASYRN010000258.1:0-3763 GCA_036004365.1 Binatia bacterium
GGCTAAATGAAGATAGAGGATGGAAGATTGCGGCCATCCCCGATTCTCCATCGTCTATCTTCGGCTAACCCTGATCCGACGAAATGTTATGTTTCTTGAACGAAGCGTCGAGCGAGAGTACCCTCTCCCCTCGTGGGAGAGGGTCAGGGTGAGGGGGAACACAGGTAGAACTCACTTAGGAATACTTGTCTATGCAGTCCTTGCGGGGGTTCTCCTCTCGCCGGACATTCTCTTCTCGCAGACGAAAATTCTGGTTTCGGCGCCGGCAAAGTCGCTTACCTGGTTTCCAGCCTTTTTTGCGAAGGAAAAGGGATTCTACAGGGACGAAGGGTTGGATGTTGACTTCGTCGTCATGGGACCACAGTTGGGCATGCAGGCGCTGATTACGGGAGACGTCGGCTATACGACAGCGATGGGCTCGACCTTGCGCGGCGCGTTGAGGGGACTTCCGATCCGCGCCGTCATGATGATATGCGAGAAGCCGCATTTCGCACTCATCGCACGTCCCGGCATCGCGTCGGTTGACGCCCTCAAAGGAAAAGTCCTAGGAGTATCTTCATTTGGCGCGAGCAGCTATACCCTAGCCCGCGCGATGCTCCAGCACTTTAAGCTCGCGCCTGGGCAGGACGTCAAGATCCTTGCTGTCGGCGGCGGCACGAACCGCTTGGCTGCTATGAAGGGCGGGAGTATTGACGCGACGCTGATGGAGTTTCCTTATAATCTGATGTTGGAGAAAGAGGGATTCATCAGGATTTTGTTTGTCGGAGACTTGATTCCCTCTCCGATTGCCGGCTTTGGTGCAACCTTGGAACGGATCCAGAAGCGCCCGGACGAGATCCGACGCATGATCAGGGCGACTTTGCGGGGCACCAAATATGCGAAGGGAAACCGCGACGAAAGCGTGAAAGCCATCGTCAAGTGGACGGGGATGGAGACCGCATTGGCCGAGGGAAGCTACGACCTCGCGGCGGGAACCTGGTCGGACAGCGGAATACCCGATGCGGCCACGTTGGGCGCCACTTTGAAAGACGTCATGGCAGAGCTGAAGCTGGAAACCCCGCCGGATCCTTCCAAAGTTTTTGATTTGAGTTTCGTAAAGGAAACGAAATGAGAGAGGGAGCAGATGCGATGATCAACATGACGCAACAGCAAGCCGAAAATCTCATGGAGGATTTGGAAGAGAAGATTTCCAGGCGCTGGAAGGAAACGGTCGATCAGACTAGCTTCATGCACGAGTTGAAAGAAGGAAAGCTCAAGAAGGAATCGATCAAACTCTTTTACCAAAATTGGGGCGCCTTTGTGCCGGTGATCAACTCTGTCTATACGGCGGCCTTTTACAAACACTTGTGGTTCTTTGTGAAGAACGTGGATCTGATGGAGGTCTATACGGAAAAAGTTCTGGACGAGTTCGGCCATCCAAAGCCTCCCGGCCACATTCAAATTCTTATCGGCACCGGCAAGGCATTAGGACTCACCGCCGAAGAGGTGCTGCTCTC
Source organism: Binatia bacterium (assembly GCA_036004365.1). GTDB lineage: Bacteria > Desulfobacterota > Binatia > UBA9968 > UBA9968 > DP-36. Next base: position 1,497 of record DASYRN010000258.1, read on the forward strand.
TCCCATGCTGCCGAAGGCGCGAGCGTTGCCTGATTTTCACCGGACCTTGTTGGTGGACGGGCTTATCCAGGAATATTGGTTCTCCGTGCTGTGGGAGGGGGCCTTCGGGGCGTCCTGTCTTGATTGGTTCAAGGCGCTCACGCTTCACTACGGGCTTACGACCGAACAGGCGAGCTATTTTTCCAAGCACCATGAGGCGGATACGATGGACCACCTCGATCGCAAAGCCCATGGCGCCGTGACCAAGACCGTTCTCGCCAGGTTACTGCAGCAAGGCATCTATGAGCGGCCCGGATACTCTATGGAATACTGTGCGATTACTCCGGTCGACCTGGTTGCATTGATGATGGATGAAGTATACAAAGCCACGCACTGAATTCGTGTAGGGCCTTTGTTAATACCCTCACTCTAACCCTCTCCCTGCGAGGGAGAGGGAACGGGTGAGGGTCGAAAGATTCGAAGGTAGAACGCTGCTGGAGAGCAAACTTATGGCGTTTGGTGATCTGCGTGAGTTTATCGCCGCCGCCGAGGCGACCGGGGATCTTCAGCTTATTAAAGGGGCGCACTGGGATCTTGAGATTGGCTGCATCACCGAGTTGAGCGCTGAACGGGAAGGACCACTTCTCTTGTTTGACGCGGTTCCCGGCTATCCGGAAGGCTTCCGTATAGTCACGAATTTCCTCGGCACGTCCCGCCGCTTCGCTCTGGCTTTGGGACTTTCGCCCGATCTTCCCAAGATCGAAATCTTAAGAGCATGGAAGGAAAAGAGCCGTCAGCTTGAATATCTGCCGCCGGCCGAAGTTGAATCCGGTCCAGTAATGGAAAACGTCATCGACGGGGATGAAGTCAATCTTGAGCTGTTCCCGGCTCCGAAGTGGCACGAGCTGGACGGCGGGCGCTACATCGGCACTGCCGACTTGGTCGTTACGCGTGACCCGCAGAGCGGCTGGGTCAACGTGGGAACTTACCGCGCCTGCATTCAGGGAAAGAACCGCCTGAGTCTCTGGATACTGGATCACAAACACGGAAAACAAATTGCGCGACAGTATTGGGAGCAGGGTCGTTCCTGTCCGGTTGCAATCGTTTTGGGATGTGAGCCGGCCACCTGGATGGCCGGGCCTTCCGCAGTCAAGGCCGGCGCCTCCGAGTACGATTACGCAGGCGGCTTGCGCGGCGCTCCGGTGGAGGTGATCAAGCCGCCGCTCACCGGCCTGCCGGTGCCGGCGTTTGCTGAGATTGTGCTCGAGGGAGAGATTCCGCCTTTGGAGGAAGAGTCGGTCCTCGAGGGCCCGTTCGGCGAGTGGCCTGGTTATTACACGCACATCGGGCGGGAATGTGTGGTGAGAGTCAAACGAATCATGCACCGCCACCAGCCGATCCTTTTGGGGAATCCTCCGCTGCTGCCCATCACGGAGCGCTACGGTATTCCTTTGTTCGCCGCGCGCGTGTGGGAGCACTTGGAGAGCGCCGGGATATCCGATATTCAGGGTGTCTGGGGCCATTGTCACACGCTCATGATCGTGATCTCTCTCAAGCAGAAGTATCCCGGACACGCGGTGCAGGCGCTCACCGCCACGGCGGGACTGCAAGCCGGCGCGAGCATGTACCGCTACATCATTGCCGTGGACGACGACATCGATCCGTCCGACTTGAAGCAGGTTCTCTGGGCAATGACGACCCGCGTTGATCCGAGCGAGTCGGTGCAGATTTTGCGATCTTGGACTTCGGACCTCGATCCCCGTGTTCCACCGGAAAAGCGCGAAAAGGGCGACTACACATCGGGGAGAATACTTGTCGATGCGTGCCGGCCGTTTACGTGGAGAGATCAATTTGCCGCGCCGAACCGCTTCAGCGCGGCCAAGAGAAAGCAAATCTCGGAAAAGTGGTCCGCGGTGCTCAAGAAAAAACAGCCCGGGAGTGGGACCTAGCAATTGTATTCCACTATTGTCGTCTGATAGAAGGTAAAAAAATAAGGAGGAAGGAATCATGGACAAAGTTCATTTTCCTTATCGTTCTGATAGTCACCTGACGTTTCTCCATGTAATCGCCGAGTCGGGATCATGGGAGAAGAATGGACTCCAAGTCGAGTACGACTATTTCATCAGCTCGGACGACGCGCACAAGAACGTCGCCAATGGAAGCGTCGAGTTTGTGGACGGCAACCACGTTTCGACGTATGGCAAGCGCACCCGGGGGGATCGCTGGGTTTATCTCGCTCAGAGTGTGAGCCTTTTAAATCACCGTTTGGTGGTAAGGCCAGAGTCGGG
>DASYRN010000259.1:0-13797 GCA_036004365.1 Binatia bacterium
GTCGCGCGCCGCCACGGCGGCGACAGGCTCGCCGATGTAGCGGACTTTTTCGATGGCGGTCGCGTACTCTGGGATAGGCTTTCTAAGACCCGCGGCGTAGCGGCCGGGCTTGAAAGGCTGAGTTAATTTCTTGACGTCGTCAGGAGTGATCACTACGACGACGCCGGGAAGTTTCAGTGCCGCCTCGCCATCGGCGGCTACGATGCGGGCATGAGCGTGCGGGCTGCGCACGATAATGGCCTGAAGCATTCCCGGAAGGATAATATCGTCGGTGAATTGCCCGCGTCCCGTCGTGTGGCGCGGAGCTTCTTTGCTGCGAATCGCGCGGCCGATGTATTTATTCTGAGTCATGTAAGGCAGTTTTAAGTTTTTAGTTTTGAGTTGTTTGAACTAAGAACTAAGCACTCAAATTCACAACCGGTTTAATTTTTTCGCTGCTTCTTTCACCGCTTCTATGATTTGAACATAGCCCGTGCACATGCAGAGGTTGCCGCCGAGCGCTTCGCGAATCTGCTCCTCCGTGGGATCAGGGTTGTCACTGAGAAGGTAATAGGTTGCCAGAATCATCCCGGGCGTGCAGTAGCCGCATTGAAGGCCGTACTGCCGGACGAACGCCTCTTGAACGTCGTGGAGCTTACCATCCTGCGCGAGGCCTTCGATCGTTACAATACTTTTCCCGTCAACCTGCACCGCGAACAGGAGGCAGGATTTGACGAGTCTTCCGTCGAGGAGCACCGTGCAGGCGCCGCACTCGCCGATCACACAGCCGACGTGCGTGCCGGTCAAGCCGATCTTCTCGCGAAGGAAGAACGAGAGAAGGAGACGTGGCTCAACTTCTTCCTCGTACCCCTGATTGTTGATGTTGACTCTGACGGTCTGCTTCATCAGCCCGTGGAAAATGCGCAGATTCTCGGTCACACCGTCGGGTGGAGAGCGGCCTGCGCAGCACGTCGAACCAGGACCTTCACCATTTCCCGCTTGTATTCGGCTGAGCCGCGATTGTCATCGATAGGATCCACTTCTTCGCTGGCGATTTGAGCCATATCACGAATCGATCCGTCGGTGACAGGGTTGCCGCGCAGGATCTCCTCGGCTCGTCTAGCTCGGAGGATGGTCGGTGCGACAGAGTTGAGCGCGAGGCGGAGATCCTCACAGCTCTCTTCCTGCAGCCGCAAGGTGAGCGCCACTCCAACCGTGGCGAAGTCCTCCTGGCTTCTGGGCAGAAATTTGATGTGTGACCAGCGGGATCCAACCGGGGGCAGCGGAACATAAATCTCGGTTAGAATCTCGCCGGGGTGGAGATCGGTCTGATAATAGTCGATGAAAAATCGCTCTAACGGCACGACTCTGTTTCCTTTGGAGCTACTGAGCGTAACTTCTGCGTCAAGCGCGATCAGGCTTGCCCCGGGGTCGGTGAGCGGGTCGCCCTGGCAGAGATTGCCTCCGAGGGTGGCCATGTTGCGGATCCGCGGTTGGGCGACTTTGCGGAAGGTTTCGTGCAGCAACGGATAATGTTCGCGGACCCGCGGGTTACGTTCGATCTCCCGATGGCTCACCATAGCGCCGATCCGCAAGCCGTCGTTCGGATCGAAACGAATATAATCGAGCCCCGGTATCTTGGCGAGGCTGATGACTAGCCGGGGATGCAAGAGCTTCATCCGTAGCCAAATGAGAAGTGCGGTGCCGCCGGCGATCAGCTTTGCGTTGTCGCCGTCCCGCTCCAAAAACGCGCAGGCCTCTTCCAGAGTCTCCGGCTCGAGATAATCGAACTTAACCATAACTGATCCAGTACGCAGTCGGCAGTAGGCGGTAAGCAGTATGAATGCTGCCGATGGCCTTCTGCCTACCTCTCTTTCTGTTTCTCCTTCAACGCTTTCAGGACCTTTTCCGGCGTGATCGGAAGCGTCTTAATGCGGACTCCGACGGCATCGAAGATGGCGTTGCCTATAACCGCAGCCGTGGGATCCATCCCCAGCTCTCCTAATCCTTTTGCTCCAAAAGGTCCTGTAGGCTCATAGGATTTGGCGAAGGCATGTTCCAATGGAGGCATGTCCCTCATGGAGGGGATCCGGTAGTCTGAAAAGTTGGGGTTAAGGGGCCGGCCGTCTTCCATCTTTAGACCTTCGATTAGCGCATAACCGATCCCTTGCGCCACCGCACCCTCGACTTGACCCTCGGCGCCGATAGGGTAGATCACAGTGCCGCAGTCGGAAGCGCAGACGTACTCAAGAATCTTCACCTGTCCGGTCTCACGGTCCACGTCGACTTCCGCCGCCTGACAGCCGTAGTTGTAAGCGCCCGATTCATTGCCGTAGCGGGTGGAATCCTGCAAAACAGAGTCGGCATCGAATTTTCCCGATGCTACGATCGGCGCTCCGCCATTGCGGAAGAGCCGGGCGCGGGCCACATCCGCAACGGTCAACGCCTTGTGCTCCGCGCCCTTGACGAAGATCCGCCCGTCGCGCGAGACGAGATCCTCCGGATTGGCTTCCAGCATTTCAGCTGCCTGCTCGAAGAGCTGTCGCTTGACGTTCGAAGCCGCATCCCGGACCGCGTTGCCGCTGATATAGGTGAGCCGGCTCGCGAAGGCTCCGAGGCAGAAAGTGGTAAGATCCGTGTCAGCCCGCGAAATCTCCACATCCTCGATCGGGATGCCAAGCTCTTCGGCAGCTATCGCGCACATGGTCGTGTAGCATCCCTGACCGGCTTCGCCCTCGCCGCTGAGAATCAGCGCCTTGCCATCCTCGTTGATCTTGATCGTGGCGGAGCTGCCGTCGTAGTCACCGAAATGGCGCTTGCCGCTGACGTGAACGGTGCAGGCCAACCCCAGCCCTGTGTTGGGCTTCTTGTTGGCACGTTTGTTTTTCCAGTCCATCATTGTCGCCGCTAGTTCGATGCACTGCTTGAGCTCGCAGCTGATCACTCGGTTCCCATGCGGCGAAACGTAGCCAGGCTCGGCTGCGTTCATCCGGGCGATTTCGAGTGGATCGATGCCGAGCTCGTGGGCGGCTTTGTCGATCGTTTGCTCCACGGCCCACTCGGCGGAGGGATTGCCGAAGCCGCGGAAGGCGCCGGTTGGAATCTTATTCGTGTAGACTAGATAGGCTTGAGTCTTCACGTCGGAATATTTGTAACAAGTGTCATGGCGCAGGGAAGCGACGCCGGTGATCGCCGGCGCTTTTGCCGAATAGGCGCCGTTATCGGCGATCACGCGAGTCTGTTTGGCTCTGATCCGCCCATCCTTCTTGAAGCCCATCTTAACGGAGATCTTCATGAAAACTCTGGGACGGCTCCCAGCGAGGAACTCTTCTTCACGTGTATTGACGATTTTGACCGGCCTTGCCGCTTTGCGCGCCAGGATGGCGGCGACGAGCGCGTTATTATCGTCGCACGATTTTCCGCCGAAACCGCCGCCAACGGCGCTCTGGATGATGCGAACATCGGTCTCCCGCACTCCCAAGGCGGCGGCGACACGATAACGCGCGTTGAACAGAGTCTGAGTGTTCATGTAAATCGTGTACTTGCCGTTAGGCGAGTACTCCGCGACGCTGCCGATGGTTTCGATCGCGCAGTGCCACTGGGGTGTGCTCTCGAAAGTGTCTTCCACGATCAGGTCGGATTCCGCGAAGGCGAGCTCGACATTTCCACGCTCAACATCGATGGTCATGGCGATATTTCGCTCTTTGTCTTCGTGGACGAGTGGAGCGCCCTCTTTCATCGCCTCTTCGACGTCGAAGACCGCGGGAAGCTCTTCCCACTCGATGTCGATGAGCTCGAGAGCCTCCTCGGCTACGTCGCGGTCGACCGCCGCAACGGCGGCCACCTCTTCGCCAACGTAGCGTACTTTGCCGACCGAGAGCGGATATTGGTCCGCGAAAAAAGCGCCCCAAGGCTTCTTGATCGTATCCTCCGCGGTCACGACGGATCGTACCCCGCGGACCCTTTCGGCCTTACTCGTATCGATGCGCAGAATCTTCGCATGTGGGAAGGGGCTGCGAAGAATTCTCCCGATCAACATTTTGGGCAGAACGATGTCCGCTATATAGGCCGCTTCACCGGTTACTTTTTCGTATCCTTCGACGCGCCGGATCGGGCGGCCGATAACTGAAAAGCTCTCTGCCTTGGCCATGGTCTCGTCGCTGTCTAGTTGGTTTTGGAAAGGGGCTTGTAGACACCCAGGCTTTGGATCTTTGCCTCTCGGCTTTTTTTGTCCGGTTGGTGCCCTGCGCTCACCTTGTCGTTGACCACCGCCATCACCGACTCCAGAATCTTGTAGTAGCCGGTGCAGCGGCAAAGGTTGCCGGACATCCATTCCTTAACATCCTCTTCGCGAGGTCGCGGATTCTCATCGAGGAGAGCTTTGGCGGCTATGATCTGCCCCGGTGTGCAGATGCCGCACTGAAAGCCGCCGTATTCGATGAAAGCCTGTTGCAGCGGATGAAGCTTGCCGTCCTTGGCCAGGCCCTCGATGGTGGTAATCTCTTTTGCGTGACATCCGATGGCCAGGGTTAAACAGGAGCTTACAAGTCTTCCGTCGATGATCACGCTACAGGCGCCGCACACGCCAATGCTGCAGCCTTCTTTGGTTCCCGTCAGCCCGATATCTTCGCGCAGCGTTTGCAGCAGCAGGCGGTTCGGTTCTATTTCGAGGTCGTAGTGTTCTCCGTTGACGTTGAGGACAATTTTCCGTTTCATGGTGCCGTGCCTAGCGACTTGAAGAAGCCATTCCGCTCAAGCTCGTCACTTCCTGCAATTCGCTTGGTCGACGGTCGTATCCGCAGCTGTTTCGTCTCTGCTCTTGTGCAACCGCATATCTATTGGGCCCGGCCTGAATGCGTCCGCCCCCACTTGGCTCTCATCGAGCCGAGCGTCTCACCTTCGCCCACCGGCATTCTCGTTTGTCTCAGCTTTTCTCCGACCTTATCGTATGCGCCGGCAGTTGCAAGCCTGGCTTCTTCATCCAACTCTTCAGGCCATAATCCCAGGAAATAGCCGTGCCAGGGCTCCTGCGGCTCCAGCTTAGGCAGGCCGAGCTCTTCCCAAATTTCACGCGCCCGTTCCATGTATTCTCTTTTTGGAAGCGAGAGGGGAGGAAAATCGGCTTTACGCGTCGCGTCAATCAGAAGCGAAGATTCCATATTGTCGTAGCGGCTGGTCGGGTGAGACACGAGCATTCCGATGGGTGTCGCGCCAAAGGGTCGGTCGCCGACGATTTTGGTGTCCTTGTGTGGTTGCGAGCGGTGCGTGATCGCCCACGTCACGGCGACGGGGTCGTGGGGATTGATGTCTTCGTCGACGGCGATGACCAGCTTGCCGACTCTATCTCCGAACTCCAATAGCGCGTTCATCGCGCCCCAGGGTTCTTGGTCGTCTCTCTTCTTCATTCTGAGAACGACGTAGGGCCGGAGATTGACGAGGGGCTCCATGAGCGAGACTTCAAGAACGTTGGCAAAACCTTTTTGTCTCAAGAAGCGGAGGATGAGAGTTGCCATTCCCATCGCCTTAATCTTAGAACTTTCACTGGGCGTAACCTGACTGATGATCGAGACCCAGATGGGATCTTTCCGATGCGTGATGCACGTAAGCTCGAACACGCAGCTCAACGTTCTGGGGTCCACATAGCCCATCGATTCTCCGAAAGGTCCTTCTTCCTCCAGATACGTGGTCGGAATAATCCCTTCGAAAACCACTTCGGCTGTGGCGGGTACTTCGAGGTCCACTGTTTGGCATTTGACGAGACGAATCGGTTCTCCGACCAACCCTCCTGCCAGAGCCAGCTCGTCCATAGTCGGCGGAACTTTTTGCGTCGCCGTGTAAGAAACCGCTGGCACGGTGCCGACAGCGACGGCCACCTCGAGAGGAATTCCTCTCTTGCGGCATTTTTCCCAATGGCTAGAAAGATCCTGAGGCGTGCCGGCCATAATGCCGCTCAATGCGGGACTCTTGATAAGTCCGCGGTAGTTGCCGACGTTTCTCTTTCCGGTCTCCGGGTCTTTGGTGATCCAATGGCCCGCGGTGATGTAAGGGCCGTTGTCGAAGCCGGGAGTCGAAATAGGAATGGGAAATTCCGCGAACCCTCCGTGGCTCAGGAGTTCTTTGCCCTTGTGAATCTCTTCTTGGACCGGGCCGTGGCTTACGACTTGCGGCTCGAGAGGATGATCCATCGCGTACAGCCAGCGGTCCGCCACCTCTTCGGCCGAACACTTCAGGCCGAGACAATAGATCGCGGACGAGGCGGCGAGCCCCCCCACCAACACGGAGCCGTGATAGTTCCTTCGTTTCGAGTCCGTTACATTCTCAAAGAGAAAGGCCTTGCGGTTTTCTTCCTTCAGTCCTCTGAACTGCCAGCGGACCAGAGGATGAAGCTCGGTATCTTTGTTGATTTCTTTCCGGATGCGTAGGAGTTTTCCGTCTTTCTCGAGTGCCGAAATGAGTTCACGCAAATCCTCGTACGGAGCTCCAAATTTCATAGTGTCTCTCTATGTCTTTTTGTCGTAATTCGCAAGTCCTGGATGTGAAAAAATTCCTTGCAAATTAGCTACCGATCCGTAAGATGAGAACAGATTATGGCTCTTAGAATCTACAACACGCTCTCCGGAGAAAAAGAGGAGTTCGTTCCTCTGAAGGACGGAGAGGTGCGCATGTATGTTTGCGGGGTCACGGTCTACGATTCTTCTCACGTTGGGCATGCGCGCGCCCTTTTGACATTTGATGTGATTTATCGGTATCTCAGTTTTCTCGGCTTCCGCGTCGTGTTCGTGCGCAACTTCACTGATGTGGACGACAAGATCATTCAGCGGGCCAACCGGGAAGGCACGACGGCGGAAGCGATTGCCAAGCGCTACGTCGCGGAGTTTCAAAACGATAGCAGGGCACTCGGGCTTCTTCTTCCGACGGAAGAGCCCAAAGCTACGGAGCACATTGCGGAGATCATCGCGCTGGTCCGGCGGCTCGAAGAAAAAGGAATGGCGTATCGCGTGGAAGGTGATGTCTTCTTTCCGGTGAACCATTTTTCGGGATACGGAAAGCTCTCGCGCAAGCGGCTCGAGGAGTTGGAGGCAGGAGCCAGAGTCGAGGTCGACGAGCGCAAAAAGCATCCTATGGACTTTGCGTTATGGAAAGCGAGCAAAGAGGGAGAGCCGTCTTGGGAAAGCCCGTGGGGAAAAGGCCGCCCGGGTTGGCATATAGAGTGTTCGGCCATGAGCACGAAATATCTCGGGCAGCCTTTCGACATTCACGGCGGCGGAACGGATTTGATTTTTCCTCATCACGAGAATGAGATCGCACAATCCGAGGCCGCATTCGCCGTCCCGTTTGTACGCTACTGGATACACAACGAGCTTCTCCAGATCGACCAAAGAAAAATGTCGAAGTCGCTCGGCAATTTTTTCACGATCAAAGAGATCCTTGAAGATCATGAAGCTGTGGCGCTACGGCACTATTTTTTGGGCAGCCACTACCGGAGTCCTTTGGATTTTTCCATCGAAGGATTGGAGGAGGCGGAAAAGGGAGTGGAGCGGATCTATGAGCTGCTGGAGCGCGGCGTGCTTTCAGGGGCCAACGGCGCGATTCAACCCGATCCTGCGCTGCTCGATCTATTTCGCCAAGAGATGGACGATGACTTCAATACTCCCAGGGCGTTGGCCTTGATCTTCGAGGAGGTGCGTTCGCTGAACCGCCTGTTGGACGAGGGGAAGGTCGGCGATGTCCGCGCTAGGGTCGCCGCCTTGAGAAAGATCACAGAGGTACTGGGTTTGTTGCCAGACGAACCCAAAAGGTTTTTCGAAAGAAGGCGAGAGCGTTGGATCCTCCAACAGGGACTCTCGCCGGAAGCCGTTGAGAGTCTGATTCGCAAGAGGGACCAGGCGCGCAGAGAAAGACGATGGCAGGAAGCAGATAGAATTCGCCAGGAGCTGGAAGATAAGGGGATTACATTGGAAGACGCTGCCGGAGGAACGGTATGGAGGGTGAGATGAAACCTTACGATTCAAGAAGCCTCGTCATCCTAGCTCTCAGTCTATCTTTTCAAGTCTCTTTTCCGGATCCGATGGGGGCCCAGGGGCCGGCCACGACTCCGCAAGAGGAGTCGGCCCAGTTGAAACTGCGTAAGTCCATCAAGACGCGTCAATATCAAGGAGAGCACGTGGAAGGGGAGGAAAGGGTTGTAGCTCCGGGAGACTCTCTATGGAAATTCTTGATTCAAGAGAAGAGCCTGCCGGAGAAACAGTTTGCCCGCTACGTGTTGATTATTGGCGCCCTGAATCCCCATCTTAAAAATCCGGAGTCTCTAGAGGTTGGAGATACTGTTTTTATTCCTATCCGGCTGGACGAACTCCTCGGCATAAAAATTTCGCCCAGCACCGAGAGTGAGGCGAAGATCCATAGAGTCAGGTCGGGTGAGCATCTATACAAAATTCTGCGTGAACAGGGAATCAAGGACGGAGCAGAGATGCTCAGCGTCATCAAACAAGTGCAGGATATGAATCCAAAGAAGAAAAATTGGGATATTCTATTTGTCGGTGAGCCGCTCTTTCTTCCGGGCCGCGTTGCTCCCGGCCGCGTTCGAGGCTCCACGGTTGCTGTCCCGGCGAGGGCTAAAAAATCCTCTGAGGATTCGATAGCGAGTGAGCGCGGAGATAAACTTCCGCTGCAGGAAAATATTCCGCTGTTAGAGCAAATCATGGTGGCATTGGGGAACGAGGTTCATCGCACAGGCGTAGAGGCATTACCACTCCAAGAGGGGGTAGTCCGAGTCGACCGTGGGTCGTTTCCCGTTATTGAAAATCCAAGGAGAGCGCAAAAAGTTATCCTGGATCTAAAGGGCAGCATGCCGCCTACTCTAAAGAGCCAAATGGAGAAGGAAAATTCGGCCACCCGCATCGTCTCCGCAAAGCGGGATACTTCTCTTCATGAAGCGGTAGACAGTCTTCTATCTCAACTAGGGTTTCAATCCCTGCCGGCTGACCGGCCAGTGGTTATCCAGGATGCGGGATTAGGCGTGCTGGTCAAAGGAGATTGGATCTTTGCCGAACCGCAAGGCAGTAGAAGTAATCACGAAATGCTCATTATCAGCCTCGTCGAGTCTTCGGCTCAAACACCCGATTATTTGAGAGACTATCTCTCCGGCAAGGGATTGAATCTGAAAGAAATTCGCCTATTGAATTCTCTCGCTAGCGCATCGAATGCTTCAGCAGCCTCGGAATCCTCCGTGCAGCGACAGATTCAAACTTGGCCGGCCGAGAAGAGCGCATTAGTAGATGGGGTTCTTGAGGTTTACGGGATCTCCTCCTTATCCAACCATCAAGTCTCTCTGCAGTTGTGGGAGGGAATCTCCATGGACTTCAAGATAGATAGATTATTCGAATTTGGCGGAAAGAGGATGGCTCTCCTCTTTCGGCCGGTGGGTCATGAGGTGAAAAGAGCTTTGGAGACGGCGGAAGGGCTTCGTTTGGTTGACCTCGATCTCCGAGTTTTGTCGTCCCGGGATCTTATCTCGCGCTTGCTGGACTCGATTGGAGAGCCGACCACCTACCGGCAGCACCGGTTCCCCGCTAACCACGGCCGGGCCAATGATCATTTGGTCCTTACACTATCCGGTTTTTTTCTCCCCCGCCGCTCCTTGCTCCTCACAGATGGAGAGATACCCAAAGGCTTGGAGCGATTCTTTTCAGAAAAAGGATTCCGCGTTGTCTATTTCCGCTGATCAGGATTTGGGTTCATCTCTTGTTCGGGTATCGGGCGCTCGTAGCTCAATTGGACAGAGCATCAGACTTCGGATCTGAGGGTTGGGGGTTCGAGTCCCTCCGGGCGCGCCAAATTCACCTAGCATCCGCGATGCCGTCATCTATAAGGAGAGAAAACTATGCGCCAATTTGAATATCGAATCCTTCAGGCGAGTGATTTGTCAGAGGCTGCTTTGAATGAAATGGGGAAAGAGGGTTGGGAGGTAGTTTGTTCTACACAGAGTATCATCTATGGCAGCTGCGTGCTTCTAAAGAGAGAAAAGATTCAGTAGACAAAGGGTGTGCCGGTTAGAGTCGTAGCAGGTTTGATTTATCAAGGTGACCGCGTTCTCGTGTGCCAGAGAAAAGATGGCGGTTCATTCCCGCTCAAGTGGGAGTTCCCCGGAGGGAAGGTCGAGAATGGAGAGAATGACTTGGCGACTCTGCGAAGGGAGCTGAAGGAGGAATTGGGAATTGAGGTTCAATCAGCCGGGGAAGTTTTTCGCCACAGCCATTCCTATCCGGATCAAATAGTGAATCTCATATTCTTCAAGATCGAAACCTACTGGGGCTCAGTCTGTAATAAAGTATTTGAGCGCGTGCGATGGCTGAATGTGAAAGATCTAGGAGAATTAGATTTCCTTGAGGGGGATTTACCTTTGATCGAAAAGCTAATATCCGGGAAGCTTCTCGTTTAAGATCTATACACCCCGTTGAAAAAAATCATACCTCAGTTCGCTCATACGCCTCCCCTCAGCCTGTCCTGAGCCCTTCGACTCCGCTGCTCAGGATAAACTCTGCCGAAGGGCTGATTTTTCGCGCGTCTTGCGTGAGACCTTTTTGACTGGTCCCAGATAGGTTTCTTCAACAACCTCTATAAATTCCGTCACTCTAGCCTTCCAGATATTTTTGGGTAGAGCGTCATTTTGCAGGCCAAAGGCGTTACTTTTTTGTCAAAAACGTCTTTTAATTGTTGAGTTTCCGCCACTGTTTCTCTTAAAAAACAGTTACTTACCCTATGGCATATCCCTTGCGTTCCACAGATCCCAGCAATGTCTGGATATGACTCTCCTGTAGCCGTTAACCGCAAAAAGATCCACTCCCACGTTTTAAATAAGTTTGACAGCAAAGGTCTAAAGAGGTTATTTTAGCGCCATTTTATGCCCAATCTCAGAAGCGAAACGATACTGCGAGCATGTTTCTTTGCCTTTCTCATAGAGCTTCTTACGCCGTGCGGGGAGAGCCGAGCCGATATTTATGCCTATAGAGATTCACGGGGAGTCATCCATTTTACCAACGCGCCTACGAGCTCTCACTACCGCGCGATCCTTACAGAGCGAGGGAGGGGAGGTGCTGTTAGATCGTTAGCAACCCCAGTTGTGTTTGAGCCGATGATTCGGTCAGCTTCAGGCCGCTACGGAGTTGACCCGCATCTGGTCCGTGCGGTAATCAAAGTAGAGTCTGATTTCAATACTCAAGCCCGTTCTCATAAAGGAGCCCAAGGTCTGATGCAGCTCATGCCAGAGACCGCTCAGCTTCACCGCGTTAACAACGCTTATGATCCAGAGGAAAATATCGATGGCGGAGTGCGTCATCTGCGGTTGCTGCTCGACCGTTATCAAGGGGATCTCAATCTGACCCTGGCGGCTTATAACGCGGGAGTTAAGGCGGTCGAGAGGCATAGAGGCGTTCCTCCTTTCTTAGAGACGCGGGAATACATCCGTCGTGTCATGACGTATCTCGACGGCTATCGCGGGAGTGGAACCATCTCGATCAGGGAATAGGGTGAGTCGCCGACTCATTGTCTTCGCCAGGCTCGCCGATGTGGACACTGCCAAACCTTCTCAGTTTTTTTCGCATCGCCATCATACCAGTCCTCGTCTACCTTCTAACATTCACAGATGCGGTCTCCGCCCTACTTGCCGCGTCTCTCTTTCTCTTCGCTTCTCTCACGGATTTTTTTGACGGCTACCTCGCCCGCCGCCAGCGCACAGTTTCCGCCCTAGGGAAGATCCTGGATCCTTTGGCGGACAAATTGATGGTGGTCGCCGCCCTGATCATGTTGGCCGCGATGGACCGCCCGGGCGAGCCAAACTTGCCCGCTTGGCTGGTTGTGGCTATCGTGGCCCGAGAGACTGCGGTCACCGTTATTCGAGGTATTGCGCTGACAGACGGGATTGTCATGGAAGCTGATGAGATGGGAAAATACAAATTCAGTCTGCAAGCCATCGCGGTCTTTGCCTTGGCGGTCCATTATCCCTATCTCGGTTTCGATTTCTACGTCGTGGGGATTTATTTCCTGTGGATAGCCGCCGCAGTCGCTGTTTGGTCTGGAGTGAGCTACCATATTCAATTCTTCCGCCTCTTGCAGCGCAGGGCTGCTGTTGGACGACCGTAGTTACATTGACAACAGGTGAGGTTTCAGGTAGGCAGTCAGTTACTGCGGGTGTAGCTCAGCTGGCTAGAGCGTATGCTTGCCAAGCATAAGGTCGTGGGTTCGATCCCCATCACCCGCTCCACTTTTAAGCCCTCGATTTCTCGGGGGCTTTTTTTATTTTTCAGAGTGTAGGGGCGGATTTCGTCGCGATGATGCCACCGTCTGGCGGTGAGTCCTTTTGAGCTACTCTTGGATCGGCCTTTCCACGCAGTAAAGCCAGGAATTCTCGTGCGTGGGGTGAGAGGGGTCGGTCCTTGTAATACACGATGTGGCTTTTCCCAGCCAATCTAAGCCCCGGCAACTCTAGCCGTTTAAAAACCTTCCTTCTAATTTCGGGAGTGACCACATCGTTATACAAGATTCCGACTCCTATTCCGTTCTTCACGATCGCTTTTACAGCTTCCGGAGTGGCACAGCGTACGGCTACCTTGGCTTTCAGTCCTTGGTCCACAAAACGCTTGAGGATTTGCTCCGTTGTGCTTGCCCTTCCCTTCCCCCCTGTGCTTACAAAGGGCGCCTTGTTGAGTTCCGATAAGCTCAGTACTTTTTTTCTCACCAGTGGATGATTCGGTGCCGCGAACATGACGAGTTTTTCTTCTCGGAATGGCTCGCTGGCGAGATTGGGATTCACGGGGCTTGCATTTAACACCGCGACCTCAACCTCTGAATTCAGCAACATGGCCTTAACGCTTCTCGTTGAGCCGGTTCGAAGAATAATAGGTGTCTCTCTGTGCTTTCTTTCAAAGCGCGCCAGCAGAGAAGGAAGAAGGTGTGCCGACGCAGCGTAGCTTCCCGCGACCTTGAGGGGATCTGACTTGGATAAATCCGCGGGACGTTTAACTTCCTCTTGTAACTTTTCAAGATGGAAAAGAATAGCATTGACGTGGCGCAAGAAAGTACGGCCCTCATCTGTAAGTTCCATGGCGCCGCCGTTTCTCTCGAAAAGCTTTACGCGATAGCGTTCCTCCAAATTTTTAAGATGTTTGGAAACCGACGGCTGGCTGACACGAAGTAGTTGAGCGGCCTTCGTAATACTGCCTTGCCTGGCAACCGTTTCAAAGGCCATGAGCTGGGTGAAATTCACGGCTGCTCCTATTTAAGCGAATAGCAGTTCCTTGAGCTCAGTGCAAATCTGACTTTTTTCAAGGTGGGGAATATCCTATAACCTCCGCGTCATACAAGGACTATTCCAAAAAGATATTTGACGCTTGTGCTCATTCGCTCTATTAAACTTCCTCAAGGTAGGCAAATTCTAAGGTGGCTTACCACGCTGAAAGTTGCGGTCTTCCGCTGGCCAAAATGCGAGTGACCAGCGGATAGAGGGAGGACCAGGTATGGGTTATGGGGCTGCCCTGAAGAGACAACAGGTCACACACAGCCGCGGCAAGGTCCATGGCCCATACTTCCCTCGCATGCTAACCCCAGCTTATTCCAATCCCTCGTTTACCTGACCTCTGGTTCCTTCTGCTTGTGAGCATTTCTGACCCGGCGTAACCTCGTTGCTGCCTAGTATAGGAATCCACTAGGTCAAAGTAATGGATGGCGTGCCGCTTGGATAATGCCGAGTTTGAACTCGTTTGTGCGCAGGCCTACAATTGGATCGAAATCGGAATCAGATGGTAGGAGCAATGGGTCAGA